>JAFDWM010000213.1 GCA_018268455.1 Actinomycetota bacterium | reverse complement strand
ATGCCGCTCACGGATGACTGGTGATCCGGGCGCGCCAGGCGAGCCGTCGCGGATCCGGGGGAACCCCAGGCGACTATGGAGAGGTCACCCACGTTGAACCACGACTCGTCCGTTCGCCCGTTGTCGCAGGTGTCGTCGCGGCGTCAACGGTCGTCCTGGCAGAAGGGCCGCATGAATAGTCCGAGTACGGCGCGCGCGAGCGCATCCGCGGCCGACGAGTGCGGTTGCGCACCGACGCCGGCAGAGAGTAAGTCTCTATGGAGGCTGTCGGTGAGCCGCCGAAACGCACTGGGTCTCGGAGCGCTGAGTGCGGTTGCACTTGCCGCATTCGGCGTCGGCCCCGGCATTCCGGTCGCCTATGCCGCGTCCTACCCCAGTTGGGACGACGTGCAGGCCGCGAAGAGCAACGAAGCCGCGAAAGCTGCCGAGGTATCCAGGATCGAAGGACTGATCCAATCCCTCACGCAGCGGGTCGCAGACACACAAGCTGCCGCCAAGACGGCATCCGACGATTTCTATGCTGCACAGCAGGCCCATTTCGCTGCGGTCACCAAAGCCCAGAATCTTCAGGCTCAAGCAGACCAGCAGACAGAGATCGCCGACAGCGCTGCGGCTCAAGCTGCGAGGGTGGCTGCGCAGCTCAACCGTGACGGCGGAGACGACACCGCCCTCAAACTGTTCTTCTCCGACTCCGGCGCCAACACCGATGAGCTCCTGACACGACTCGGCACGATGGACAAGTTCCTCGGCTACAACCAGTCGGTCTACAACACCGCGATCGCTGCCCGCAACACCGCACAATCGCTTACCGACCAGGCGAAGATCGCTCGTAATGAACGCGACCGCCTTCAGAAGGTGGCCGAGCAGAAGTTGATCGCCGCACGGGAAGCTGCAGCGGCGGCGCAAGCGGCGCTGAAGGAGCAGTCCTCGAACCTGGAGACCCTTAAGGCGCAGCTCGCCGCGCTCCGCGACAGCACCACCCAGACCGTCGCCGGATATCAGGCGGGAGTTGCGGCGCGTGAGGCGGAAGAACAAGCGCGCCGCGCCCGCGAGGCTGCGGAGGCTGCAGCCAATGGTGGAGGCAACGGCGGAGGTGGGGGAACCTCCGGGGCCGGCGGGTGGGTTCGCCCGCACGGTGGCGCACGGAGCTCCAGCTACGGCCCCCGAGTCCCTGACTGCGGCCCCCAGGGATGCTCGTCCAGCTACCACTACGGCGCGGATCTTGCCAACGGTTGCGGGGCCGCGATCTACGCCGCGAACTCGGGAACCGTGGACTACGCCGGCGACAACGGCGGCTACGGCAACTACATCCGGATCCAGCATGGTGGCGGCGTCAGTACCGGATACGCCCACATCCGGCCTGGAGGCATCCTCGTGGACAGCGGGCAGTGGGTCAGCTCCGGGCAGGTCATCGCGTATGCCGGTGACACCGGCCGCTCATTCGGCTGCCACCTGCATTTCGAGGTCTACATCGACGGCGAGTACACCAATCCCGTGGCGTTCATGGAAGACCGTGGCGTATACGTCTGAGCACTCCCCCAAGGCTCAGCCCGCTCTCTGAATAGCTCGTCCGCCGCCCAGGCGCGCTACTTCGCGTCGTTGATCACTTCTTTCTGGGTCAGTTGTGCGGCATGCCGGGCAGCGAGATCATCGACCGCGCGTTGCAGCAGAGGGTCATCACCGCGTGCGAGGCCCGCGTACTCGATGCGCACCCCGTTGGGCCCCGCCTGGGCCTTCACCCAAAGGCGTCGGCGAGGTACGAGCAGCCCCGTGATGAGCCCTGCCAGAGCCAGGATTGCGAAGCCGAGCACCCATGCGCTGCTCGGATCGTGCTGGATCTGCAGGGACGCGAACCGCTTGACCGGGTCCTCAGCGGAGACCTGTTCCCACGTGATGGTGCCCCATCCGTTCGGCAGATTGACCGTGTCTCCC
>JAFDWM010000212.1 GCA_018268455.1 Actinomycetota bacterium | reverse complement strand
GTCGTGCTCGGCGCCGAATGGGGCGCGACGCTCCAGCCCGGCGACGTGCCCGAAGGCATCGAACCGCTCGCGCTCGCGTTCGCCGTGCACCCGTCCGGCCTCTGGACCTCCGTCGCGGTCGCCTGGTACCTGCCCGACGAGGGCGGCGACCTCGCCCGCACCGCCTGGGTCCTCGACGGCGACACCGAAGCCGCCCCGCCCCGCGTCGGATTCAAGCTCGTGCACCACCAGGAAGGCAACGCAGGGATGCCCGGCGTGCTCTGGCGGCTCTGGAAACAGACCCGACTCCCCATCGTGCACGACGACAGCCCGCAGGAGAAAGAGATCATCCAGCAGCTCATGCGTCAAGCACGGCCCCGCCCGCAGACCAAGCCCCTCCGGTTCGCTGAGAAGAAAGTCGCGACGACCAAGCTCATCAACACGCTCAAGCACGGATCCGCCCGGCACTGGGCACAAGCACCGCTGGACTCTGCCGCTGCGGGTGCCGTGCGCCGCGTGTCTGCCGGTGCCGTGCTGTTCGGCGCGCCCGCCACGACCCCGGAGTTCGATGTGACGCCCCTGGAAGCCGTGCTCGCCGCCGTCTACGCGCTCCCGGACCCCGGTGCGGGCGAATCGTTCGCCCCCATCGTCATGGGATAACAACAAAGTTATCCACAGGTTGCGGTAGGAAACCTACAAGAAAGGTTAGAGTTTCGGTCATGTCCTGGTTCTCGAAGCTCCTGTTCGGTGCTCCCGCCACGGCGCACAACGTGCTCTCGCCCCTCCCGGTGCTCCCATACGCACCCGCGCCCGAGCTACAAGCCCTCGTCTACAAGGACATCTACGGCGGCGCAGCAGACGACGCCGTAACCCGTGAGGTAGCGATGACCGTATCGCCGGTCAAGAAAGCACGCGCCGTCATCATCGGACGCCTCTCCGACCTCCCCATCGAACAGGGCACCACGAACGCGGCGGGCGAGTTCGTCGCCGACACCACGCAGCCCGGCTGGCTCACCGACACCGGCACCGTCCAGACCGTCTGGCACCGCACCGCCTGGACCCTCGATGACCTCATGTTCACCGGCTGGGCGCTCTGGGCGCTCGACCGCACCGGCGACACGATCACATCCGCAGCGCGCGTGCCCCGCACCCGCTGGACGTTCGCCGACGAATCACCAACCGGCATCGCGGTCAACGGAACCCCCGTCACCGACCCCGACGCCGTGCTCCTCATCTGTGGCCCCGACGAGGGTCTGCTCGTCACCGCCCGCGACGCGATCCGCGGCTGGCGGCACATGGAAAAAGCCTGGGTCGGACGCGCCCGCAACCCCATCCCGCTCATCGTGCTCCACGAGGTACAGGACAACGGCGTAACCGAGAGTGAGGCTAAAGCCTACGTCTCCGCGTGGTCGGCAGCGCGCACGAGCGAGAACGGCGCGGTCGGATTCCTGCCCGCATCCCTTGCCCTCGAAGTGCACGGCGACGTGGAAGCCGACCTGTTCGATAAGGGCCGCAACGCCGCCCGCATCGACATCGCCAACCAGACGAACCTTCCCGTGTCCTACCTCGACGGCTCCACCGCGACATCCTCCCTCACCTACGTTACGCAGGAAGGATCCCGAAACCAGGTAATCGATGACCTGGAGTACTGGCTCGCCCCATTCGAGCACGCGCTCACCACGCTCACGCCCGGGAAGAAAATCCGCGTCAACAGGTCCAACCTCACCGCCGTACCCAACGACACGTTCGGGCCGACCACCCGCACCGACACCACGACCACCCAGGAGGTACCGGCATGACCGACGATGTGAACTTCTCCTACGATCCCGCCACCCGCACCCTGCGCGGGATCCTGCTCCCGTTCGGCGAACTGGGCCTTGCCCCCGGATGTTGGACACGGGGTGTGGGTGTTTAGGCTGCTTCCGTGAGAGTAGCAGCGGTGAGGGCGGCTTCGAACGCGTCGGGCGGG
>JAFDWM010000211.1 GCA_018268455.1 Actinomycetota bacterium | reverse complement strand
TCGGCGCGATCATGCTGGTCTGGCAGAACGCGGTGATCGCGCCCGACCTCGTGCAGAGCATGCGGGCCGCGAGCACGTCCAGCAGCGACGTCGTGCAGATCGTGAACATCGTGCTGACCGTGGTGCTCGGCGGGATCCTGGTCGGCCTCCTCTTCGACGCCTATCGCAAGCTCGGCCTCGCCCGCGAGGCGTGAGCGCGGCGCTCCTGACGCACCCGGAATAGGGTGGATCCGTGACCGAGAAGCCCGTCTCCGACCTGTTCGACCCCGCCGAGTGGACGCTCGCGCCCGGAGCGGGGGAGTACACCGACATCACCGCGCACGTCTCCACCGACGGACGGATCGCGCGCATCGCCTTCGACCGGCCGGAGGTGCGCAACGCGTTCCGCCCGCACACCGTCGACGAGCTGTACCGGGCGCTGGACGCGGCGCGGCAGGATCCGCGGATCGGCGTGGTGCTGCTCACCGGCAACGGGCCGAGCCCGAAGGACGGCGGCTGGGCGTTCTGCTCGGGCGGCGACCAGCGCATCCGCGGCCGCGACGGCTACAAGTACTCCGATGACGAGGCGGCCGTCGCCGACCCGGCGCGCGCGGGCCGGCTGCACATCCTCGAGGTGCAGCGGCTGATCCGGTTCATGCCGAAGGTGGTCATCGCGGTCGTCCCCGGCTGGGCCGCCGGCGGCGGGCACTCGCTGCACGTGGTGTGCGATCTCACGATCGCGAGCGCCGAGCACGGCCGGTTCAAGCAGACCGACGCCGATGTCGGATCCTTCGACGCCGGATACGGATCCGCGTACATGGCCCGTCAGACCGGGCAGAAGTTCGCCCGGGAGGTGTTCTTCCTCGCCGAGGAGTACTCCGCCGAGCGCGCGATGCAGGCGGGAGCCGTGAACCGCGTCGTGCCGCACGCCGAGCTCGAGCGCGAGGCGCTCGCGATGGCCCGGACGATCCTCACCAAGTCGCCCACGGCGATCCGCATGCTCAAGTTCGCCTTCAACGCGGTCGACGACGGGCTGGTCGGCCAGCAGGTATTCGCCGGTGAGGCCACGCGCCTCGCCTACGGCACGGACGAGGCCGTCGAGGGCCGCGACTCCTTCCTCCAGAAGCGCGAGCCCGACTGGTCGCCGTACCCCTGGCACTACTGACCGTGACGACAGGATTCGCTGCGAAACCGGGTGGAACGGGCGGCCAACGGTGAGGCTGCGGGCCGTCGACGGGGCGGATCCGGACGCGGTCGGGGCCGCGGTGCCGGGGGCGCTCGACGGTGCGGCGCCGCTGGCGCTCGGCTTCGCGCCTGATGCCGGCGACGTCGTGCCGGACGGCACGGCGGTCGTCATCGCCACCTCGGGATCCACGGGGATGCCCAAGAGAGTGGTGCTCTCCGCGGGCGCCTTGCGGGCGAGCGCCGCCGCGACAGCCGCGCGGATCGGATCCGGGCAGTGGCTGCTCGCGCTCTCCGCCGGGTACGTCGCGGGGCTGCAGGTGCTGGTGCGCGCACACCTGGCCGGCACGGATCCGGTCGTGCTGGCGGGGCGGTTCACACCAGACGCGTTCGTCGCGGCGACGGCCAGGCTGGGCGCCGGCGCGCGGTACGTCTCGCTCGTGCCCGCGCAGCTCGCGACGCTCCTCGACGCCGCCGGCGACGCCCGCGTGCGCGCGGCACTGCGCTCGTACGACGCACTGCTGCTCGGCGGCCAGGCGCTGCCGATCCCGCTGCGCGAGCGCGCGGCAGACCTGGGCGCACGGATCGTGCGCACCTACGGATCGAGCGAGACCGCCGGCGGCTGCGTGTACGACGGCGTGCCGCTGGAGGGCGTGCGCGTCTCCTCCGTCGACGGTGAGCTGCGCATCGCCGGTCCCGTGCTCGCGGACGGCTACCTCGGGGATCCGGCGCTCTCCGCGAACGCCTTCACGACGGATCCGGACGGCGAGCGCTGGTATCGCACGGGCGACG
>JAFDWM010000210.1 GCA_018268455.1 Actinomycetota bacterium | reverse complement strand
ACCCGAGCGGTCAAGGTCACCTGCATCGCAGAGGAGCGCGCGACCGGGCTGCTGTGCTCCGTGCACCAGGCCAGGCGGAAGAAGTTCTCGGTCCACCACGACGCGGAGCGGTTCAGCGACCGGGAGAACCCGCTGACCGATTACCACCCGGCGTTTCGCATCACCGCAAACGAACCGTTCGACGGCGACTCGGGCGACGCCGAAACATCGGTCCTCGTTCGGCAGGCTGTCGAGGATGCGATCGCGTTGTTTCATCTCCTCGGGTGGCCGTCGGAGGCCGCCCGTGCCGGGGTCGAGCACATCGTGACCCGGCTCGCGGAGTCGTCGTCGAGGTCGCAGGCGTTCGAGTCGCTGCGTCGCGACTATCACGCCCGTGCGCTGTTGGACCTGCCGTCGGCGTCCTGGCTGGTGATGCTGCGGATCGTGCTCGGCACCCCGGATCCGCTCCTGGTGCACACGAAGGCCGGGCGCGGTGTCCTGCACCGCCTCATCTCCGGCGAGCCCCTCCGCACTCTCCTCACCGAGGAGACGCTGTCGACGGAGATCGTGGTGGCCGCGCCGGACGGTGGTGACCTTCGTGGCCGCGAGTAGCCCCGGGCACATCGAGCTGGAACGCTCGCTCGCGTCCATCAGGGTTGGCACCCGGCATCGGGTCGATCTTGGTGACATCGACGCGCTCGCCGCGTCGATCCGTACGGAGGGGCTGCTGCAACCGATCACGGTGACCCCGGACGGCCTGCTCGTGTGCGGACGTCGCCGACTGGAAGCGCTCCGCCGTCTCGGGCACCGGACGGCGAACGTGTGGGTGCGTTCCGGGGTCAGCGACCGACTCGGCCAGCTCCTCGCGGAGCAGAACGACAACATGCTGCACAAGCCTCTCAACCTGCTCGAGGCCGAGTCGCTATATCGGGAGCTGAAGGCGGTGATGGCGGAGGACGCGGCCCGTCGGCAGGCCGCCACCCGATTCGGCACCGCCCCGGAGACGGCGGCTGACGGCGGCGAAGACGGTGCCGCCAATTTGGCGGCACCGTCGCACCATGCCACGGGGGACGCTCGCGCCCAGGCTGCGCGGTTGGTCACCGGACGGGCCGCATACACGACGTTGGAGCGGCTGGGCCGGCTTCGGGACCTCGCCGCCGACCCCGCCCAGCCCGAGCACATCCGCGCCCAGGCGGCCGAGGAGGTCGCGCGGATCGAGGCGGGCGGGAAGGTGCATGGCGCGCATCTGCGGATGAACACCGCCCTGTCCCTGGCCGAGTTGGACCGGATCGCAGCCGACGCGGGCCAGCAGGAGCTGGTCCGCGAGCAGGCCGCGTCCAGCGCCGCGGAAGTCCGCGCTAACGCCAGCGCCCGCACCGCGGACCTGGAGCAGCTGGCGACCGAGGCCGTCGCGCGCGTCAAAGGTCACGGGAGCATCAAGGCGCCAGCGGTGACCGAGCATCCGCGTGCGCATCTCTCGCCGATGCTCCCTGCCCGTGCCCTGGTCGGGCTCTGGGACGACTTGTCGGGGTGGACCGAGAAGTACGACCCCGCCCAGGTTGCCGCTGACCTCACTCCGGCGGAATGGGAACGCGTCGAGGCTGTCGTCGCGGAGACCACCACGTTCTTCACCCGCGTCCGCTACGCCCGCTCAACGACATCCCTGCGCTCGCTCGGGGCGTTGGCCGGTTGACCCCGACCCGTGGTGGGTGGGGTGCACCTCCTGGTTATCGGCTCGCCGGACCGGGAGGTTACTCATGCAGCCAGATACACACCGCCCCCGCAGGCGAACCTTCGTGCTCGCGTTCGCCGCCGCCCTCGTCCTGCTTCTGCTCATCGGGGTCGGCGTCTACGGTCTCGTCCGCGGCCCCGCCCCGCACCCGGCCAGCGGTCTGCCCGCCTCGCCCGACCCCGGACGACACGACGCGGTCCCGTCGCCGACGCCCGGACCGCTGCTCCTCACGAACAACCCGGAACAGTTCGCCC
>JAFDWM010000020.1 GCA_018268455.1 Actinomycetota bacterium | reverse complement strand
GCTCGAGCTCATGAGCACGCGCCCCGAGATCCTCCGCTATGCCGCCTTCTCCGCTGCGCCGGGTGGCGGGAACCCGGCGGGCATCGTCCTGGACGCCGAGGCGCTGACCGACGACGAGAGGCTGGCGATCGCCGCGGAGATCGGATACCCCGAGACCGCGTTCCTGCTCGGCCGGGTCGAGGGCGCGCACGAGCGCCGCTTTCGGATCCGGTACTGGTCTCCGGCCGCGGAGGTGCCGTTCTGCGGGCATGCGACGGTCGCCACGGCGGTGGTGCTCGCCGAACGCGACGGCGCCGGCGACATGACCTTCGAGACGCCGGTCGGCGACGTCGCGCTCACGACATCGACGCGCGCCGACGGCGTCGAGGTCGCGTTCACGAGCGTCGAGCCACTCGTGCGAGAGCTGGATCCGGCCGTGCTCGCCCGCCTGCTCGAGCTGCTCGGCCTCTTGCCCGACGACCTCGATCCCGCGTACCCGGTGCGCGAGGCTTTCGCGGGCAACTGGCATCCGGTGCTCGTGCTGCGGGATCCGGAGATCTTCCACCAGTTCCGCTTCGCACCCGCACCCGTGGCGGCACTCATGCGCGAGCGCGGCTGGACCGGCACGATCACGGTGCTGCACGCGGTCGGCGACGACGAGCTGCTCGCCCGCAACATCTTCCCCGTCGGCCGGATCACCGAGGATCCGGCGACCGGATCCGCCGCCGCGGCGACCGGCGCCTACCTGCGCGAGCTCGGCCGCGTGCCCGCCGGCGCGGTGGTGCGGATCCGCCAGGGCGAGCACGTGGGCCGGCCGAGCCTGCTGACCGTCAGAATCCCGGAATCCGGCGGCATCGTCGTCGTCGGCGGTGCGACCCGGATCCCGACGGACCCGGAGGGGATTGTCCGCGTGCACTCCTGAGCCGCGCGGTTCGGGAGGAGAACCCGCGTTCGGGAGGAGAGATCCTCGGATCCGCTCCTCCCGAACAGGAGATCTCCTCCCGAACCGAGGCGCCCACGCGACGCGCGACGCCCCGCGATCGGGGCACGCGCCTCAGGCCGCAGCCCTCACGCCTCACGCCTCACGCCTCACGCCTCCAGGAAGGCGCCCTCCAGGAACGCGGTGAACTCGTCGACCGCGTCGAGCGGCAGGATCGCGGCGACGTACTGGTCGGGGCGGACCAGGATCACGACACCGTCGCGGGACAGGCCGCGCTCGTCGAAGATGTCGGTCTTGCACCAGTGCGACGGGGCTGCGCCGTAGAGCTTCTCCCAGTCGGTGAGCCCGAGCGGCCCGGTCTGCGGACGGAACAGCGCGGGCGCCGTCGTGACGTCGAGATCGTCGGCGGACTGCTGGTACACCGCCTTCACGTCGAACACGGCGTCCACGTCGCCGTCGGCCGGGGTGAACCGGGCGAGCACCGGCGCCGCCGCGGCCGCCCAGGCGTCGAGGCCGGCGCCGGTGGCGTCGCCGAACGCGTACACGCGCCAGCGTCCGTCGGCCCTCGCGTGGTGGCCCAGGTGGGTGACGTTGCCGTCGCTCACACGAACCACCTCGGCGCTCTTGAACCGCTTGCCGAGCGGGAATCCGGTGGCGAGTTCCTGATGCGCATCGGATCCGGTGATCATCGAGCTCGTGTACTGCGTCATGAACCCGGACGGGAACTCGGCGGTCGCCAGATAGTAGTTCGCGAGCTCCTGCGGATCCGAGATCTCCTCCGGCTTGCGCGCCATCAGGCTCGACCACTCGCGGTCGAAGTCGATGAGCTGCTGCGCGACCGGGTGCCGCTCGGCGCCGTAGGTCGACAGCAGCGAGACGGGGGCCCGTCCGGTGAGCACCGCGCCGAGCTTCCAGCCGAGGTTGAAGCCGTCCTGCATCGACACGTTCATGCCCTGCCCGGCCTTCGCGCTGTGCGTGTGGCAGGCGTCGCCGGTGAGGAACACCCGCGGCGAGGCGTCGGATCCGGGATCCACATCGTCGAAGCCGTCGGTGATGCGGTGGCCGACCTCGTACACGCTGTGCCAGGCGACCTCCTTCACATCGATCGCGTAGGGGTGCAGGATGTCGTTGGCCTTCGCGATGATGGCCTCGATCGGGGTTGCGCGCACGGCGTGGTTGTCGTCAGCGGCGACCTCGCCCAGATCGATGTACATGCGGCTCAGGTAGCCGCCCTCCCGCGGGATGTGCAGGATGTTGCCGGCCTCGGCGTTGATCGCGCACTTGGTGCGCCAGTCCGGGAAGTCGGTGTTGACGAGCACGTCCATGACGCCCCACGCGTGGGCGGAGATCCCGCCGACATGCTTGCGGCCGATCGCCTCGCGCACGCCGCTGCGCGCGCCATCGCAGCCGACCACGTACTTCGCCCGGATCGTGCGCTCCTCGCCGGCGCGTTCGCCGGCCGAGTACCGCACGCGCACCTCGACCGGGTAGGCGCCGTCGTCGTGCACGGTGAGCCCGAGGAACTCCACGCCGTAGTCCGGCACGATCCGGCCCGGGCCGTCGGCCGCGGCCTCGGCGAAGTAGTCCAGGACGCGCGCCTGGTTCACGATCAGGTGCGGGAACTCGCAGATGTCGAAGGCGTAGTCGGCGGTGCGGGCGGTGCGGACGATGTCGCCGGGGTTCTCCGGATCCGGCCCCCAGAAGTTCATCCAGCCGATGTTGTAGGCCTCGGCGACGATGCGCTCGGCGAACCCGAACGCCTGGAACGTCTCGACGCTGCGCGGCTGGATGCCGTCGGCCTGGCCGAGCACGAGCCGGCCGTCGCGCTTCTCGATGATGCGCGTGGTGAGCCCGGGGTACTGCGACATCTGCGCGGACAGCAGCATGCCGGCGGGGCCCGACCCGACGATCAGCACGTCCATCTCATCGGGCAGCTCGGCAGGGCGATCGATGCCGGTTCCGGCGGCGGGGAGCACCCGCGGGTCATGCGAGACGTATCCATAGTGGTGGAACTGCATCGTCGTCGATTCCTTCCTGACGGCACCGTCGGGCTCGTGGTCCGGGCCCGCCGCACTCTTGCGCGCCGGCCGCAAACGTTCTATATTCGAACATAGCGTTCTACTATTGAACACAGACTAGCCGACGACGCGCGTGCGATCAAGACCGGAGGATCCATGACCGAGGCCCCCGCTGCCGCGAAGGCTGCTGACGCCGCGAAGCCCGCCGCCTCGCAGACACTCAGCCGTGGCATCCGGATCCTCGAGGTCCTCGGCGACGAGCGCGGCGCGCTGTCGATCGACGAGATCGCCGCGCGCCTCGGCCTGCACCGCTCCATCGCGTACCGGCTGCTGCGCACCCTCGAGGACCACCGCCTGGTCGGGCGGGATGCGGCAGGCCTCGTCGCCCTCGGACCACGCATGGCGGCCCTCGCCGCGGGTGTGGCGCACGATCTGCAGGCCGAGGCCCTGCCCGAACTGACGGCGGTGGCGAACGAACTCGGCATGACGTGCTTCCTCGCCGTGCTCGACGGCGCGGAGTGCATCACCCTGGCCAGCGTCGAGCCGCGGCACGCCGTCGCGAGCGTCGCCCAGCGCCCCGGAGCGCGGCACCCTGTCACGGTCGGCGCCCCCGGCAAGGCGATCCTCGCCCAGCTGCCGGAGGCGGACTGGCCGGCCGACGCACCCGACGCACTGCACGACGCGGTCGCGCGATCCCGGCTCGCCGGGTTCGCCACCAGCCACGACGAAGTCATCCCCACGGTGCAGTCGGTGGCCGTGCCGCTCGCCGTGCGCGGGCAGCGGCCGGCCGCGATCGCGGTGGTGCACGTGGCGACGGACCGCACCGACGCCGAGATCGCCGCCCGCCTGCAGCACTCGGCCGCCACGATCCGGGAGGCGCTCGGATCCTGATCCGGCGCCGAGGCCCACGGCGCCGAGGCCCACTGCCAGAGGCCCGGTGTCAGGGGGCCCGGTGGCCCTCGGCCCGAGCGCCGTTGTGCAGGGAGGCCTCGCATTCTGCAGGGAGGAACCCCGGCGGATCCGGCGGATCCGGCTCAGGCCCGTCGCGCACCCCGCCGAGACCCTGCAGAACGGCGCACGGTCCCTGCACAACGGCATGGCGCAACCCTCGTCAGACCAGCTCAGACGACACGCTGCTCTTCGGCGTACGACGGATCCTCGCCGGCATCGTCGCGCTGATCGCCGAACGCGGCGCCTGAGAGCCTCAGACGCCGCGTTCGCTCGAGGATCGCGCCCTCAGGCCTTGGCGAGCCCGTAGATCGGGCTCTTCGCCTGCTCGGCCTCGGCCTCCGGCCCGAGCGGGATGCCGCTGCGGTCGCGCAGCAGCAGCGTCGCGATCAGGCCGATCACGGTCATGCCCGCGAGATACCAGGTCACGGCCATCGTGGATCCGGTCGCCTGCACCAGCGCCTGCGCGATCGTCGGGGCGAAGGCGCCACCCAGGATCGCGCCGATCGCGTACGAGATCGACACTCCGGAGAAGCGGATCGATGCCGGGAACAGCTCGGTGTACAGCGCCGCCTGCGGCCCGTAGGTGAGCCCCAGCCCGACCGTGAGGATGACGAGAGCCAGCGCGAGCATCCCGACGGTGCCGGTGTTGACGAGTGGGAAGAGCAGGAACACGCCCACCAGCTGCAGGATCCATCCCGCGATGTAGGTGGTGCGGCGGCCGATGCGGTCGGCGAGCAGGCCGGCGATCCAGGTGAACAGCAGCCAGGTGACGCCGGAGAGCGTGACCGCCCACAGCACGTCGGAGGTGGTCAGCCCGATCGGGCCCTTCGGGTCGGTCGCGTAGCGCTGGATGTAGCCGCCGGTGGTCATGTAGCCGACCGCGTTGTTGCCGGCGAAGACGAGGGCGGCGATGATCACGAGCAGCGCGTGCTTGCGGAACAGCTGCACGATGGGCATGCGCGACTCGACCTTGCGCTCGGCGAGCTCGAGGAAGACGGGGCTCTCCTCGACGCGGCGGCGCACGTAGTAGCCGATCAGGATCAGCACCACGCTGAGCCAGAACGCCACGCGCCAGCCCCAGGCGAGGAACCATTCCTGGCCCGGGATCGCGAGCAGCGCGAGCACGGCAGAGGCGAGCAGCAGGCCCAGCGGCACGCCCATCTGCGGCGAGGCTCCGAAGATGCCGCGCTTGCTCTTCGGGGCGTGCTCGACGGCCATCAGCACCGCCCCGCCCCATTCACCGCCGGCCGAGATGCCCTGCAGGATGCGCAGCAGCACGAGCAGCACGGGAGCCGCGATGCCGATCTGCGCGAACGTCGGCAGGAAGCCGACGAGCGTGGTCGACGCACCCATCAGCACCAGGGTGAGCATGAGCACGAAACGGCGTCCGTGCTTGTCTCCGAGGTGGCCGGCGAGGAACGCTCCGAGCGGCCGGAACAGGAAGCTGATCCCGACCGTGATGAACGAGAGGATCTGCGCGAAGCCTTCGCCGGCCGGGGCGAAGAACAGCTGACCGAAGACGAGCCCGGCCGCCGAGGCGTAGATGAAGAAGTCGTACCACTCGACGGTCGTGCCGATGACGGTGGCGAACACCACGCGCCGGCGATCGGCGCTGGAGGCGATGGTTCCTGTGGGCGTCAAGCCCGGGTCGGATGCTGCGGACATTGCGTTCTCCTTCTGATGACGACGTCGTCGTGGCCGGCGGGAGCCGTGCCGCCCTCGGCAAGGGGGACGGGATCCGGATCCGGTCTTGCCGGGCCAGACCTAATGATATACGATTTCGAATACGACGCCAAGGGATCCCGCCTTGGCCCCCGCAGCGCGAGGAGGCGCCCATGTCCGTACCGATCGACCGGCCCGGCAAGATCATCGCGATCCACCTCAACTACCGCTCTCGCGCCGACCAGCGCGGCCGCACTCCTGCAGCCCCGTCGTACTTCTTCAAGCCGGCCTCGTCGCTGGCCGGCACCGACGCCACCGTCGAGCGCCCCGCCGGCACCGAACTGCTCGCGTTCGAGGGCGAGATCGCCCTGGTCATCGGCACGTCCGCGCACCGCGTCAGCGTCGCGGACGCCTGGTCGCACGTCGCCTGGGTGACCGCCTCGAACGACCTCGGCCTGTACGACCTGCGTGCGAACGACAAGGGATCCAACGTCCGCTCCAAGGGCGGCGACGGCTACACCCCGCTCGGCCCCGACCTCATCCCCGCCGCCGAGGTCGACCCGGCGCAGCTGCGCGTGCGCGCCTGGGTGAACGGCGACCTGCGTCAGGACGACGAGACCAGCGGCCTGCTGTTCCCGCTGCCGCAGCTCGTCGCCGACCTGTCCCAGCACTTCACTCTCGAGCCCGGCGATGTGATCCTCACCGGCACCCCGGCCGGATCCAGCGTGATCGTGCCCGGCGATGTCGTCGTGGTCGAGGTCGACGCGCCGCACTCCTCCAAGACCCTCACCTCGGGCGGCTTGCGCACGACGGTCACCCAGGGCACCGTTCCGTTCGACCCGGCGGTCGGATCCCTTCCCGCCGTCGACGACCTGCAGCGTGCCGAGGCCTGGGGTTCGCGGGAGGAGGCCGGTCTCGCGCCGGTCGCATCGACCGTGCCCGCCCCGGCACCCGCGCCGGCTCCCGCACCGTCCGGCCTCTCCCCCGCACTGCGTGCCAAGCTCGTCTCCGCGCCGACGGCGGGCCTCAGCGCCCAGCTGCGCAAGCGCGGCCTGCACGCCTGCTTCATCGATGGCGTCTCGGCGAACATCCCGGGCTCCAAGATCGTCGGCACCGCCAAGACGCTGCGCTTCGTGCCCGCGAGGGAAGACCTCTTCAAGAGCCACGGCGGCGGCTACAACGCGCAGAAGCGCGCGTTCGATGCGGTCGAGGAGGGCGAGATCATCGTGATCGAGGCCCGCGGAGACGCCACCACCGGCACGCTCGGCGACATCCTCGCCCTGCGCGCCAAGGCGCGCCGCGCGGCCGGCGTGGTCACCGACGGCGGGGTGCGCGACTTCGCCGCGGTCGCCGAGATCGGCCTGCCCGTCTTCTCGCAGGGCGCGCACCCCTCCGTGCTCGGCCGCAGGCACGTGCCGTGGGACATCGACGTGACGATCGCCTGCGGAGGCGCGGCCGTGCAGCCCGGCGACATCATCGTCGGCGACAGCGACGGCGTGATCGTGATCCCGCCCGCCCTCGCCGAGGAGGTCGCCGATGCCGCGCTCGTCCAGGAGGACGAGGATGCCTGGATCGCCGAGCAGGTCGAGGCCGGTCATCCGGTCGACGGGCTGTTCCCGATGAACGCCGAATGGCGGGCGAAGTACGACGCCGCGCACGCGGGCGGGACCGGCGCATGATGACCGACGTCCTGGTCGGGAGCAAGTCGGAGCAGGCGTATGCCTGGATCCGCGCCCGGATCGCGTCGCACGCCTTCGGTCCCGGCTACCGGCTCGTGCTCGGCACGATCGCCGACGAGCTCGGCATGAGCGTGGTCCCGGTGCGCGAGGCGATCCGCCGGCTCGAGGCCGAGGGCCTTGTGACCTTCGAGCGCAACGTCGGCGCGCGCGTCTCGCTCGTCGACGCGAGCGAGTACGCGCACACGATGCAGACGCTGGGCCTCGTCGAGGGCGCGGCGACCGCGCTGTCCGCGCCGTTGCTCGACGACGAGGCGCTCGAGCGCGCCGTCGAGGTCAACGACCGGATGACCCGGCTGCTCGGCAACTTCGACGCGCACCGCTTCACCGAGCTCAACCGGCAGTTCCACTCGGTGCTGTTCGAGCCGTGCCCGAATCCGCACATCCTCGATCTCGTGCACCGCGGCTGGGCCCGGCTCAGCGGGATCCGCGAGTCCACGTTCGCGTTCGTGCCGGGCCGCGCAGGGCACTCCGTCGAGGAGCACCTGCAGATCCTGGATCTGATCCGCACGGGAGCGGATCCGCTCGAGATCGAACTCGCCGCCCGCAACCACCGCTGGCGCACCCTGGATGCGTTCCTCGCCGCCCGCCACGCCGACGACACCGCGGAGCGGGAGCGCTCCTGATCCCGTCGGAAGACCACCCCTGAACCCCGTGCCCGCCACCGTCGGCGGGACCCGACCTCACCCACACCCGCACCACCCCGGAAGGACGAAGATGACCGAGGCATACACCCCCGCCGATCTGCCCACCAAGATCCAGCACTACATCGACGGCGAGTTCGTCGACTCGATCGACGGCGACACCTTCGAGGTGCTCAACCCCGTCACCAACGAGACCTACGCGCACGCCGCCGCCGGCAAGAAGGCCGACATCGAGAAGGCCGTCGCCGCCGCGAAGCGCGCCTTCGACGAGGGCCCCTGGCCGCGCATGCTGCCCCGGGAGCGTTCGCGGGTGCTGCACCGCATCGCCGACATCGTCGAGTCCCGCGACGCGCGCCTCGCCGAGCTCGAGTCCTACGACTCCGGCCTGCCGATCACGCAGGCGCTCGGTCAGGCCCGTCGCGCCGCCGAGAACTTCCGCTTCTTCGCCGACCTGATCGTCGCCCAGTCGGACGACGCGTTCAAGGTGCCGGGCAAGCAGATGAACTACGTCAACCGCAAGCCGATCGGCGTCGCCGGCCTCATCACGCCGTGGAACACGCCGTTCATGCTCGAGTCGTGGAAGCTCGGCCCCGCGCTCGCGACCGGCAACACCGTGGTGCTCAAGCCCGCCGAGTTCACGCCGCTGTCGGCGTCGCTGTGGGCCGGGATCTTCGAGGAGGCCGGCCTGCCGCAGGGCGTATTCAACCTCGTCAACGGCCTCGGCGAGGACGCCGGCGACGCCCTCGTGAAGCACCCCGACGTGCCGCTCATCTCGTTCACCGGCGAGAGCCGCACCGGCCAGATCATCTTCGGCAACGCCGCCCCGTTCCTCAAGGGCCTGTCGATGGAGCTCGGCGGCAAGAGCCCCGCGATCGTGTTCGCCGACGCCGACCTGGACGTCGCGATCGACGCGTGCATCTTCGGCGTCTTCTCGCTGAACGGCGAGCGGTGCACGGCCGGATCCCGGATCCTCGTGCAGCGCGACGTGTACGACGAGTTCGTCGAGCGCTACGCCGCCCAGGCCCGGCGCGTGGTCGTGGGCCACCCGCACGACCCGAAGACCGAGGTCGGCGCGCTCGTGCACCCCGAGCACTACGACAAGGTGATGAGCTACGTCGAGATCGGCAAGACCGAGGGCCGCCTCGTCGCCGGCGGCGGCCGCCCCGAGGGCTTCCCTGAGGGCAACTACGTCGCCCCGACCGTGTTCGCCGACGTCTCCCCCGACGCCCGCATCTTCCAGGAGGAGATCTTCGGCCCGGTCGTCGCGATCACCCCGTTCGACACCGACGAGGACGCCCTCGCCCTCGCCAACAACACGAAGTACGGCCTCGCGGCCTACGTGTGGACGAACGACCTGCGCCGCGGCCACAACTTCGCCCAGTCCGTCGAGGCCGGCATGGTGTGGCTGAACTCGAACAACGTGCGAGACCTGCGCACCCCGTTCGGCGGCGTGAAGGCGTCGGGCCTCGGCCACGAGGGCGGCTACCGCTCGATCGACTTCTACACCGACCAGCAGAGCGTGCACATCACGCTCGGCGCCCCGCACAACCCCACGTTCGGCAAGCAGGAAGTGCACACCGAGACCGACATCGACGACCCGGACCCCCGCTGAGCCGGATCCCGAGATCAGAACATCTAGCAAGGACGCTGACATGACAAACCGCGCCGACATGACGCTCACCTCCTCCGGCTTCTACACCAGCCAGGAGGCGCCCATCCACCCCTCGAACCCCATCGCGACCCCGGTCGCCGCGCCGCCGGACGTGCTGCGCTGCGCCTACATGGAGCTCGTGGTCACCGACCTCGCCGCATCCCGCGTGTTCTACGTGGACGTGCTGGGCCTGTACGTGACCGAGGAGGACGAGAACACCATCTACCTCCGCTCCACGGAGGAGTTCATCCACCACAACCTCGTGCTGCGCAAGGGCCCCGTGGCTGCCGTCGCGGCGTTCAGCTACCGGGTGCGCACGCCCGAGGACCTCGACCTCGCCGTCGCGTTCTACACCGAGCTCGGCTGCGACGTGCGTCGCAACCCGAACGGCTTCGTGAAGGGCATCGGCGACTCGGTGCGCGTCGTGGATCCGCTGGGCTTCCCGTACGAGTTCTTCTTCCAGACCGAGCACGTCGAGCGGATGAGCTGGCGCTACGACCTGCACATCCCCGGCGAGCTGGTGCGCCTGGACCACTTCAACCAGGTCACCCCGGACGTGCCGCGCGCCGTGAAGTACATGCAGGACCTCGGCTTCCGCGTCACGGAGGACATCCAGGACGAGGAGGGCACGGTGTACGCCGCGTGGATGCGCCGCAAGCCCACCGTGCACGACACCGCCATGACCGGCGGCGACGGCCCGCGCATGCACCACGTGTGCTTCGCGACGCACGAGAAGCACAACATCCTCTCCATCTGCGACAAGCTCGGGGCGCTGCGCCGCTCCGACGCGATCGAGCGCGGCCCCGGCCGCCACGGTGTGTCGAACGCGTTCTACCTCTACTTGCGCGACCCCGACGGGCACCGCGTCGAGGTGTACACGCAGGACTACTACACCGGGGATCCGGACAACCCGGTCGTCACCTGGGACGTGCACGACAACCAGCGCCGCGACTGGTGGGGCAACCCCGTCGTGCCGAGCTGGTACACCGACGCGTCGCTCGTGCTCGACCTGGACGGCAACCCGCAGCCGGTCGTCGCCCGCACCGACTCCAGCGAGATGGCCGTCACGATCGGCGCCGACGGGTTCAGCTACACCCGCGCCGCCGACGAGGAGGCCATGCCGGAGTGGAAGCAGGGCGAGTACAAGCTCGGCCACCAGCTGTAAGCCCGCATTCCGCCCCGGGCCGACGGCCGACAGCCGACCCGTCGGAGCACAACGCAGGAGGATCCGCCCATCCCGGCCCGGATCCCGCCCGATCCGCCGCGATCCCCTGCGTTGTGCCCGCGGATCCGGCGGCACGACGCCCCACGCACACGAGAGGATGTCCCCATGCTCCCCGCAGAAACCATCACCGCGCTCGCCGCAGAGCTGGCCGAGGCGGACCGCACCCACGGTGTGATCCCGCGCATCACCGCACGGTATCCGGAGGCGACCGTCGAGGACTCGTACGCGATCCAGGGCGTCTGGCGCGACGCCCAGATCGCGGCGGGCCGCACGCTCGTGGGCCGCAAGATCGGCCTCACCTCGAAGGCGATGCAGCAGGCCACGGGCATCACCGAGCCCGATTACGGCGTCATGTTCGATGACACCGTGTACCCGTCCGGATCCGAGATCCCGTTCGATCACTTCTCGAACGTGCGGATCGAGGTCGAGCTGGCGTTCGTGCTGAAGGAGCCGCTGGCCGGCCCCGACTGCACACTCGAGGACGCCCTCGCCGCGATCGACTACGCCGTGCCCGCCCTCGAGGTGCTGAACTCGCACATCGAGCTGGAGGGCCGCACGATCGTCGACACGATCAGCGACAACGCGGCCTACGGCGCGATGGTGCTCGGCGACGTGCACAAGCGCCCGGACGAGATCGACCTGCGCTGGGTGCCCGGGGTGCTCAGCCGCAACGGCGAGATCGAGGAGACCGGGGTCGCCGCGGGCGTGCTCGGCCATCCGGCGACCGGCGTCGCCTGGCTCGCGAACAAGTTCCACCAGCACGGCGCGCGCCTGGAGGCGGGCGAGATCATCCTGGCCGGATCCTTCACCCGGCCGATGTGGGTCTCGCGCGGTGACGAGGTGCGCTGCGACTATGGCCCCATGGGAGTGATCGAATGCCGCTTCGTCTGAACCCGACCTTCCGCGAGCGTCTCGCCGGCGCCGACCGCGCCCTCATCGGCCTGTGGGCCTGCACCGGCAGTCCGCTGGTCACCGAGATCGCGGCCGGATCCGGCCTGGACTGGCTGCTGATCGACGGCGAGCACTCCGCGAACACGCTGGACACGCTGCAGGTGCAGCTGCAGGTCGCCGCGGCGTATCCGATCACGCCGCTCGTGCGGGTGCCCTGGAACGACCCGGTGATCATCAAGCAGGTGCTCGACCTCGGTGCGCAGAACCTCATCGTGCCGATGGTGTCCTCCGCCGCCGAGGCGGAAGCCGCCGTGCGCGCCATGCACTACCCGCCGCAGGGGGTGCGCGGCGTCGGCTCGGCCCTCGCCCGCAGCGCCCGGTGGAACCGCGTCGAGCGCTACCTCGTCGAGGCCGCGCAGCACGTGTCGCTGACGGTGCAGATCGAGACCGGTGCCGGGGTCGCGGCAGCGGCGGAGATCGCCGCCGTCGACGGCGTGGACGCCGTGTTCGTCGGCCCGTCCGACCTGTCCGCGTCGATGGGCCTGCTCGGACAGCAGACCCATTCCGACGTCGTGGCCGCGGTGGAGCGGGTGTTCGCGGCGGTCACCGCCGCGGGCAAGCCGGTCGGCGTGAACGCGTTCGACCCGGCTGCCGCCGAGGCGTACATCACCGCGGGCGCGTCGTTCGTCGCCGTGGGCGCCGATGTGGCGCTGCTGGCGCGGGCATCCGAGGCCCTCGCCGCACGATTCCTCCCGGCCCAGGACGCGGGCCCCACGGCCAGCTACTGAGCCGTCATCGCCAGGCCGCGACGCCCCCGGCGAGGTTGCGGAGAGCGGATCCGGCGGGTGCGCTCTCGCGCAGCGCGTCGATCGCGCGGGCCGACCGCACCCCCGCCTGGCAGGTCACGACGATGTCGCGGCCGTCGGTCGCGGCGTCCCCCAGCGTCGCGGCGAGCACGGCCCATCCGCCGGTCAGGATCGTCTCGAGCGGGACGTGCACGGATCCGGGGATCGCGCCGGCGGACCGCTCGTCGGCCGTGCGCACATCGACGACCACGAGTCCGCGGCTGTCGGCCGCCAGCCGTGCCGCGACCTCGCCGACGGAGATGTCGTCGGCGCGTCCTGCACTGCCCGCCGGGATCCGGCACACCGCGGCGACCTCCGCGAGCGATGTCACGGCCGCACGCGCCGGATCCGCCTCGAAGCGCAGCTCGTCCCAGCGCGCCGCGAGCGCGTCGTACCGGGCGAGGCGCCCGACCAGCGGCTCGCCCACCCCGCACACGAGCTTGAGCGCCTCGACCGCCATCGCGGATCCGACGACGCCGCAGAGCGCGCCGAAGACGCCCCCGGTCGCGCAGTCCAGGGCCTCGTCCTCGTCGGGGATCTCCGGGAACAGGTCGCGCAGCATCGGCCCCCGGCCCGGCCAGAACACGCTGAGCTGCCCGGCGAAGCGCAGGATGCTCGCCCACACGACCGGCGTGCCGGTGAGCTCCGCGGCATCGCTGCACAGGTAGCGGGTCGCGAAGTTGTCGCTGCCGTCGAGCACCAGGTCGTGGGCGGCGAACAGCGCGAGCGCGTTGTCGGGGCCGAGCCGCCCGACGACCGTCTCGACCCGCACCGCGGCGTCCAGGGCAGCGACGGCCTCGCGCGCCGACTCGGCCTTGGGCCGGCCGACGTCGCCCTCCGCGTGCAGCACCTGGCGCTGCAGGTTCGTGCGCTCCACGTGGTCGTCGTCGACGATCTTGATCCGGCCGACGCCGGCCGCGGCGAGGTACTGGATCACGGGTGCGCCCAGACCGCCCGCGCCGACCACGAGCACCCGGGCGGCGGCGATCCGGCGCTGTCCGAGGGCCCCGATGCCGGGCAGTGCGAGGTGCCGGGCGAACCGGGCCGCGCGCTCGGGCGGCAGCTCGACCCCCGCCTCGACGAGCGGAGGGAACACCCCGCCCGCCGTCACAGGTCGGCCTCGGACGGCCGCGCCGCGATCAGCCCGTCCACCGCCGACGATGCCAGCGCGAGCGGACGCTTCGGGATCCGTCCCGCAGCACGCGCGAGCCGACCCGCCTCGACCGCACCGCGCATCGCGCGCGCCATGGCGATCGGGTCGTGCGCGCGGGTCACCGCGCTCGCGAGCAGCACCGCGTCGACGCCGAGCTCCATCGCGAGCGCGGCATCGGATGCGGTCCCGACGCCGGCGTCGAGCACGACCGGCACCGCTGCGCGCAGGGCGATGGTCGCGATGTTGTGCGGGTTGAGGATCCCCAGCCCGCTGCCGATCGGGGATCCCGCCGGCATCACCGCCGCCACGCCGACGTCCTCGAGCCGCCGCGCGAGCGCAGGGTCGTCGTTCGTGTAGGCGAACACCCGGAAGCCGTCGGTCACGAGCTCCTCGGCGGCGCGGAACAGCTCAACCGGATCCGGCAGCAGCGTCTCCTCGTCGGCGATGACCTCGAGCTTGACCCAGTCGGTCTCGAGCGCGTCGCGCGCGAGCTGCGCGGTGAGCACCGCGTCGCGGGCCGTGTAACAGCCGGCCGTGTTCGGCAGCGCGCGCACGCCGAGGCGTTCCAGCATCGCGAAGACCGAGTCCCGCCCCTCGGGCGAGAACCGGCGGATCGCGACGGTCGTGATCTCGGTGCCGGACGCGACCAGCGCGGACTCCAGCAGCGCCAGGCTCGAGGCACCGCCGGTGCCCATGATCAGCCGGGAGGCGAAGGTCTCGCCGGCGACGAGGAACGGATCCGCGGCGAGCGCGGGCACGGCATCGGCCGGGGGCGCGGCATCGGCCGGGGCCTGCGAGATGGTGGCGGTCATCGTTCAGCCCCCCTGCACCGCGGTGACGATCTCGACGTCGTCACCCTTGCCGAGCACGCGCTGCGCCCACCGTCCGCGCGGGACGACGACCCCGCCGACCGCGGCGGCGACCCCGAGCCGGCCACCGTCGATCCTGGATCCGTCCGGGTGCAGCGCGTGGCCGGTGAGCGCGACCACGAGCGCGAGCAGAGTGGATCCGGGATCGACGGCGCGCGGGTCGCCGTTCACCCGGATCGTCGGGGCGGTGGTGATGTCGGTCATCGTCGGCCTTCCTGTGGTGGTGCGGAGAGATCGGGGAGCGCGCCGGCGCCGGCGAGAGCGCCGGCGAGCGCCGACCGGAGCGGTTCCGGTGCGGCGGCGAAGCGGAACGGATCCAGGGCGGCGGCGACATCGGGATCGATCGGGCGTCCTTCGGCGAGGTCGGCCGCGAGCGCGGCGCCGAGCGGGGTGAGCAGCACCCCGTGGCGGTCGAAGCCGGTGGCGATCACCACCCCCGCACTCGCGGTGCCGAGCAGCGGGATCGCGTCCGGGCTGCCCGGGCGGGCGCGCGCGAGCACCTCGACGAGCTCGCACTCCGCGATGCCGGGCAGGATCCGCTCCGCGTCGCGCAGAAGCGCGAGCACGCCCCCGGCCTGCACCCCCTCGACGCCGCCCTCGCGCACGGTCGCGCCGAGCACCAGCTCGCCGTCCTCGCGCGGCACGAGGTACACCGACTCCCCGCGCACGAGCGCGCGGACGGTGTGCGTCAGCAGCGGCCGCAGCCGTTCCGGCACCCGCAACCGCAGGATGTCGCCCCAGACCGGGCGCAGCGGAAGTGCGGGGATCCCGCGGATCCGCCCCGTCGCGAGGCCCGCCGCGACGACCACGGCGTCTGCGGGTACACGCTCCCCCGACGCGAGCTCGACGCCTGCCCGATCGCCGAAGCCCGCGCGATCGTCGAAGCCCGCGCGATCGCCGAAACCGGGGCCCTCGCCGAAGCCTGCCCGGTCTCGCGCATCGCTCCGCCCGCGCACGGCCACGACGGTCTCCCGCCGCACCCGTGCGCCGAGCGTCTCGCGCAGTGCAGCGGTGACGCGCCGCGGATCCACCTGATGATCGCCCTGCACGAGCACCCCGCCGCTGACCGCGGGGCCGAGCGCGGGCTCGAGGTCGCGGGCGCGGGATCCGGTCACCCGCTCGGCCCGGTCGCCGTGCAGCGCCGCCAGTTCTGCGAGCGCGGCCCGGTCGGCAGCGTCGACGCCGAGCGCCATCGTCGCCGTGCGACGGTATCCCACCCGGCGACCGGTGGCGCGCTCGAGGGCGTCGACGAACGCGGGATAGCGTTCGGCCGATGCCGCCAGAAGTGGGGCGAGCGCGTCCTGCCCCCACGTGCGCTCGGTGACGGCGGCGAGCATGCCGGCGGCCGCACGGCTGGCACCGAAGGCGGGCTCGGGGTCGAACACGACCACATCGTGACCGCGCCGGTCCAGCTCGAAGGCGGTGGCGAGGCCGATGATCCCGGCGCCGACGACGACGATGCGCATATGTGCCCTTTCCTACGACGGCATGACCCGTATCAGGTTCGGCGGTCGGCACATGGCCCTCTCAGCCCCGATGGGCTCCCGCGGACTCCTCCACCCTAGGCCCCTCCCCGGATCCCCGATGACCAGGTTTCGAAGCGCGCAGCTGCCCCCTCTCAGGGCCGGATCCGGCCATCCGCGCACATCGAACGCCGGCCCCGGCCGAGGTGGCGCTTTCATAGGCGCACCCGGCAGGATGAACCCATGACCTTCCCCGCCCTTGCGCCCCTCGCCGACCGCGCGGCGCTGCTCGCCGCTCTCCGTCAGGACCAGCTGGTCACCGCGACCGCCGCGCTGGGCGAACACCGCTGGGACGCCGACCTCGGTGCCGGAACGCTCACCTTCACCTCGGAGACGGATCCGAACCGCCGCCTCGTCGCCCGCGCCTCGCTCGTCGCGACGATCGCCCCCGGGCCGCGTTCGCTCATGTGGGCCTGGGCGCACCCGCAGGGCGGATCCGACCCCGTCGTGGCCGGAATCCGCGACTACGGCACGACCTACGCGATCGCCGAGCTGTCCCAGCCCGAACTCGCGTTCCCGGCCGATGCCGACGCCGACCTCGACGCCTGGATCGCCGGCGCCGCGCACCAGATCGGCGCGATCGCCGAGGAGATCACCGGGCGCTCGCCGTACTACTCCGCCCCCGTCGGCAGCGGCACGCGCGCGGTGTTCCTACTCGAGGCGCCGATCCCGCCGCTCACGGTCGCCGATGCGGTGACCGCCCTGCCCCGGATCCTCTCCGACCTCTCCCTGTCGGACGCGCGCTCCTCGGTGTGGGACCTGGCCCGCTTGGCCGGCTGGAGCATGCAGTGGACCGATGAGGCGTACAGCGGCGCATCCGTGAGCGACGCGAGCGGATCCGCCACGTTCCGCTTCGACGAGTACGCGCGCATCACCGGCATCGAGTCGCAGCTCGGCCAGAGCGTCCAGGGCTGACCCCCGCTCCGGCCCGCGGGCACCGGCGCCCGTGCCGCCGATGGCCGGTCCGCACGCTCCGCTCACGCCGCGGCGCGGTCGCGCCCCAGCCGCCGCCGTGCCGTGCTGCTTCCGGCGGCGATCGGCGCGTGCGCGGTGGCGCGCGCGAGCCCGAACCGCGGCATGTCGGAGTAGACCGTCTCCTGGTCACGCGCCGGCACCTGGTAGGTCTCGTGCCAGACGCCGACGCTGCCGGATCCGGCCATCATGCGCTGAAAATCGCGCCACGCCTGCAGATGGGGAGCGCCGCGGTCCGCGGCGAAGCGCTGCAGATGCTCGGGGCTCTCCCAGTACGACAGCAGCAGCGTGGTGCGCCCGAACCAGCTGTGCGCACCGAGCATGCCCGCCTCCGGGTGCTCGGCGAGGTGCCGCAGCATCGGCGCCATCCGGCTCGCCACGCGCGCGACCCGCGGGATCTGCCACCACCGGTTCGCCCGCATCCCGATCAGGAAGACCGTGATGTCCGGGCGATCCACGGCTGCCGTGTACCGCCCGGGGAAGATCTCCTCGTTCATCGCCTCACTCCAAACGTTGTTATAAAACACTGTTACAGAACGACGTTACGATAGAGTCGCCGTCATGGCAAGACCCGTCACGCATGATGCGAACCTCCGCTCACGCCTCATCGAGGTCGCCTCGTCCGTGATCGACCGCGACGGGCCGGAGCGCTTCTCGGTGCGCGAGGTCGCGCAGCGCGCCGGCACGTCCACCTCGGCGGTCTACACGCTCTTCGGCAGCAAGGCGGAGCTGACCGCTGCGGTGGTCGCCGACTCGTTCGCGTCGTTCGCGCAGGCGCAGCGCGAGGCCGAGCGGCACGGTCTGCGTGCGCTCGGCGAGGCCTACCGGGCGTGGGCCCTCGCCCACCCCGACCGGTACCGGCTGATGTTCAGCGGCGTCGTCGGGCACGACGGGGCGGCAGCCGGCGGATCCGGATCCGCGCCCACCTCCCCGTCTCCCGACGAGAACGCCCTGCTCCCCCTTGCGCGCACACTCACGGGCGTCGAGAACATCGACGAGAGCACCGACCTGCGCAGCACGCTCGCCGTGTGGGCGCAGGTGCACGGCGCG
This sequence comes from Actinomycetota bacterium, assembly GCA_018268455.1. GTDB lineage: Bacteria > Actinomycetota > Actinomycetes > Actinomycetales > Microbacteriaceae > Microbacterium. The sequence continues at coordinate 14,778 of JAFDWM010000020.1, read as the reverse complement.
GTCAGCCTCGAGCTCGCGGGCGTCGCGCCGCCCTGGATCTCCACCGACGTGGTGTACGCCGCCGTCCTCGACGGGGTGCAGGCGCTGCACCCCGGGCGATGAGCGCGCCGCCGACGCGGATCCTGTCGTCCGCCGCCGTTCCGTGACAGGCTGAGGGCATGAAGACCTGGATCGTGCGGTTCGCCTCGCTCTACGTGTTCAACGTCGTGCTGCTGCTTGTGGTCGGCTGGCTCACCCCGGCCCGAGTGGGCCTGCACGCGCTCTGGGCGGGCGTGATCCTCACCCTCGCCACGCTGCTGCTCAAGCCGCTGCTGACGAAGGTCGCCACCTCCCTGTCGGCGAGCGGCACCAAGCTCGTGCAGTACCTCGCCGTCTTCGTGGTCGAGCTGCTCGTGTGGATCATCACGGTGTGGCTCAGCGGCGTGCGCGCCGGCAACCTGTGGGGCTGGATCGTGCCACCCGTGCTCCTGCTGATCGGCTGGGTGATCTACGACCAGATCGACGACGCGCTGAGCCGCAAGACCGGCGAGCTCTACGACGCGGCCGAGGCGAAGATCAAGGGATCCGGCTCCGCGCCGTCCGCCTCAGCACCGTCCTCCGGCGCGTCCGCCGCGTCCGCCGAGGCGACCCAGGCCGGCCGCCGGGAGCTGGACGACGGCCTCACCCCCGAGCAGCGCAGGATGCTGGACGAGCTGGGCTGACACCACGCGACCCTGGGACCACTCGCGCCAGGGACCGCCCGTCCCTGCCGCGTCGCCTCAGCGCGCCAGGCGCTCCGCGGCCTCGACCACGTTCGTCATGAGCAGCGCGACGGTCATCGGGCCGACGCCGCCGGGATTCGGCGAGATCCAGCCGACGACCTCGGCGACATCCGGGTGCACATCCCCGTAGACCTTGCTCTTGCCGGTCTCCGGATCCGTCTCGCGCGTCACACCCACGTCGAGCACCGCAGCGCCGGGCTTCACGTCGGCGGCGGTGATGAGGTGCTTCACGCCCGCGCCGGCGACGATCACGTCGGCCTCGCGCAGGTACGGCGACATGTCCGGGGTGCCGGTGTGCACCTGCGTGACGGTGGCGTTCACGTCGCGGCGGGTGAGCAGTAGCCCCATCGGACGGCCGATGGTGACGCCGCGTCCGACCACGACCACGTGCTTGCCGGTGAGGTCGTAGCCGTTGCGCCGCAGCAGTTCGATCACGCCGCGCGGCGTGCACGGCAGCGGAGTGCGGATCGGCGCGTTCACGTTCAGCACGAGCCGGCCGAGGTTCGTCGGGTGCAGCCCGTCGGCGTCCTTGGCCGGGTCGATCCGCTCGAGGATCGCGTCGGTGTCGAGGTGCTTCGGCAGGGGCAGCTGCACGATGTAGCCGTGGCACGCCGGATCCGCGTTCAGCTCGTCGATCAGCGCCTCGACCTCGGCCTGGGTGGCGTCGGCCGGCAGCTCGCGCTGGATCGAGTTCATCCCGATCGCCTCGGACTGCTTGTGCTTCATCCCCACGTACAGCTGCGAGGCCGGGTCGGCCCCGACCAGCACCGTGGCGATGCCCGGCACGATGCCCTTCTGCGTCAGCGCGGCGACGCGCTCGGTGAGCTCCGCCTTGATCTCGGCCGCCGCGGCCTTGCCGTCCAGTACCTTCGCGGTCATCTTGTCGTTCCTCTCGTCGTGCACCCTCATTGACCGCGAGACTGCATCTGCATCGCGAGACTGCGGCTCAGGCGTGCAGTCTCGGTGCTCAGATGAAGTCTCGCGGTCGGAGAAGGGCGGATCCGGGTCCGGGGACCTGCTTACTGCTGCAGGTCGGGGTAGAGCGGGAAGGCGGCGGCGAGCGCGTCGATGCGGGCCCGCAGTGCCTCGACGTCGGCGCCGGGCTGGAGGGCCAGCGCGATCACGTCGGCGACCTCGGTGAACTCGGCGTCGCCGAAGCCGCGGGTCGCGAGCGCGGGCGTGCCGATGCGCAGGCCCGAGGTGACCATCGGCGGGCGCGGGTCGTTCGGCACCGCGTTGCGGTTCACCGTGATGTGGATGTCGTGCAGCAGGTCTTCGGCCTGCTTGCCGTCGATCTCGGCGTCGCGCAGATCGACGAGCACGAGGTGCACGTCGGTGCCGCCGGAGCGCACGGCGATGCCCGCATCCTTCACGTCCTGCTGCGAGAGGCGGTCGGCGATGATCGCGGCGCCGCGCAGCACGCGCTCCTGACGCTCCTTGAACTCCGGGGTGCCGGCGATCTTGAACGCGGTCGCCTTGGCGGCGATCACGTGCATGAGCGGACCGCCCTGCTGGCCCGGGAAGACGGCCGAGTTGATCTTCTTGGCGATGTCGGCGTCGTTCGTGAGGATGAAGCCGGAGCGCGGGCCGCCGATGGTCTTGTGCACGGTCGAGGAGACGACGTGCGCGTGCGGCACCGGGTTCGGGTGCAGGCCCGCGGCGACGAGGCCGGCGAAGTGCGCCATGTCGACCCAGAGCAGGGCGCCGACCTCGTCGGCGATCTCGCGGAACGCGGCGAAGTCGAGGGTGCGCGGGTAGGCGGACCAGCCGGCGATGATCACCTTCGGCTTGTGCTCGATGGCGAGGCGGCGCACCTCGTCCATGTCGATGGTCGAGGTCTCCGGGTTCACGCCGTAGGCGACGATGTCGTAGAGCCGGCCGGAGAAGTTGATCTTCATGCCGTGCGTGAGGTGGCCGCCCTGGTCGAGCGAGAGGCCCAGCAGGGTGTCGCCGGGGCGGGCGATCGCGTGCAGCACGGCGGCGTTCGCGGTCGCACCGGAGTGCGGCTGCACGTTGGCGAACTCGGCGCCGAACAGCTCCTTGGCGCGGGAGATCGCGAGCTCCTCGGCGACGTCGACCTCCTCGCAGCCGCCGTAGTAGCGGCGGCCGGGGTAGCCCTCGGCGTACTTGTTGGTGAGGACGGATCCCTGCGACTGCAGCACCGAGACGGGGACGAAGTTCTCCGAGGCGATCATCTCGAGGAACGTCTGCTGGCGCTTGAGCTCACGATCGAGCACCTGCGCGATCTCGGGGTCGACCTCGGAGAGAGGCGCGTTGAAGAAACGGTCGGTCATGGCGTGCTCCTTTGACGGTTGCGAAAGAGGGTTGCTCATCGGCCCAGGCGCGCGGTCGAATCCATGACGGTCGCTCCCCGGTGGTGACCCACCCAGACGCCAGTCGCGACAGCCACGAGCCTACCGGATCGGGATGAGGATCCGGAGGGCATGACAAGCGGATGCCCGTTCGGCCGCTCCCGCACGATAGGTTTTGTTCATGGTCTTGCATGATGCACCGCCGCTCATCCCGTTCCCCGTCTCCGTCGTCCGCGGCGAGGGATCCGTGCCGATCGCGTCCGTGCGCATCACCGGAGAGCCCGGCGCGGCGGCCCTCCTGCGCGAGGACGTGAAGGCGCTGCTCGGCGCGCACGCCGTAAGCGCCGACGGCGCGACCGGGATCGCGCTCACGATCGACGACGCCGCGGGCGCCGGCGCGGAGGGTTACGAACTCGTCGCGGACGCCGACGGGATCCGCATCACCGGGCACGACGCGGCCGGCCTCTTCTACGGCACGCGCACCCTGCTGCAGCTGCTGCACCGCGACGCGACCGGGTGGTCGCTGCCTGTCGTGCGCATCGAGGACGCCCCGCGGTACGGCTACCGGGGGGTCATGCTCGACGTCGCACGGCACTTCTTCTCGGTCTCCGACGTGCAGCGCTGGATCGACCGCGCAGCCGCCCTCAAGTACAACCGCCTGCACCTGCACCTCACCGACGACCAGGGCTGGCGGATCCAGATCGACTCCTGGCCGCTTCTCACGGCGCGCGGGGCGGTCGGCGACGCGACCGGCGGGCCCGGCGGCTTCTACACGAAGCACGGGTTCCGCGAGATCGTCGAGTACGCCGCCGCCCGGCACATGATCGTCGTGCCCGAGATCGACCTGCCGGGACACACGCACGCGATCGGCCTCGGCTATCCGGAGCTGGTGGAGGAGCCCGTGATCACCGAGTCCGCCGTCGCCGAGGCGGCCGCACTCGGCCAGCCGCTGCCGGTGCGCGGCGAGCAGTACGCGGGCTGGGGGGTCGGGCACTCCTCGGTGCGGATCCAGGAGGAGCGCACCTACGACCTCATCCGCGACGTGCTGGCCGAGGTCGCCGAGCTCGCACCCGGGCCGTACCTGCACATCGGCGGCGACGAGTGCCTCGGCACGTCCGCCGCCGACTTCGCCCAGTTCTTCGAGCGCACGAGCGCGATCGCCGCCGCCACGGGCAAGACACTCGTCGCCTGGCACGAGGCCGGGGCCGCCGCGGGCCTCACCCCCGGCATGATCGGGCAGTACTGGGGATCCGCGCAGCCGCAGGGAGACCATGCCGCGCACGCGCGGAGCTTCGTGGAACGCGGCGGCGCGCTCATCCTCTCCCCGTCCGACCGCACCTACCTCGACATGAAGCCGCGCGCGGACTTCCCCCGCGGCCTCACCTGGGCCGGGGTCGTCTCCCTGCGCACCGCGTACGACTGGGACCCGTCGGAGGTCCTGCCCGATCTGCCCGACGCGTCGATCCTCGGCATCGAGGCGCCGCTGTGGACCGAGTCCGTCACGACGCTCGCGGAGGCGGACTCCCTGGCCTTCCCGCGCATCGCCGCGCAGGCGGAGATCGGCTGGTCGGCGCAGAATGGAAGCGAGCGCGTCTGGTCGTCCTTCCGCGATCGCGTCACCCGGCTGGTCCCCGGCTGGGAGGCCTCCGGAATCGCCGTCGACCGCGCGGCGCTCGAGGATCGGAACAACCCGGATCCGGCGGCGCGCCCGAGCGTCGAGAGCATCGAGGAGTACGCATGACCGTCCGTATCGAGAACGCGACCGAGGGCTCGCTGCTGATCCACTCCGCCCGGATCGTCTCCGGCGGCGCCGTCGTCGACGACGGGTGGGTGCGCTTCGAGGGCGGATCGGTCGCCGCGCGCGGGACCGGATCCGACTGGTCCGCGGCGGATGTCGTGATCGACGCCCGCGAGGCGGCGGGGCCCGGTGCGATCCTCACCCCGGGGTTCGTCGACATCCACGGGCACGGCGGCGCGAACGCCGCGTACGACGACGACGGCGTCGACGCGATCCGCACCGTCCGCGCGATCCACCGCGCGCACGGCACCACCCGGGCCGTCGTCTCGCTCATCACCGCACCGCTGGACGAGCTCGCCGACCGCGTGCGCGTCGTCGCCGACCTGATGCAGACCGACCGCGACCTGCTCGGCTCGCACCTGGAGGGCCCGTTCCTCGATCCGGGACACATGGGCGCACACGACCCCGCTCTGCTGCGCGCACCTGTCGCCACCGACGTGCAGGCGCTGCTCGACGCGGGCCGAGGCACGATCCGCCAGGTCACCATCGCCCCCGAGCTCGAGGGCGGTCTCGAAGCCATCCGCCTCATCGTCGCCGCCGGCGCGGCCGCGGCGGTCGGGCACACGGACGCCGACGACGACACCATGCGCGCCGCCTTCGACGCCGGCGCGACGATCCTCACGCACGCCTTCAACGCGATGCGCCCGGTGCACCACCGCAACCCCGGCCCGGTGATCACCGCCGCCCACGACGACCGGGTCACACTCGAGGCGATCGCCGACAACATCCACCTGCACCCGCACATCATCAAGCTCGTCTTCGACGAGGCGCCGGGCCGGGTGGCGCTCGTCACCGACGCGATGGCGGCCGCCGGATCCGCAGACGGCGACTACATGCTCGGAGCCCTGCACGTCACCGTGCTGGACGGCGTCGCCCGCGTGGACAGCGGATCCATCGCCGGATCCACGCTCACGCAGGACGTCGCGCTGCGCCGCGCCATCGAGGCGGGCGTGGGCCTCGCCGACGCCGTGGACGCGCTGACGCTGACGCCGGCCCGCGCCGTGGGCGTCGCCGATGCGCTCGGCGTGCTCGAGCCGGGCTTCCTCGCCGATGCGGTGCTGCTCGGCGCCGACCTCCAGGTCGCTGCCGTCTGGACCGGCGGAGCCCTCCGGCGCTGATCATCGAAGGCGCAGGCGGCGTGCGGTGCCGCACCGTGGCGTACGACGCCGCCGCCGTGCGACCGGGGCGGGGGCTGTCGCTCCCCGGCGACAGCCCCGCGGCCCTCGGTCTTCCCCGATCCTCTGTTCCTCCCCCGGAGCAGAGGATCCCCCGTTTTCAGAGAGAGCCGGCCCGGAGTTCCTCCCCCGAAGCGCCGGACCGGCCCTGCCCAGCGGATCCCCACCCGCCGGAGCCTGTGCGCACCGCCCCCCGGTGGCTCGCGCAGACCTTCTCTGACAGGAGAGATGGGATTCCGGCGGATCCATTACGCGAGTTCGCAGAAAAGTCTCAGATTCCCTTCTGGGACCCCGTCTCATCCCAGATGAAACCGAGTCCGAGGGTGGTGGGAAGCGGATTCCGCCTCCCGGATTTCGTTCACACCCTGGCGCGATCCGGGTCGGAGGGTGAACAATGGGAGTTCCGCGTAATGAAACCGGTGGGCGCACGTCTACCTTCATGAAACCGCTCCCAACCGAGATCGCGAGATGACCGACCAGCCCAGCCAGATGAACGACGCGACACCCTCATCGGTGCGCAGCGACGCCGACCTCGTGCTTCGCAGCCGTTCCGGCGACGCCGACGCCTATGGCGAGCTCTGGCGACGGCACTACACAGCGGGCATCACCGTCGCCCGGTCGGTCACGACCACGTTCGACGCGGACGATCTCGTGCAGGAGGCGTTCGCGCGGATCTATCAGGCGATCCAGAAGGGCGGCGGACCCACCGGCTCGTTCCGCGCCTATCTGTTCACCAGCATCCGCAACACCGCCGCCGGCTGGGGTCGCGCCCGGCGCGAGGCACCCATCGATGAACTCGACACGGTCGCCGACCCCGCTTCGACCGAGCAGGCCACCAACGACGCCCTCGACCACAGCCTCTCCGCCCGGGCGTTCCGCAGCCTTCCGTCGCGCTGGCAGGAGGTGCTCTGGTACTCCGAGATCGAGCAGATGAAGCCTGCCGAGATCGCGCCGCTGCTCGGCATGAGCGCCGGTGCCACCGCGCAGCTCGCGTTCCGCGCGCGCGAGGGCCTGCGCGAGGCCTGGATCCAGGCACACCTCAGTACGGCCGAGCCCGGCTCCGTCTGCGAGTGGACCGTGCAGCGTCTCGGCGCCTACTCGCGCGGCAACCTCGGCGCACGCGACCGGGCGAAGCTCGAGAACCACCTCGGTGAATGCGCGCGCTGCCTGATCGTCGCCGCCGAGGCCAAGGACGTGTCGCGCCGCCTCGCGTTCGTGCTGCTGCCGCTCGTGCTCGGCGTCGGCGCCTCGGGCTCCTACCTCGCGCTGCTGCACAGCGGAGCCGCCCCGATCGTCGCTCTCGCCGCCATGCCGTCGAGCGTCGTGCAGGGAGCTGTCGTCGCGGGTGCAGGCACTGCCGGTGCATCCGGCGCCGCCTCCTCGGCCGCGGGATCCGGTTCCTCGGCCGCGGGATCCGGTTCCTCGGCCGCGGGTGCCGGTGCCTCGGGCTCGGGTGGAGTCGTCACCGGCTTCGGCGCGCTCGTCGGCGCCGGCTCCGCGGCGCTCGTCATCGCCGGCGCGATCGTCGCGGCCGCGGTCGTGCCGGGACTCGGCGCGAACCCCGCGGCCACCTCCGTCCCCTCGGCATCCGACAAGGGCGATTCGGGCATCGTCGCACAGGTCTCCGCACCGCCGGCGCTGCCCGTCGTGGATACCACGCCTGCCGACCCGGGCCTCGAACCCACCCCGCACCAGGACACGCCGCGCGCGCCGATCACCCGTGCGACCTCGCCCGCTGTGAGTGCTCCGGCACCGGCCGCCGACCCTGCACCGCTGCCCCCCGTGACCGCTCCCATCGCGCCGCAGGAGCCCGGCACCGACCCCGGAACGGATCCCGGAACCGACCCCGGTACGGATCCGGGCACTGATCCCGGAACGGATCCGCTCCCCAGCGCGCCGCCCGCCACGGCCCCCGTGCTGGGCGCGGTGAGCATGAGGTGCGGGATCCTGTCCCCCATCGTCAACGGGATCCGCGTGACCGTGCCCATCACCGGCGTGCCGGGTGCGACCGTCACCACCGACCTCTCGCGCGGCTCGGGTCAAGCCTTCGGCACCACCCTCGACAGCGCAGGCGCGGGCGTGGTCACCCTCTTCGTGACGCGGGGCCAGATCAACGGCGGCACCATCGTCACTTTCGCCTACACGCTGGGCGATCAGGTCGGCGGCTCCACCACGTTCGACCTCGGCGTGCTCGGACCCGTGAACTGGGCGGAGTGCCTGTTCGGCACGACCATCCAGTCGGTGCCCGCCCCCGTCGTGACAGCACCTGCCGATCCGGGCGCCGCGCTGCCCGCGCTCGAGAGGCCTGCCTCCCCGGCGGAGACCGCTGTCGCCCCGTCGGAACCCGTCGCCCCGTCGGAGCCCACCGTCACCCCGTCCGAGCCCGCCGTCACCCCGTCCAAGCCCGCCGTCGCACCGTCCGAGCCCGCCGCGACGTCGACCGAGCCTGCACCGTCCGCGGCCCCCATCGAGACCGCGTCACCGACCGAGCCCGCCGCACCGGCGGAGATCCCCGCGGCCGCGGACGCGAACGGCAGCACCGACGCCGTCGCGAACGGGCAGGGCAAGGGCCACGCCGAGTAGGGCACGTAGAATTGCGGGTATGCCTGCCGACACACCTGCCTCTGAGACGCCCCGCACGGAGTCGTCGCTTGCCGATCGGCAGAGCGCGGCTCCGGCGCTCCCGCTCGAGCAGGGCATGGTCCCGCGCGCAACGGTGCTCGACATCATCCGAGTCGTCATCCTGATCGCGACGCTCGCCTCGCTCGTGCTCTGGGGTCTGACCTCCTGGAAGACGCCGTGGAACATCGTCGCCGCGATCGGAGCACCGCTCATCGCACTGGCGCTGTGGGCCCTGTTCCTCTCGCCCCGGCCGATGCTGCACGTGCACCCGTTCGTGCGCGCCGCGGTGGAGCTGGTCGTCTACGCCGGCGTGACCATCGCGTGGTGGACGATGGGCCAGGCCTGGATCGGGCTCGGATTCGCGCTCGTCGCCGTCACCGCCGGAGTGGTGGCGGGCCGTCGCGCACTCGGCTGAGCGCATGAGCGTCGCCGTCCTCGATCAGCTGCGCGCCGCGCTCGGCACGAAGATCGACACCAGCCCCGCCGCACTCGACGCCGCCAGGGCCGACCGGTCAGGGCACGCCTCGCCCGCGCCTCCGCTGGCCGTCGTGCACGCCGAATCGGTGCCCGACGTGCAGGCCACCCTCCGCATCGCGCACGCCACCCGCACCCCCGTCATCGTTCGCGGTGCCGGCACCGGGCTCGCCGGCGCCGCGAACGCCGGACCCGGCGAGATCGTGCTCTCCACGCTGCGCCTGCGTCGCGTGCTCGAGGTGCGCCCGGACGACCTGCTCGCGGTCGTCGAACCGGGGATCCTCAATGCCGAGCTCGATGCGGTGCTCGCCGAGCACGGACTGTGGTGGCCGCCGGATCCCGCCAGCCGCGACATCTCGACGGTCGGCGGCAACATCGCCACCGGAGCGGGAGGGCTGCTCTGCGCGAAGTACGGCGTGGTCCGCGACGCGGTGCTCGCCGTCGACCTCGTCCTCGCCGATGGGAGCCTGCTGCACCTCGGCCATCGCAGCGTGAAGGGCGTCACCGGCCTCGATCTCACCTCACTCGTGATCGGCTCGGAGGGGCTGCTCGGCGTGATCGTCGGAGCGACCCTGAAGCTGCGCCGCACCGTGCCGGGCACCCCCAGCACGGTGGTGGCGACCTTCCCGCACGTCACCGACGCCGCACGGGGCTCGGCGGCGGTCACGGCGAGCGGCGCTCAGCCCGCGATCATGGAGCTCATGGACCGGCACTGCCTGGCCGCCGTGCACCGTCTGCTGGAGCTGGATCCGCCCGCGGAGGGCATCGCCCAGCTGACGATCCAGACCGACGGTCCCACCGCCGCCGCGGAGGCGCAGCAGATCGCTGCCGTGCTGCGCGAGGCCGGCGGCGAGGTGACGGTCACGGCGGATCCGGTCGAGGGTGCGGAGCTGCTGCGGATCCGGCGCTCGATGCACGCCGCCATGGCGGCGCTCGGCACGACGCTCATCGAGGACGTGGCGGTACCGCGCAGCGCCCTGCCCGCGATGTTCGACGAGATCGCACGCATCGAACGCTCCTACGGCATCACGATCCCCACGGTCGCCCATGCCGGCGACGGCAACCTGCACCCGAACTTCATCGTCGACGGACCGGAGATCCCGCCGTCGGTCTGGCAGGCCGCGGACGAGCTGTTCCGCGCCGCGATCAGGCTCGGCGGCACGCTCACCGGCGAGCACGGGATCGGCGTGCTGAAGAGTCGCTGGCTGGCCGAAGAGCTGGGCGAGGACCAGTGGGAGCTGCAGCGGCGCATCGTGCGGGCCTTCGATCCCGAGGGGATCCTGGCCCCCGGACGTGTGTTCGCACCGGCCCGCCCCGCCGAGCTCCCGGAAGGAGCCGACCATGCCTGACATCCACGTCTCGGCCGCGATCATCACCGACGCCGAGGGACGCGTGCTCGTCGTCCGCAAGCGCGGCACCGAGCGGTTCATGCAGCCAGGCGGAAAGCCGGAGCCCGGTGAGACCACAGCGCAGACACTGGTTCGCGAGCTGCATGAGGAGCTCGGCCTGGAGGTCGACGAGGGGTCGCTGCGGCCGTTGGGCGTGTTCGTCTCCGCCGCCGCGAACGAGCCGGGTCATCGCGTGGTCGCGAACGCTTTCGCCACGACCGCGGAGCCCGCAGATGTGCGGGTGCAGGCCGAGCTCGCCGAACTCCGCTGGATCACCCCGGAAGACGCCGAGACGCTGCTCCTCGCCCCGCTGAGCGAGGAGCACCTGCTCCCGATCGCCTGGCCGCCCGGGCGCTGAGCGCCCGGACGCGGTGGGTCAGATGCCCTGCCAGGTCGGCTTGTTCGCGAAGGTGTAGCGGTAGTAGTCCGCGAGCTTGAGCTTCGACGCCGCCGCCTCGTCGACCACGACCGTGGCATGCGGGTGCAACTGGATCGCCGAAGCCGGCATGAACGCCGACAGCGGCCCCTCGACCGCGTCCGCGATGGCCTGCGCCTTGCCCTCCCCGTAGGCGAGCAGGACCAGGTGGCGAGCCTCGAGGATCGTGCCGAGGCCCTGCGTGATGCAGTGCTTCGGCACCTGGTCGGGCGAGTCGAAGAAGCGGGCGTTGTCCGCGCGGGTCTGCTCGGTGAGGGTCTTCACCCTGGTGCGCGAGGCGAACGAGCTTCCCGGCTCGTTGAAGCCGATGTGGCCGTCGGTGCCGATGCCGAGCAGCTGCAGGTCGACGCCGCCGGCGGCATGGATCCTGGCGTCGTACTCCGCGCCGGCGTGCTCGATGCCGTCCTCGGATCCGTCCGGCACGTGCACCAGCGACGGGGTCAGGCCCAGCGGCTCGACGACCTCGCGGGTGATCACGGAACGGTAGCTCTCCGGATGCGCGGGGTCGATCCCGACGTACTCGTCGAGGGCGAAGCCGCGCACGTGCGCCACGTCGAGACCCGCGAGACGCGCGCGCAGCGCGGCGTAGACCGGCAGCGGCGTGGATCCGGTCGCGAGGCCCAGCACGGCGTCGGAGCGTCGGGCGATGAGCCGTGCGATCTCCTCCGCGACCAGCTCCCCCGCCGCAGCGGGGTTCTCGACGATGACGACTTCAGCCATGGGGTGCTCCCTCGTTCGTGGCGCGATTCTCGATGGTGGATGATGTCCGGGTCAGGGTGGCGAGCGCGCTCAGGCGGTCGCCGCGGTGACGCGGGCGGCGCAGATCAGGGCCGCGCCGAGCGCCGCGGCGGGGGATCCGGCCGGCAGCAGCTCGATCCGCTCGTCCAGGCGCAGCGAGCCGATGAACGGCGACTCGGCACGCTCCCGGCGAAGCCGATCCAGCACGTCACCCAGCAGCCGATCGCCGAGCGCGGTGACACCGCCGCCGATCACGACCGTCTCGACGTCGGCGCTCAGCACGAGCGCGTGCACCGCGCAGGCCGCGCCGAAGGCGATCCCGTCGCGCAGCTCCCGTGCGAACGGGTCGGCGCCGCTCTCGGCGAGGTCGAAGATGTCCCGGATGGGCAGGTCCCCGCCTCGTCCCCAGGCGCGGCTCACCGCCCCACCGCCGCAGAACGTCTCGATGCAGCCGCGCTGGCCGCAGCCACAGACGCGTCCGTTCGGATCCACGGAGAGATGGCCCACCTCGCCGGCGGTACCGCGGGAGCCACGCCAGAGCGCGCCGCCGATGACGATGCCCGCCGCCACGCCGGTGCCGAGGTTCAGGTAGGCCATCGAGCCGTGATCGCCGCGGATCGAGGCGGCGCCGACCGCCGCGGCCTTGACGTCGTTCTCCACCGCGACGGGCACCCCGAGCTCGGAGTGCACCGCGTCGGCGAGATCCAGCTCGGTCACGCCGAGGTTGACGGCGTGCAGCACCCGTCCGGCGTCCGCGTCGATCAACCCGGGGATCCCGATACCGACCGAGGCGACGCGGGTGACGTCGAAGTCGCCTGCCGCCGCCACGGCGTCGACCGCTGCATGCACGGCCGCCACCACGCCGTCGTCGCCCCAGCCTGTGGGGATGCGCGTGCGGGACAGCTCCGTGTCGTCCTCGGCGATGGCGATCGCCTCGATCTTGGTGCCACCGACGTCCAGGCCGATTCGCACCGCGCTCACGAGACTCCCAGCTGTCCGGACAGCACCATCACTGCGGCGCCGCGCAGCACGATGTCGTCCTGCGAGGTGAGGCGGATGGTGACGTCGTCGAAGATGCCCGCGAGCGTGCGCTCGGTGAGCGTGCGGGTCGCGGCCTCGATGAGAGTTCCCGCCAGCAGGTCGGGCGGGCCCGAGAGCACGATCTCGGACAGGTCGAGCGCGGCCACGATCGGCGCCACCGCGACGCCGAGGCGCTCGCCGGCCTCGCGCAGCACGCTCTGCTCGGCGGACACGTCCTCGGCGATGCGCGCGCGCAGCCGGGACGCTCCGAGCCACGCCTCCAGGCAGCCGTCCTTGCCGCAGGCGCAGCGCGGGCCGCCGTCGGTGCCGACCACGACGTGCCCGATCTCGCCGGCGGCGTAGCGGCTGCCGACGAGCGGCTGGCTGTCCGAGATGAGTCCCGCACCCACGCCGCGGCCGATCTTGATGAGCAGCATGTCGTCGTGCGCCTGCCCGAACGTGTATTCCGCGAGCACGGCGGCGTTGGCGTCGTTGCGCACCAGCACCGGGAGATCGAGGGCCGCGCTCAGCAGGCTCTCGAGCGGGAAGTCGGTCCAGTCCAGGTTCGGCGAGTTCAGCACCACCCCGTCGGGGCGCACGATGCCGGGGGCCCCCACCCCCACGCCCAGCACCGGGGCGGTCGACAGTGCAACCAGCTCCTCGGCGAGTGCGCGCACCGCCTCGTACGCGGCAGGTCCGCCGTTCGGACGAGCCACCTCGCGGCGTTCGACCACCTCGCCGTCAAGGCTCATCAGCGCACCCTCGAACACGCCGGGGCCGGACAGGTCAAGACCGACGATGCGGTGCCCGTCCCGGTCGATGTCGACGAGGATCGGCGGCTTTCCCGGGCCGGTGGTCTCGCGGATCCCCTTCTCGACGACGATGCCGTCTGCGATGAACTCACCGACCAGGTCGGAGATCGTCACGCGGGTCAGGCCCGTCTCGCGGGACAGGTCCGCCCGGCTCATCGCCCCCGAGTGGTACAGCATCTGCAGCACCAGCGCCCGGTTGTGTCCGCGCGCGTGCTCGGGCAGCACCTTCGCGCCGGCGCGCAGCCGGCGCGCGGAACCGAAGCGGTGCGGATTCTGCCCGTTGTTGCTCTGATTCATCAGGCGGCACTGCTCTTCGGTGGGACCATGTTTGTTAGTACACCTTACGCACGAAGGGAAATCAAGCCCGATCCTGCTCAGCAGAGATCGGGGCGCTCCAAACGTTACCCGATCGCGACCTCCGCGGCCCACAACGGGTGGCCTGGTGATCCGCGACACGATCGGCTCCTCGCCGCGTCGTATCAGCGTCCGTTGCCGTTCTGTGATATGGCATCCGGTATCGTTGAAGGTCGAGGTGCGGAAGATCAGGGGGCTGTGCGCGTGACGGATCTGGCCATGGATGCAAGTGCTCCGACCGAGGAGAACACGATCGTGGACGGCGCGGACACGGCTGACACCGCCGCGATCGACGGCGGCGACAGCGGTCGCCCTGTCGAGTGGGCGCCCGCAGAGGAGCCGCCGGCCAAGAAGCGCCACATCGGGCGCTGGGTCGGCATCGGCCTCGGCGTGCTCGCCCTGGGCATCGGTGCCGCCTCGACCGTCCTCATCGCCCCCGGCACGACGATCGCCGGCGTGTCCGTCGGGTTCATGACCGCGGGTGCGGCGGCCGAAGCCGTCAGCAGCCACGTCAGCGACATGCAGGTCTCGCTCACCGCCGGAGGCACTGCCAAGAGCGTGACCGGGTCCGACCTCGGTGCCCATGTCGACGCCGCGAAGCTCGCCGACCAGGCCTTCTCCCAGCACCCGATGTGGAACATCACCAGCTGGATGCCCGCCCCGATCAAGCCGGCCGTGACGCTCGACGCCCGCGCCGCCGAGCACGCCCTGCGCGCGCAGGTGCCTGACCTCTACAAGGACTCGACCGACGCGACGGTGGTCTTCGACGCCGCCCACAGCAGTTACGTCAGCACCCCCGCGCACGATGGCACCGGCATCGACCTGAAGGCCCTCGCCGCGTCCATGACGAACGCCGTCGCCCAGGGCGAGAGCAGGGTCTCGATCGAC
>JAFDWM010000209.1 GCA_018268455.1 Actinomycetota bacterium | reverse complement strand
GTCTTCACGGCCGACGTGGGCTCGCCCACGGTCTGGGCGGCCCGCTATCTGCACATGAACGGCCGGCGTCGGCTGATCGGATCCTTCAACCACGGATCCATGGCGAATGCGCTGTTGCACGGCATCGGTGCCCAGGCGGCCGAGCCCGACCGTCAGGTCGTGGCACTCGCGGGCGATGGCGGGCTCACGATGATGCTGGGCGAGCTCATCACGCTCACGCAGAATCGGCTGCCGGTGAAGACGATCGTGGTGAACAACTCCTCGCTGAACTTCGTGGAGCTGGAGATGAAGGCAGCGGGTTTCGTGAACTACGGCACCGAGCTGCACAACCCCGACTTCGCCGCCGTGGCCGAGGCGATGGGCATCTTCGCCCGCCGCGTGGAGCGCAGCGAGGACCTTCCCGGAGCGCTCGCCGAGGTGCTCGCGCACGAGGGGCCTGCGCTCCTGGATGTCGTGACCGAGCGGCAGGAGCTGTCCATGCCACCCGCGGTGAACGCCGAGCAGGTCAAGGGCTTCGCTCTGTACGCGATCCGCACCGTGCTCTCCGGTCGCGGCGACGAGCTGCTCGACCTGGCCAAGGCCAACTGGCGTCAGCTGTTCTGAGCGGATCCGGACCCGGCGCGGTCGCCCTGAGCGTCAGCGCCGTGTGATGTTCCCGGCGACGACAGCCTGCGCCACGGCTTCGGCGACGGCGGTGTGCCGCTCCAGCGGGGTGGCGTCGGGCAGAGCGGCCCACGACGCGTCCACCGCCGCGGTCGTCGCCCCGATGAACGCGCCCGTCAACGCGGCTGCCTGCACGGGGGAGAAGCGCTCGGGGAAGGCCTCGTGCAGGGCCCTGCCGATCTCGGTCTGCGCTTCTGCGAGCAGGCGCAGCGCGCGGCCGCGCACGGCCGGATCGTCCCGGATGGCGAGCAGTCGCAGTCGTGCTCCCTCGTCCGCGAGGTCGGTGCCCGCGATGTCCGCGCCGCCGAGGGCGCGCACGAGCACCTGCATCGGATCCTCGGACGGATCGCACTCCTCGAAGGCGGCGACGGCGATGTGGATCCGCTCCGCCGCATCCGGGAAGAGCAGGTCGTCCTTCGCGGGGAAGTACGTGAACGCGGTGCGGGGGGAGACATCCGCGGCGGCGGCGATCTCCGCCATGGTGGTGGCCGCATAGCCCTTCTCGGCGAAGAGCTGCCGCGCCGCCGCGAGCAGCGCCCGACGCGTGCGCTCGCGCTTCTGCTCCCGGAGTCCCGCCATCCCTCGACCTTAGCCGCAGGGCATGAAGATCTGCATCAAGTGCTAATCTGCAGTCTATGCAGAAATTACGGATCCTCATCGTCGGTGGAGGCATCGCCGGTGCAGCGGCGGCGGCGTTCCTCGGCCGGGACGGACATGCGGTCACGGTGATCGAGCGCGGGGAGGGGATCCGCTCCAGCGGGAGCCCGGTCGACGTGCGCGGCATCGGGCTCGAGGCGTCCGAGGCCCTCGGGATCACGGCCCGCCTGCGCGAGCGTGACACGGGCGCGCGCACCCTGGCGCTGATCGATCGGGCGGGCGCCGCGTTCACCACGATCGGGATGCGCACGGCCGACGAGGACATCGAGATCGCGCGCCGCGACCTCTCCGCGGTACTGCTGCAGACCGCCGGCGAGCATGCCGAGATCCGCTACGGCGAGACGGTCGCCGCGCTGGCCCTCGAGGATCGAGGAGTCGTCGTCACACGTCACGGCGGTGCGTCCGAGCGCTTCGATCTGGTGGTCGGGGCGGATGGGCAGCACTCGGCGACCCGGCGAGAACTCTGGCCTGTCCCCGAGCGAGGCGCAGACGGATCGCTCGGGCTGGCGATCGCGACCGTGACGATGCCCGGCCTGCAGGTCGACAGGGAGAGGATCGAGATGCGCAACGAGCCGGGGCGCGCGCTCACTCTCCATCCCGCCGGAGGCGCACCCGCGGCGGCCTTCCTGTTCCGTCACTGCGCACCGCTGCCCG
>JAFDWM010000208.1 GCA_018268455.1 Actinomycetota bacterium | reverse complement strand
ACCCGCCGCGGTATCCTGCTCGGGCTGTCGCTGCCGCAGCTGATCGCCCTCGGGCTCGCCCTCGCCATCATCGTCGCTGCCCTCTACACGGGCGGTGGGGCCGGTGTCGCCTGGTTGGCACCGGGGTGGGCGAGTCTGGTCGCGATCGCCTGGGTTCCGGTCGGCGGGCGGCGAGTCACCGAGTGGGCGCCGATCATGCTCCACTGGCTGGTCCGCACGCACGCGAAGCAGACCGAGTACCGGCGCCGGGTCATCCATCCTCGCCCGGCCGGCACGCTCTCGCTCCCAGGGGATCTCGCCGCGCTCCGCGAATGGCACGACCCCGAGTCCGACGCGGCGATGATCCACGACCCGCACGCGCAGACCCTCACCGCGATCCTGAAGGTGTCGCATCCCGCGTTCGTGCTCCTTGACCCCGCCGAGCAGCAGCGCCGCGTCACCGGGTGGGGGCGGGTGCTCGCGGCCGGCTGCCGTTCTGGGCGCATCGCCCGCCTCCAAGTCATGGAACGCACACTCCCGGCCTCCGGGTCCGGGCTCACCGAATGGTGGCAGGCCCACGGCCGTGACGACTGCTCGTGGGCGGCGACGACCTACCGGGAACTGATCGACCGGGCAGGGCCCGCCGGGGAAAGGCACGCGACCACGATCTCCCTCTCCCTCGACCTACGCGCTGCGGCTCGGCAGATCCGCGCCGCCGGCGGCGGCATGACCGGGTCTGCGGCCGTGCTCCGGCAGGAGATGACCGCGTTCACGGCTGCGCTCCGCGGCGCGGAACTGACCGATCCGCGCTGGCTCACCCCGGGCGAGGTCGCCGTCATCCTCCGCACCGCGTACGACCCCGCCGCGGGCCCCGCCCTCGAACGGCACGGCGCGCTCGGCCGGGAACTCGCGACCGCGGGACCGGTCGCGGTCACCGAGTCCTGGGACCGGCTGCGGTCGGACTCCGCCCATCACGCCGTCCTCTGGATCAGCGAATGGCCCCGCTCCCAGGTCTACCCGGGGTTCCTCGCCCCGCTCGTCCTCTCCGGCGGGGTGCTTCGGTCCCTTTCGCTGCACTATCTGCCCATGCGCACCGACCAGGCGGCCCGGGATTTGCGGAGGAAGAAGACCGAGATGATCTCCAACGCCGCCCAGCGGCGGAAAGTCGGGCAGATCGACGACGCGCAGGCCGCGGCCGAGTACCAGGACGTGCTGCAGCAGGAGGCCGAGCTCACCAGCGGGCACGGCGTGCTCCGCGTCGTCGGCCTTCTTTCCCTCTCCGCATCCACGGCGGGCGATCTCGACGCCGCGGTCGCGCAGATCGAGCAGGCCGCGATACAAGCCTCCTGCGAAACCCGCCGCCTCGTCGGTCAGCAGGCGCAAGCGTTCACTGCCGCCGCACTCCCGCTCTGCCGAACCATCTGACCCCTCGACGGGGACGACCAGGCGCACCTGCTGACTGTCTGCACCAACCATGAAGGAGGCTCATCGTGGCGACATTCACCGATCCGCGCGCCGACGCGGCAGAGGCCGCCGAAGCAGTCCGGGGGCTCGCGCACGCGCTCCGCGCCGATGACCAGCCTGATGACATCTACGACGTCCTCGGTGAGCTGCTGCTCCTGACCCGGCGGCTCACCGACGTGTCTGGGCAACTCGCCGCGAAACTCGAACACCACAGGCCGCTCGCCACCGACGACCGCGGCAACACCGCGGCCGGCAGTGCGGCGGTGAACGATGCCGTGCAGCGGCTTGCACAGGCCGCAACGCACCTCGACCAGGCCGAGACATCGATGAATCTCGCCTCCGAAGCAGCCGCACGGATCGCCTGGCAGGCGACCCCGCCGGCATCGTCCGCGACCCGATACGTCGGGATCGTGTTCCTCCAGGGGGAGGAAGCCGACCGAGCGCTCGGGATGATCGACCTGCGCGGCCCGGAGTCCGCTATCGACCATCTCACCGGGTACGACGTCGGGAGCGAGACCGTGGATGCCGCGCTCGAGAACGGGTATGTCTACGAC
>JAFDWM010000207.1 GCA_018268455.1 Actinomycetota bacterium | reverse complement strand
CATGAGCAGTCACACGCCCACCGCCGCGCAGCCGATGAACGTGCTGTCCGTCGTGGGATTCGTCCTGTCGATCCTCGGCTTCAACATCATCGCGATCATCCTCGGCGCCGTCAGCCTCTCGCAGATCAAGAAGACGGGACAGCGCGGCCGCGGCTTCGCGCTCGCCGCGATCTGGATCGGCGCGATCTCGCTCGTCGTGTTCATCGTGGTCGGGATCTTCTACGGGGTCGCCCTCATCAACATGGACAACCCGGCTTTCCGCTGAGTCGCGACGACCGGATCCGGAAATGACGAAGGCCGCCCTCCGGAGAGGGCGGCCTTCGCCGTGTCGATGGGATCCGCGGCTAGTTGCTGCGGGCGATCGCGATCATGCGCAGGATCTCGACATACAGCCACACGACGGTGACCATGATGCCGAAGCCGCCGAGCCAGCCGTAGACCCGCGGGGCGCCGTTGCGCACGCCCTGCTGGATCTGGTCGAAGTCGAGCACCAGCGAGTAGGCGGCGAGGAAGACGACCAGCACGCCGATGATCAGACCGAGCGGGATGCCGGCGATCTTCGCGCTGTACATGCCGAACATCATGTTCTGCGGCAGCACGCCGAAGAGCATCAGGCCGACGTTCAGCAGCGAGAACACGAGGTAGCCGATCATCGCGATCATCACGATCTTGGTCATCTTCGCGGAGGCGCGGATCTTGCCGCTCGCGAACAGGGCCAGCGTGACGGCGACCACGGACACCGTGGCGAGCGTGGCCTGCAGCACGATGCCGGGCCACAGGACCTCGAAGAACGCGGAGATGCCGCCGATGAAGAGGCCCTGGAACGCGGCGTAGGCCCAGATCAGCGCCGGGCGCACCTTCTTGCGCGAGGTGAAGCTCACGATCATGGCGAGTACGAAGCCGCCGAGGGCTCCGACGACCCACGGCCAGATCGCGACCGCGGACGGCGTGCGCGGCACGGCCGCCCCGCCGAGGGTGAAGACCCAGCCGA
This sequence comes from Actinomycetota bacterium, assembly GCA_018268455.1. Classification (GTDB taxonomy): domain Bacteria; phylum Actinomycetota; class Actinomycetes; order Actinomycetales; family Microbacteriaceae; genus Microbacterium. The sequence goes on along the minus strand of JAFDWM010000207.1, from coordinate 1,031 downwards.
TCACCGCGGTCACCAGGAGGATGGCGAAGAGTCCTGCGGTCTTCCAGACGGTGTCCTCGACGGTCATCCGGTTGGTCTCGATCGCACCGGCGGGCGGTGCGGCGTACATGCCCTCGAGGTTGGCGTTCACGGCGGCCTGCTGCGCGGCCGCGAACTGGCCGGCGGGCGGGGGCGGCGCGTACTGCCCGTTCTGGGCTCCCGCCTGCGGGTTGCCGGGGTAGGTCGCGACGGCACGCGGATCCTGCTCCTTGAACGCCGGGTTGTTGAAGGCGAAATTAGCCATGGTCGGCCTCACTCCTCAGAAGTGGTGGTCATCTTCCCTCTACGATAGCGGCGGATCCTTCGAAGAGCACTGACGTACGCTATGAGCGTGACCCGACGGATCCCGCTCGACGTCTCCCACAACCACCGCCCCGGCGGACCACTCGTCATCGGCCACCGCGGCGCCCCGGGCTACCGGCCCGAGCACACGGAATCGTCGTACCGGCTGGCGTTCGCGATGGGCGTCGACGCGGTCGAGCCGGACGTGGTCGCCACGAGCGACGGGGTGCTGGTGATCCGGCACGAGAACGAGATCTCCGGCACCACCGACGTCGCCGAGCACCCGGAGTTCGCCGCGCGACGCACGACCAGGGTGATCGACGGCGAGAGCCTCACGGGCTGGTTCACCGAGGACTTCACCTGGGCCGAGCTCGCCACCCTGCGCTGCCGGGAGCGACTGCCGCTGCTGCGTCCGCACAGCGCGGGCTTCGATGACGAGGAGCCGATCCTGCGCCTCGCCGACATGCTCGCCCTCGTCGAGCGCGCGTCCGCCGAGCAGGCGCGCCGGATCGGCGTCGTGCTGGAGATCAAGCACGCCACGCATTTCGCCCAGGCCGGACATGATCTCGCTGCACTCGTCGAACGGGATCTGCGCGCGGCCGGATGGGCCGCGGGGGAGCGACCGCTGTGGATCGAGTCGTTCGAGCAGACCGTACTCGCCGATCTGCGGGCGCGCGGTGTGGTCGGCAGATACGTCTTCCTGCTGGAGG
>JAFDWM010000206.1 GCA_018268455.1 Actinomycetota bacterium | reverse complement strand
GAGCAGTCCGCGACGATCATCGCCGACCCGCGCGTGCAGGGCGTGTCGGTGACCGGATCCGAGCGCGCGGGAGCCGCCGTCGCCGAGGTGGCCGGCCGCAACCTGAAGAAGGTCGCGCTGGAGCTGGGCGGATCCGACCCGTTCATCCTGCTGTCCACCGACGACCTCGACGCGACCGTCGAGGCCGCGGTCGCCGCGCGCCTGGACAACAACGGGCAGGCCTGCAACGGCGCCAAGCGGTTCATCGTCGTCGACGCGCTCTATGACGCGTTCGTGGAGAAGGCGGTGGCGGCGATGTCCGCCGTGTCGCCGGCGGACCCGACGCAGGAGGACACCGTGCTCGGGCCGCTCGTGTCGGAGGCCGCCGCGGTCAACCTGCAGAAGCAGGTCGACGACGCCGTCGCGCAGGGTGCCACCCTGCTCACCGGCGGAACGCGCGAGGGTGCGTTCTACGCGCCGACGCTGCTCGCCGACGTCACGCCCGAGATGGACGTGTACCGCGAGGAGCTGTTCGGCCCCGCCGGGGTCGTCTACCGGGTCGCCGACGAGGACGCCGCCGTCGCGCTCGCGAACGACACCTCGTTCGGCCTCGGCTCGTACGTGTTCACCACCGACCCGGCCCAGGCCGAGCGGGTCGCGAACGGCATCGACGCCGGCATGGTCTACGTCAACGTCGTGCTGGCCGACAGCCCGGAGCTGCCGTTCGGCGGCGTGAAGCGCAGCGGCACCTCGCGGGAGCTGGGTCTGCTCGCGGCCGACGAGTTCGTGAACAAGAAGCTCATCCGGATCGGCTGAGTCCGGGTTCGGGTCATGGCTGACCGCGAGACCGAACCTGCGTCCCGAGACCGACGATGATTTCCTCGGTCTCGGGACGAGAATTCGGTCTCGCGGTCAACTGCCGGGTCACGGCGCGATCGGCTCCCGCATCGGGCTCCGGACCCGAGCGGGGGTACGGGGCGTAGCCTCGAAGGGTCCTGATCGCTTTCACGAAAGGCCGCCATGACCACCGTCGCCGAGAACATCGTCAGCACCCTCCGCGCGAACGGGGTGAAGCGCGTGTACGGGATTCCGGGCGACTCCCTCAACGGCTTCACCGACGCGCTCCGCAAGGACGGCACGCTGCGCTGGGTGCACGTGCGACACGAGGAGACGGCGGCCTTCGCGGCGGCGGCCGAGGCGGCCCTGACCGGCGACCTCGCCGTCGTCGCCGGGTCCTGCGGGCCCGGCAACCTGCACCTCATCAACGGTCTCTACGACGCGAATCGCTCGCGGGTGCCGATGCTCGCGATCGCCGCGCATATCCCGACCAGCGAGATCGGCACGCAGTACTTCCAGGAGACGCACCCGCAGGAGCTGTTCCGCGAGTGCAGCGTCTACGTCGAGCACGTGTCGGATCCGGCGCAGATGCCGCGGCTGCTGCAGATCGCGATGCGCCAGGCGATCGAGAAACGCGGCGTCGCCGTGCTCGTGATCTCGGGTGACATCGCCCTCGCCGAGGCGGAGGATGACCGCGTGGCGGTGATCGAGCGCGCGCGGCCCGTGGTGGTGCCGAGCCCGGACGAGCTCGAGCGCGCCGCGACTCTGTTGAACGCCGCATCGAAGGTCACGATCCTCGCCGGGGCCGGTGCACAGGGTGCCCACGACGAGCTCGTCGCGCTCGCCGACCGCCTCGCCGCCCCTGTCGTGCACGCCCTGCGCGGCAAGGAGTTCGTGGAGTACGACAACCCCTTCGACGTCGGCATGACGGGCCTGCTCGGCTTCGCGTCGGGATACCGGGCCATGGAGGGCGCGGATGCGCTGCTCGTACTCGGATCCGACTTCCCCTACCCGCAGTTCTATCCCGCGGGGGCGACCACGATCCAGGTCGACATCCGCGGCGAGAACCTCGGTCGGCGCCATCCGCTGGACCTGGGCCTCGTCGGCGACGTCGGCGCGACCGCCGCGGCGCTGCTGCCGCGCCTCAAGGCCGACCGCCGACGTGCCCACCTCGACGACGCCACCGCGCACTACCGCAAGACCAGGGCGAA
>JAFDWM010000205.1 GCA_018268455.1 Actinomycetota bacterium | reverse complement strand
GGTCCGGGCAGGGCGATGAGCTCGCCCCACTGGGTGCCGCGGGCGGCGACCGGCACGCGCGTCCACTCCGCGGGCAGGCGTCGCGACCGCCCTGCCCAGCCCGCGAGCACCTCCGCCTCGGCGAGGCCGGCGGTGTCGGCGACGACGACTTCGTGCGCCAGATCCTCCAGCACCACCGGTGCGCGCAGCGCGCGGGCGGTCTCGCGCACGACCACCTCGACCGGGGCGCCGCGCAGGCTCAGGGCGGTGAACAGCTCGTGCAGCCGCTGCCGCTCCTGCAGCGCCTCCACCTGGCCCGCGATGATGCGACGGTGCACCTCCTCGGTGACCGTGACGAACTTCACTTCGCGGTCGAGCGCGACGAGGGCGAGGTCGCGGGAGCGGCACGCCGCCACGAGGGCCGGCGGCACCACCGCGAACCGCGTGCCCAGCTCCAGCACGATCCCGGCCAGGCCCGCGTCGGCCAGCTCATCCACGAGCCGGCCGAGCGCCGGGGCGTCGCCGGGCCAGCCGGCACCGGTCGTGAGCAGCAGCTCGCCGCCGTCCAGCAGGGCGGCGACGCGTTCGCTGTCCGACACGTGCACCCACCGCACCGGGGCGTCGAGGGATCCGGCCAGCACCTCGGGGATCCCCGCCTGCAGCGAGGCCACATCGAGGGCGTCGGCGACCGTCGGGAGCCCGGGGTCGCGATCGCTCGCGAACCGGTCCGGATGATCTGTCCGATCGGCGGTGAAGTCCAGACGATCTGCGGGCACGGATCCATCTTCCCCTTTGCGAACATGGGAGAGCAAGCCCGTGGGTGCGTCCGATCAGAGTGTCCGGACTCACGCCCCTCAGCTTCCCGAACCCCGACCGATCACCCGAGGAGCACCACCGTGACCCTGATCCCGCACTTCATCTCCGGCGCCGAGACCGCCGAGGCCGAGCGCAGCGGACCCGTCTACAACCCGGCCACCGGCGAGGCGCATCGCACCGTCGCGTTCGCGAGCGTCGCCGAGACCGAGCAGGCCATCGCCGCGGCGAAGGCCGCGCTCCCGGCCTGGCGTGCGACCAGCCTGATCAAGCGCGCCGACGTGTTCTTCCGGCTGCGTCAGATCCTCGCCGAGCGCACCCCCGAGCTCGCCGCGATCGTCACCAGCGAGCACGGCAAGGTGCTCTCCGACGCCGCCGGCGAGGTCTCCCGCGGCATCGAGAACGTCGAGTTCGCTGCGGGTCTCGTGCACCTGCTTAAGGGCGAGCGCGCGGAGCAGGTCTCCCGCGGTGTCGACGTGCACTCGGTCAAGCAGCCGGTCGGCGTCGTCGCCTGCATCACGCCCTTCAACTTCCCCGTGATGGTGCCGCTGTGGATGGTCGCCTCCGCGATCGCCTGCGGCAACACGGTCGTGCTGAAGCCGAGCGAGAAGGATCCGTCCGCCGCGATCTGGCTCGCCAAGGCCTTCCAGGAGGCCGGGCTCCCCGACGGCGTGCTGAACGTCATCAACGGCGACAAGGTCGCGGTCGACACCCTGCTCGACTCGCCCGACGTCAAGGCGGTCAGCTTCGTCGGATCGACCCCGATCGCGAAGTCGATCTACGAGCGCGCCTCCGCCAACGGCAAGCGCGTGCAGGCCCTCGGCGGCGCCAAGAACCACATGGTGGTCATGCCCGACGCCGACATCGATGGCGCCGCGGCCGCGGCGGTCTCCGCCGCCTACGGCTCCGCCGGCGAGCGCTGCATGGCCGTCTCCGTGCTGGTCGCGGTGGGCGAGGTGGCGGATCCGCTGATCGCCTCGATCACCGAGAAGGTGCAGAGCCTGCGCATCGGCGACGGCACCGACGCGTCCAGCGAGATGGGTCCGCTGATCACGCGCGAGCACCGCGACCGCGTCGAGTCGTACGTCACGGGCGCCGCGGCCGAGGGCGCCACGGTGCTCATCGACGGCACGCAGCGCATGGCCGCGGGCGAGCGTCTCGACGAGAACGGCTTCTTCACCGGCATCAGCCTCATCGACGGCGTGAAGCCGGGCATGAAGCTGTACGAGGACGAGA
>JAFDWM010000204.1 GCA_018268455.1 Actinomycetota bacterium | reverse complement strand
CCGTGTTGACGTTGTAGCCGGATCCGAGATCGATCGCGCTGTTCCCGCGCGGCGGGTGCCCGGCGACCAGGTCAAGCCAGGCGTCGCCGCCGAGCTTGTAGACGCGCACCGTGATCAGGTTGTCGCGGTCGAGCTCGTCGATGTGCTGGATCTTCTTCGCGACCTGGTTGAGCTTCCGGTCGACCGTGCGAGTGTCTGGCGCGAGCGTCAGCACTCCTGCGGCGGCTGCGATGATCTGCTCGCGCTCCGCGGTCAGTTCACCGATCTGCTGCATCAGCCGATCGCGCTCTTCGCTGAGTTCCGACTCGAGTGAGACCGGAACTTCCTTGTACCTCGGACGGGCTTCCTGCGCGGCCTGTGCGCGTGCGATCTTGTCCTCGAAAGACATGCTTCTCCTCACCGGGTTCACCGGGATATGCGAGGGGGCCTGAGGCGGTCGGCCCGGTGAGAATCCGACCGCCCCAGGGGTCTCAGGCCGCCAGTGCGACGGGGCCGCCGACGACGCCAGTCACTGCGGCTTCCTGCAGGATCGTGAACTTGCCCTGCCCGTTCCGGGGACCGGGGAGCTGCTTCCCGAGGGTCACGGGGATCACGCGCACCTTCTGCGCCTCAGCGGCGAGCGTCGCGTTCGGGACGGAGGAGCGCTCCACGAAGAAGCCGGACAGGCCCTCGGTGAGCACGACGTTCGCGGAACCCGCCTGCGTCGACTCGACGTACTTCAGCGTCTTCAGCGAGACCGGGGACGTGCCGAGCGCCTCCAGGGGCTGCTTCAGCGTCAGGCGGGGGTCCTTGATCTTCTCCTGCGAGGCGTCGAAGTCCCACCCGTCCTCGGTGAACGAGTAGGTGAGTCGGAACGCGCCGGCACCGCCGATCTCGGTCGAAGCCGAGGGTGCCAGGACGTTGGCGATCGCGGGGACCCACCAGATGGTGAGGTTCCCGGTCTGGTCCACTGCGGGCGGCGGGACGAGACCCTCAGCCACATCAGCCATGATTTCTCCTTGTTCTCTCACCGGGTGGATGTGTTCTTGAGTCACCTCCCGCCGTGCGGAAGGAGTTGGGGGCCGCTATGCTCCGGGCATGCGAAAGACCTGGTTGGCGCTGGTCGGTGCGGCGCTGTTGCTCACGGGATGCGCGGGCACGCCGACGCCGGCGCCGACCGTCACTGTGTTCGTGACGCAGACGGTGACACCGTCGCCTTCGGCTGAGCCGACGCCGGCCGGGAGCGGGCCGCTCGCGCTCGGGACGCCTGCGAAGTTCGGTGGCGTGTCGGTCACGGTCCACGCTGTGAATCTCGATCCGACCCCGGAGCCGGCACCGCAGCCTCAGCGCCCCGAGGACAAGTGGGTCGCGGCTGACGTCGAGGTCTGCTCAGACAAGGCGAACACCGTCTCCACGAGCCCGTGGGAGATCAGCGACAGCACCCACCGCCGGTTCCGGCCGTCGAGCACCGGGTACGCGCAGTTCCTGCAGCCGTCGTACGCCGTCGGCGAGGAGCAAGTCGCTGCTGGCTCGTGCCGCCGAGGCTGGATCACGTTCGACGTCACGAAGGACGCTCAGCTGACGACCGTGGAGTACGCGAACAGCGCCGGTTACGCGGCCTCGTGGGTGATCAGCTAGGCCGGTTCGACCAGAAGCGGAACGTGAAGTCGCGGTAGAGAAGATCCGCGGCACGGTCGTACCCGTCAGGTCGGTCGATGTCGGGGACCAACTCGATCGCCGTGCACGACCGTCCGGAGACGGAGAGCGTCTTGCCGACGACCTGCCGCATCAGCGCGGTGCCGATCATGTCGACACCGGCATCACTGGTCGCGACCACGCGGACAACCCACGTGTACCGGCGGTCCGCGTCGAAGGTGTTCACCATCGACTTGCGGGCGTCGTCGATGCGGTCCGGGGCGCCCGACTTCGCCACGACGTAGTTGTCGCGCACGGTCGCGCCGGAGCTGTCCCTGCGCACCGTCGTGACGATCTTGTCCGCGAGGGTCGGATCCTCCGCCATGAGCGCCTTGAAGGCGGCGAACTCGAGCTCCACGGTCAGCCCTTCTCGATCGCGTCGA
>JAFDWM010000203.1 GCA_018268455.1 Actinomycetota bacterium | reverse complement strand
GGAGAATCTGCGCTGGCTCGGTGTAGATCGTTGCGGCGAAGTCCTGCACCTCGAAACGATCCCGCACGAGTCCGACATGCTGCCAGAACACCTGATCGAGTACATAGTCCGTGTCGGCGTAGATCGTGGTCACAGTGATGTGGCCTTCGGGCTCGCTTCCGCAGAGCGTGTTCGCCCCGAGTAGCACCACGTCGCCGACGTTCACTGGCTTCTGTCCGAACTCACTGAACAAGACCGCGCTCCCGTCGCGGACGACGATGACCTTCACGCAGTCATAAGCGACCGGGCCCACTGGACGATGCACTGTGCGAGTACGGGCGAGCAGGGGATCGCAGGCGGGAAGACTCAGCGCTGGACGCTCGACGGCCCTGCTCGGCGGCGCACTCTGCTGGTGGGGACGCTCAGCGGTCAGCGTTGGCGCCGCGCTGTCGCGCGAGCCCTTCGAGAAACAATGTCACACCACGCCTATAAGCACCCTCCGGGTCGTTGGCCTTTCCGGTCGCCTCACCAAGCGCCTGCGAAACTCGTGAAGCGGTGGGGAACCGAGCGCGGTCGCCGATCGCGGCGGTCAGGGCAGGCTCGATGTTCGCCCACCATCCGGTGTCGTTCTGTTCATCGGGTTCGCGTGATCGCTGAGTCGCGATGGTGGCTCTGGCTGTGCCATGCACCAACGAGACAAGCGCCGTCAGCGTGTGGTCCATCTCTATGTCGGTCAGACCGATGCCGTCGAGTGCGCGCAGCTCGGCCTCGTACTTGGCCGACGCTCCGGGGCCGGGCACGGGTCGGCCCGGCGCAGCGTCGGTGATCCACGGGTGCTCTTGGCAACTTGTCCAGTTGGCATCGGCGATCGCCGAGATCCGTGCGCGCCAGTCCGCGTCGTCGGGCACCCCGGTCTTGGCGTAGGTCGAGCCCGCGACGTGATCGAGCATGAGTTCGATGAGTTCCGCACGTCCGCCGATGTGCGGATAGAGCGCCATCGCGGTCACTCCTGCCTCCGCAGCGAGGCGGCGAATGGTCACCGCGTCAAGGCCCTCCTTGTCGGCAAGGTCCACGGCCAGGGCGGTGATGCCCTGCTTGCTGATGCCGCTGCGCGCGCCGGCAGGCGACTCCTTCCACAGCAGGCCGAGGAGCTTCAGCTCATCGACTTCGGTTCGCTTCGCCATCCGTCCGCTCCTAACTCTACGTTGTATAATACAGTGTAGAGCATGACAGGAAGGATCGGTATGAGCAGCAACGAGAGCACGCGGGGCGCGATCATCGTGCAGGGCGTGCGGAAGTCGTTTCCGGGCGCGGACCGGCCGGCGCTCGACGGCGTTGACCTACGGGTGGACGCCGGCCGGGTCTGCGCGCTGCTGGGAGCCAACGGCGCAGGCAAGACGACTCTGGTACGGATTCTGACCACGTTGACTCGCAAGGATGCGGGCACGGTCACGATGGACGGGGCCGACGTGGACGGCGACCCGGCGCGAGTGCGGGCCGCGATCGGGGTGGTCGGCCAGTACGCGGCGCTGGATGAGGTGCTGTCGGCTCGGGAGAACCTGGAACTGTTCGCCCGGCTGATAGGGCTGACCCGTGCGAGTGCACGCGCGCGGGCCGACGAGCTGCTGGATCAAGCCGGCCTCAGCGAACATGCTGATCGCCGGGTGTCCGGTTTCTCCGGGGGTATGCGGCGTCGCCTGGACCTCGTGACCTCGATGATTACCCGTCCGTCGATCCTGCTCATTGACGAGCCGACCACCGGGCTTGATCCGGTCGCACGTCGCACGATCTGGGATGCCGTGCGTGCTCTGGTGTCGGACGGAACCACCGTGCTTCTCACGACCCAGTACCTCGAAGAGGCCGACGAACTCGCCGATGACGTGGTGATCCTCCGCGAGGGCTCGGTGCTGGCGACCGGAACGCCGAAAGACCTCAAAGCACTCGTGGGCGAGCCTCGGATGGAGCTGCGCGAACCCACGCTCGAAGACGTGTATCTGCATCTGCACGAAAGGAACCAGGTGGCATGACCACGACAAGTATCGACATCGCGCCGCGCAGTCGTGGACGCCTGTTGCAGGAGTCGTTG
>JAFDWM010000202.1 GCA_018268455.1 Actinomycetota bacterium | reverse complement strand
ATCGTCGTCGTCGCACTCCCCGGGGTCTACCCGTTCGAACTCGGGATCCCCAGCCGCTTCTTCCCCGTGGCCCGTCGCGGCACGACCCCGCTGTACTCGGTGACCGTCTGCACGCTCGACGGCCGCCCCGTCGACACGGATGCGGGTTTCGCGGTGACTCCGGGCGCCGATGCCCGCGCACTGCGCACGGCGGACACGATCATCGTCCCGCCATGGGAGGGCGCGGAGAGCGGCGACGACCCGATCGGACTGGCCGCGCTCGCGCCGCGCCGCGTGCTCAGCTATTGCACCGGCGCGTTCACCGTGGCCGCCGCCGGACTGCTCGACGGCAAGGAGGCCACCACGCACTGGTGTGCCGCGGAGGACTTCGCCCGCCGCTTCCCGCAGGTGCGGCTGCGTGAGGATGAGCTGTTCGTGGACAACGGCGCCGTCGTGACCGCGGCGGGCGCCGCCGCAGCGATCGACGCGAGCCTGCATCTGATCGCCCGCGACCACGGCGCCGCCGTCGCCGGGGATGTCGCGCGACGCACCCTCACCGCACCGCATCGCGGCGGCGGGCAGCGTCAGTTCATCGCGCGGCCGGCCATCGCGGGTACCGCCCCCGGCTCCGCGAGCGACATCCAGTCCTGGCTCGTGCAGCGCATCGACGAGCCGCTGTCCCTGACCGAGGTGGCCGACGCATTCGCGATGAGCGTGCGCACCCTCACCCGCCGGTTCCGCGCCGAAACCGGGCGCACCGTGGGCGACTGGTTCGCCGACGCCAGGGTCGACCGGGCCAGGGAGCTGCTGGAGACGACGGACCTGCCCATCGACGCGGTGGCGGCGCATTCGGGCTTCGCCACGTCTGCGGCCCTGCGCAAGCACTTCCGCGACCGGATCGGGCTGGCGCCGCAGCAGTACCGGGCGCGTTTCGCCCGAGCGGCCTGAGCGCCGCCCGACCACGCCCCGAGGCCGTCCGCGGACCAGGCGGATCCAGCGACGCCGTAGGCTGTCTGTAATGGCCATGCGCTCCCCCCTGCCCGTGCGCGACGGCGTCGGCGCCACCCGGCTGCGGGTTCCCGACGAAGGCCCCTGGCCCACGGTGTCCGCGTTCATGGCCGAGCGCTTCTTCCACCTCGATCCCGAGCGGCTGCTCGAGCGCTTCGATCGCGGCGAGATCGTCGCGATCGATGGATCCGCCCTCACCAGGCAGACCCCGCTCGGCCTGCACGACTTCGTCTGGTACTACCGCGAGCCCGCAGTGGAGAAGCGCATCCCGTTCGACGTCGAGATCCTGCATCAGGACGAGGACCTCGTAGTGGTCGACAAGCCGCACTTCCTGCCGACCACCCCCGGCGGCAAGTATCTGCAGAACTCCGCGCTGGTGCGGTTGCGCAATGCGCTGGGGAACCCCGACCTCACCCCGATCCATCGCCTCGACCGTGCCACGGCGGGCGTGCTGATGTTCTCGGCGCGCCCCGTCACCCGCGGCGCGTATCAGCTGCTGTTCGAGAACCGTCGGGTCGAGAAGGTCTACGAGGCCGTCTCCCTGCTGCCCGCGGCGTGGGATCCGCAGGCACCGGCCCTCGGCGGATCCGAGTTCCCGCTCGTGCACCGCAATCACATCGAGAAGCTGCGCGGGCACGTCTGCGTGCAGGTGGACCCGGCTCGCGAACCGAACGCCGAGACGCTCATCGAGCTGATCGACGTCGACGACCGCGTGCTGCACACGCTCCTGCGCCCGCACTCCGGGCGCATGCACCAGCTGCGTGTGCATCTCGCCGAGCTCGGCGCGGGGATCCTGAACGACCCGTTCTACCCCGAGCTGCTGCCGGAGGCGCCCGACGACTTCGCGCGCCCGCTGCAGCTGCTCGCCCGCGAATTGCGGTTCATGGATCCCCTCACCGGGGAGCCGCGTGAGTTCCGCACCCGCCGGGTGCTCCAGGACGCGCCGACCTCCCTGCGGCGCTGACCGGCACGGGTCTGCCGAGGGGCTCACACGACGTCGAAGTTCGCCATCATCGCCATGTCCTCATGCTCGAGGTTGTGGCAGTGCAGCATGTAGCGCCCCGGCTCGTGGTCGAAGCGCACGCGCACCCTGGCGCTGTC
>JAFDWM010000201.1 GCA_018268455.1 Actinomycetota bacterium | reverse complement strand
GCGTGACCTCGCTGACGATGGCGGTGACGATCGCCGCGTCCTGCGTCGCCGCGGCGGTCGTCGGCTGGTTCCTGGTGCGACCCGCCGCGCAGCGCGGCTGACGCGGCTGACCCAGTCCGCCGTCACGGAACCGCCCGCCCCAGTTCGTCTCACGACGACCGGCGGCGGGCGTGCGCCGTTGCCGGGTCAGACCGGCTGCACGTCGGGATAGCCGACGCGGCCGAGCGGGTAGATGTCGCCGCCACCCTGTCCGTGGAAGGCCTCGCCCTCGGGACCCCGCGCGAGGAACGCGCCGGTGGTTCGCAGCGCGTAGCCGAGATCGTGCAGCCAGACGGTCGCCACGTCGATGCCGAACTCGCGGAACGCGAACAGGTACAGGCCGTCGCCGAAGCCCCATACCGTGGCGAGATCGACGTCGCCGAGACCCGGCTGGCCGCCCTGAAGGCACTGCCAGGCGTAGCGCTGGGACGACAGGTAGACGTGCTCGTAGGCGACGTCGGGACCGTAGCGATAGACGTTGCGCATGCCGATGAGGTCGCGGCTCGGGCCGGGCTCCGTGCCGGTCGTCTCGACACCGCGCAGCCGCCCCGCACGGAAGGACTGGTTGCATCGGGGGCGCCCGGGGACCGCGTCGTCCTCGATCCAGCTGTACGCGATGAGTGTGCGTCCCGTGCTCGTCGACCACACGACGACGATCGCATCACGCTGGCGCGAGGCGACCCTGATGGTGACGAACACGACGTCGTCACGCACCTGCACGGCGTCGTACGGATCGACCGCCCCGTCGGCGTTGTCGTAGGCGGCGGATGCCCAGCGCACCTGCGCGTCGTCGATGAACGCGAGCTCGAGCAGGCCTTCATCCAGCTCGACGACGGTGGTCAGGCCCTCGAGCGACGTCGACGGCAGGCGGTAGGTGTCCAGGGCGCCGACGAACGCCTCGTCGGCTTCGGCCAGGTCCTTCTCGTCCATGAGTGGATCCTCTCTAAGTTTCTACATTCGTAGACTATCGAGGTTGCGCACACCCGTCGAGGCCTGATCGGCTTTCGCAGTGCCGGCGGCTCTCGGGCCGGGCCACGGCGGTCACGGCCGGGCGGGTCAGGCCAGCGCGGCGATCGCGTCGCGGAGGATCCCGTCGGCCTCCGCGAGCGCCGGGGCGGCCTTCTCTGCGGAGGCGCCCGTGAAGAGCATCAGCAGGGCGAGCTTGACGGATCCGCCGGCCTCGGCGAGCGCACGCACGGCCTCGTCCTGCGGTGCTCCCGTGAGCTGGATGAGCGTGCGCACCGACCGGGCGCGGAGCTTCTCGTTCGTCGCCCGCAAGTCGACCATGACACCGCGGTAGGTCTTGCCGAGGCGGATCATCGACAGCGTCGAGAGCATGTTGACGACGAGCTTCTGCGAGGTGCCGGCCTTGAGCCGGGTGGATCCGGTCACGAACTCCGGGCCGACGACGACCTCGATCGGAACCTCGGCCGCCGCCCCGATGGCCGAATCGGCATTGGCCGCCAGTGCGACGGTGAAGGCGCCGACCTCCCGCGCATACTGCAGGCCGCCGAGCACGTAGGGCGTGCGGCCGGACGCGGAGATCCCGACGACGGCGTCGTTCTCGGTGAGCCCGAGCGTGCGCAGCGACTCGACGGCGGCGAGGTCGTCGTCCTCCGCGTTCTCCACGGCGTCCTGGATCGCCCGCGCACCGCCGGCGATGAGGCCGACCACCATGCTCGGATCCGTGCCGAACGTCGGCGGGCATTCGGACGCATCGAGCACGCCGACGCGTCCGGCCGTGCCCGCGCCGATGTAGATGAGGCGCCCGCCGCGGCGGAAGCACACGGTGATGCCGTCGACGGCCGCGGCGATGTGCTCGGCCTGCGTCGCGACGGCCGCGGGCACCATGCTGTCCTCGGCGTTCATCGCGTGCACGAGGTCGATCGTGGACAGCAGGTCGAGGTCTCCGCGCGCGGTGTCGGCCTGCTCGGTCGCCAGTGCGGACAGCTCGCCGATCAGTGCGGCCAGGCGCGCGTCGTCCGCGGTGCCGGCGTTCGCAGTCTCTCCGAGCAGAGGATCATTCGGCACGATGCACGAACCTTTCATGCAGAGGGGCGCGCCCCTCT
>JAFDWM010000200.1 GCA_018268455.1 Actinomycetota bacterium | reverse complement strand
GTGCGCCGCATGGTCGCCCAGGCGCGGGCGGGCGAGCTGGGCACCGTGGTCGAGGCCGCGGGCGCCCGGCGCCGCATCGTGCACCTGCCCGCCGATCCCGGCGACTGGTGGAAGCTCGATCGACGACGCAGCGGCGGCGAGCTGCTGCACGAGATCCACGAGCTCGACCTCGTGGTGTGGGCGCTCGGCGAGCCCGCGGAGGTCGTGGGCGTCGCCGGAGCTCCGCTCCCGCACGGCGAGCACGTGACGGACAGCGTCACGGAGACGGTGCTGCGCACCGCATCCGGCGCGCTCGGGCGGCACAGCGTGGCCACATCGGCGCACCGGGCCGAATGGTGGTTCCGGATCTCCGGCTCCGCAGCGAGCCTGGAGGCCGACTTCCGGGCAGGCACCGTGACGCGGTTCGTCGACGGGGCGGCCGTCGAGGTGACCGGCGTGTTCGACGATGACGCCTCGAACGAGTCGCTGCGGGAGGCCGCCCGCGCCGCGCAGGCGTACAACACGGGCGGCCCGGGGCCGCTCTGGATGCGCACCGCCGTGACCTGCGAGCTCGATGAGATCGCCGCCGCGGTGCGGGGTGTCTCGACCACGCTCACCGAGCTGCCGGCCGCCGCCGCGCTCGCCGCCATCCGCTCCAACGCCGACGCCGCCGAGCGCTCGGCCGCGGCCGCCGTCGAGGGGAGCGCAGGATGACCCGCATCGCCATCGCGGGCTCCGGCGTCATCGCGGGCGACCACGTGCGCGCTCTCGCGGCGCTCCCCGGCGTGGAGATCGCGTACGTGCACGGATCCGACCTCGCCCGCGCGGGTCGCATCGCCGCGCTCGCGCCCGGTGCGATCGCCACGGACGACTTCGAGCGGATCCTCTCGGACCCCACCGTCATCGCCGTGGACGTGTGCAACGCCACCCCCGCGCATGCGCCGTTCACGATCGCGGCAGGCGCGGCAGGCAAGCACGTGCACGTGGAGAAGCCCGCCGCCCTCACGCTCACCGACTTCGACCGCATGGTCGCCGCCACCGAGGGCGCCGGCACCTCGCTGATGGTGGGCCAGACCGTGCGGTTCCAGCCCGCGGTCACCGCGCTCGCGTCCGCGATTCATGGCGGAGCGATCGGCCGGCCGCGCCTCGCACACGTCAGCTGGTACACCGGGTACGTGTGGCCCGGCGGGTGGCGCGGCTGGCAGCTGGACCGGGTGCGCTCCGGCGGGCACCCCGTGCACAACGGCACGCACCTGCTCGACGTCGCCACCTGGCTGCTCGGTGCACGCCCGGTGCGGGTCTTCGCCCGCTCCTTCCCGAGCTTTGCGGCCGGCATGCCCGTGCACGACTCGTTCCAGCTGCTCGTGCGCTTCGACGACGACTCCCTCGCCACCCTGGAGATCTCGTATTCTCTGGCCCAGCCGCGCGACATGTTCCGGCGGATCGTCGTCGCCGGCACCGGCGGCACGGTCGCACATTCGACCGACGACGACCCGGTGCTGCACTCCGCCGGCGGCTCCGCCGCGCTGCCCTCCGTCGAGGACGCCATGCGGCACCAGCTCGCGCACTGGATCGATGTGGTCGATTCTCGCGCCGAGCCCATCGTCCGCACCGACCAGGTGAGGGCCGCGCTCGCCGCAGCGCTCGCCGCGCAGCGGTCGCTGGACACCGGACAGCCCGTCGACCTGCGCACGGAGGAGATCGCATGATCAAGGTGGGATTCCTGTCCGCGGTGCGCCACGCGGAGTCGTACCTTCCGACGTTCCGCTCCGACCCGCGCACCACCGTCGTCGGCGTTGCCGAGGCGGAGGATGCGGCCGAGTGGATCGTGGCCGATTCCCGGCGGTTCGCGCAGCAGCACGAGCTGCCGATGCTGTCGGTCGCCGAGCTCCTCGCCCCCGGCACCTGCGACCTCATCGTGGTGTGCAGCGAGCCCACGCGGCACGCGGAGCTGGCGATCGCGGCGCTCGAGGCCGACCTGAACGTGCTCGTCGACAAGCCCGTCGCGGTCACGGTGGACGAGGTCGACCGGATCATCGCCGCGGAGCAGCGGTCGCGCGGCACGGCCTCGGTCGTCAACCGTCTGCAGTCCCCGGCGGTGCAGCGCCTGCGTCGCTGGGTGGATGCGGG
>JAFDWM010000001.1 GCA_018268455.1 Actinomycetota bacterium | reverse complement strand
ATCCCGCCCGACGCGTTCGAAGCCGCCCTCACCGCTGCTACTCTCACGGAAGCAGCCTAAACACCCACACCCCGTGTCCAACATCCGGGGGCAAGGCCCCTCGGCGACAAGTACGTCACTGTGGTCATCGACCTCACCCCGGCCCGTGACAAGACCGGCCCGGCGCGGCTGCTGGACATGGTCGAGGGCCGCTCGAAGGCCGTGTTCAAGACCTGGCTCGCCGACAGGCCGCAGAGCTGGCGCGACGGTGTCGAGGTCGTCGCGATGGACGGGTTCACGGGCTTCAAAACCGCCGCTGCCGAAGAGCTCCCGGACGCGGTCGCGGTGATGGATCCGTTCCATGTCGTGAGGTTGGCGGGCGACGCGCTCGATGTCTGCCGGCGCCGCGTCCAGCAGGACCTGTTCGGCCGGCGCGGGATGAAGGGTGATCCGCTCTACCAGGCCCGCCGCACCCTGCACACCGGCGACAAGCTGCTCACCGACCGGCAGAGGATCCGGCTGGAGGCACTGTTCGCGACCGAGGAGCACGTCGAGGTCGAAGCGACCTGGGGCATCTACCAGCGCATGATCGCCGCCTATCGGGAACCCGACAAGAAGCTCGGCAAGCAGATGATGCAAGCCGTGATCGACGCAGTCACCACCGGCGTCCCCACCGGCCTGGTCGAGATCCGCAAGCTCGGCCGCACCCTCAAGCAGCGCGCCGCAGACGTGCTCGCGTTCTTCGACCGACCCGGCACGTCGAACGGCCCCACCGAAGCGATCAACGGCCGCCTCGAACACCTCCGTGGCTCCGCACTCGGCTTCCGCAACCTCACCAACTACATCGCCCGATCGCTGCTCGAGGCCGGAGGATTCAGACCCCAACTACACCCTTGATTACGAAGAGCCGGATTGCGGCCGCGATCGGGAGATTCGAGAGGCTGATCCTGCGCAGCTCGAAGTATCTCAGCTTGAGATTCAGTGGCGCGTTCTCGTAGTCAAGCCCCGACAAGTCAAGCGTGTCCTTCGTGTCTGGATGGTTGGGTCCGCGGCTGCCGGTGCCACCAGGTGAGCCAGGTGGGGTCGGACCAGTTCCACTCCCACCAGTGCTGGGCCTGCCGGGCGCACTGGACGGACCACCTTGGGATGGTCCTGATGGCGTTGGTTGCGCGGGAGGATTGGGCGGCGCCGGTTGCGGCGGAGCAGGAGTCGAGACGCCGTTCAGGCGATTCACCAGGGACTGATATTCCTGGTTGCGCTTCTTGAACTCTGGTGAGCGAGTGTTGAGATGGCCCGCTCGAAACTCGCTGACGAGGTATTCCAAAGCGTTGAGCTTCTTCTTCGTCAACTTCGTGGCGATCTTCTCAGGCGTCGATGCCCGCGGCAGGAGCATGCCGTCCTTGTCGAACTCCACGCCGATCGCGGAAGCAATCTCCTTGCTTCGGTAGGCATACTCGAAGGCTGACATCGCCAGGTCGTCACTCGCGGCGTACTGCCGGAGGGTGTGGTCGGAGAATGGCGCTGCGCTGAGGAAGCGCCGCATCACGGCCATCCTCATGAACCTGGCAACCTCGACGTCCGGGTACTGCGCCTTCACATCGTCGACCGTGGTCTGCTCGTCGACGAGCGAATAGTAGAAGGTGGCCTGCTGATCGCGGCTCCAGCGCCTCTTCGAGATGCCGGTGTGCAACCTCGCTACATGAGGTGCAGCTGTCGCTCGGTCGGGAGCGACGATGACACGGATTCGTTCCGGGAGATTCTCCGCCTCCACTGCGTACCGCTTCAGCAGGGCTCGAATCTCTGCCTCATGGCCGGGCACGATCGTCGGGTCCTGGAGCGCCTTGAGCGCACTCACTCTACGGTTGCCTTCCAGCACGGTGTATGGGGAGCTGCTGCCGGAGGCCGATGCCGACGTCACGATCGGGACTTCGTTGTCGAAGTAGCCGTCGCGGAGGATCAGTCGCGCGGCTCCGAGGACGTCCTCAGATGCAAACAGGTACTTCAACGCACCTGCTTCGTCGTCGCGACGCGTCGGTATGCGGTAGTTCTCCAGGTCGAGAAGGAGCTGGTCGAGGTCGACCTCGACTATCGGTAGCTGCTCGTAAGCCATATCCAGCCCTGCTCTCGTACTCCGTCCGGCGATCCGCGCCCTCGGTGCCGAACTGGCGAGAGCAGTCGTTCATCCCCAACGGTATCTGTCGGCGTCGGTCCCTGGGCTGAGACACGTCGGGAGCGATGATGTCCGCCGAAGCTCTCCGCGCGATCAGCGGCCCAGAACGGCGCTACGAGTCTTCGCTGGCTCCATCCACGATGAGCCCGGCCTCGACCAGCGCTGCGCGTACCGCCTTACGGTCCACACCCATCCGACGGCCGATTGCTCGCATCGAGATGCCTGCTCGCGCCAGGCGCACGGCCTCTGCTTTCTCGTCGAGTCCAAGTCCCGTTCGGCGGCTCGGTACGTTGCGGCGGCGAAGGTGGGAGAACACTGTGGCTCGGTGGATGCCGTACCTCTCAGCGAGAGCCTTCACGCCCATCCCGGCCAGATAATCACCAACGAGCGCGTCGACCTCGGAGGCCGTGAGAAAAGTTTGAGCCGTCTCGACAGTCCTCACGACGGGGCCACGATCATCCTTCGGAGCGGTATCCTGAGGACGTCGAGATTCCTCGTAGACCCCACGGTCTAGGCGGTTGACCAGGGTTTTTGTCTTGGGGGCTGAGTTGCCGAACGTACTACTCAGGCACCCCACATGGGTCAGGCGTGAACACGCACCCGAGGGTCTGCCCTCGGTCGCGGGTTCCGCCTGGCCCTCTTTCGTGCCTGCACCGCTGAAGCCGCACCGAGGTCGACCGACAGCAGCGAGTACAATGCCCACCAGCCGACCGCCGGGTCCTTCGATATCACCCTGAAATGGGACGTCCAGCGGCGCGAGCCAGAGAGGAGCCGGTCATGAGCGAACCCACCTCGGCTGTGGGCGCAGCCCGGGCGACGGTAGACCAGATCCAGCAGACGTTGCCGCCACCCGTCCTGATCCGCCCCAGTTCCGACAGCAACCGAATGTGGCGCTTGGAGGAGACGGTGCGCTATCTCGGTGACTACATCGACTACCTCGAGCGACGCATCGCCGCCCTCGAAGCACGCACAGACCAGACCTGAGCCGACGGCCCTGCGACACCTCTCCCAGCGGCCACCAGCGGCCCGCGGAGGGGCGCGGCCGTCGGCCGGAACACCGGGAGTCGGCGGCTAACATCGATGCATGTCCTCCTTCGATTCCGCCGACGGCATCCAGATGGATCCGGACGCCTTCGAGGAACTCGTCGCCGACGAGTTGGATCGGCTGCCGGACGACATGGTCGAGGGACTCGAGAACGTGGTGTTCGTCGTCGAGGACCGGCCAGAGGACGGATCCCTGGATCTGCTGGGACTGTACGACGGCCTCGCGGTGACCGAGCGCGGCAATTACGGCATGGGTGAGCTGCCGGATCGCATCGTGGTCTACCGCGAACCGCATCTGGCCGAGTGCGCCGACGAGCAGGAGCTGCGCGACGAGGTGCACACCACGCTCGTTCACGAGATCGCGCACTACTACGGCATCGACGATGCGCAGCTGCACGAGATGGGATGGGCATGAGCACGCCGCTGATCACGCCGGCGGTGGACGAGCATCTCGATCTGCAGGCCGCGCCCGCTGTGCCGTGGGAACTCGTCGTCTGGGACGACCCGATCAATCTGATGAGCTACGTGGTGCGCGTGTTCCGCACCTACTTCGGCTATCCGAAGGACCGCGCCACCCGGCTCATGCTCTCGGTGCACAACGACGGCCATGCGGTGGTCGCGACCGGCCCACGCGAGACGATGGAGGTGCACGCGCAGGCGATGCACGACTACGGACTCCTGGCCACCGTGCGCCGGGTCGGCGAGTGAGCGGCATGACCGGTTCCGGGATCCGCCTCGAACTCGCGGGCATCGAGGTGTCGAACCTCGTCCAGCTCATCGACCAGTTCCTGACGCTGCTCCAGGGCGCCGAGATCGGTGAGGATCCCGCACTCGCCCGGCTCACTCCGGCGGTCTATCCCGACGACGCCGAGGCGTCCGCGGAGTTCGCCGCCGCGACCGGCGAGGATCTGCTGGATCGCCGCGCGGCCGATGCGCGCGTCGTCCGCGCGACTCTCGCCGGGGCGACCGACGACGCGTCCGGTCCCGACCGGCCCGTCGCGCTCGTCGTCGCCGGATCCGAGCTCGACGCGTGGCTGCGCACGCTCGCGGCGCTGCGGCTCGTGATCGCCTCCCGGCTCGGGCTCGACGATTCGGCCGAGCCCGACCCCGCCGATTCCCGCCACGGGGTCTATGACTGGCTCGGATATCGGCTGGACGTGCTCATCGAGGCCGCGGACGACCTCGACGATGCAGACGGCGGTCACGCGGCCGAAGACACGACGGGCGGATCCGCCCCCGCCTGATCCGACGACGTCGAGCGCTACGGGATCGTCACCACCAGAGTCGCGTGCCCGATCGGGTCGTCGCGGCGAAGATGCATGAGCTCCTGCGCCGCCCAACGGTCCCAGTGCGGACGGAACACGTCACCGTCACGATCGAGTGCACGGCGCCGGCGGCTCGGTTCCGGCGACTCCACCCAGACGCGCACATCCGCTACGCGCGCGGTGCGCGGGGTGATCGCACCGCAGCCCTCCAGGATCAGGCCGCGGGAGGGATCGACACCATAGCTCTCCGCGTACTCCCCCGCGTCCCAGTCGTAGCGCTGCCAGGTGCCGAGCAGGTCGCGACCGTGCGGACGGAGCACCTGCGCATAGGCGCGTTCGACGCCGGCGTCCATGCCGTCCCACCCTGGATAGATCGCGTCCAGTGCGACGAGCTGCGCGTCGCCCCGCAGCGGCCAGTGCTCCGTGACGAGCCGCGCCAGGCTCGACTTGCCTGCGCCGCTGCGCCCGTCAATGAGGACGACCGGGTTCGCCGCCTGTACGGCGCGCACGGCGTCGACGATCCTGATCGCGCCGGCGCTCAGCGCCCGCGCGAGCGGATCGTCATTTCTTGAGGGCACGGATGATGCGGGAGACCGCGCGCCCGGCCACCCAGACGAACGGCACCGCGACCGCGAGCAGCGAGACCAGGTTGGGTTCGAAGCGCAGGCCCTCCTCGCGGCGCACATAGACGCCGAGCGGGATGGCGAAGCCCCCACCACCACCGCCCTCGCCGGAACCGGCGCCCTCCGCGCCGCCCGAGCCGCCGCCGAAGCCGGTGAAGGTCAGCGCCACCGGTGTGTACTGCGCGCCGTCCACCTCCTGTGGTTCGCCATAGGCGCTCTTGACGCCGAAGGACGCGGAGTTCTTACCCAGCTCGAGTGCGATGTGCGGCATGCGTCCACGCTAACCCACCCGCGCGCGGGCGACCACTGCCGACGGCTGCCATCGCCGTGCCGCACGGCGGCGTCAGTCGAGTCCGTGCGCGCGCGGATGCTGTGGGGCGCCTCGTCCGGCGCGCGCGCCGAGGTGGCGCGCCCGGGTGACGGTGCCCGTGCCGAACTTCGCCTGGGCGGAGTCCAGAGCATCCTCGACCCGGCGCCAGTCGGCGTCGTCGTCCCACAGCCCGAGCGCTCCGCCGGCGTCGCGCAGTTTCTCGGCACGGACGCCGACGAGCCGCACCGGATCCCGGCGCTCGATCGCGGCGAACAGGCCGCGCGCAACCTCTCCGATGCGCTGGCCGACCGACGTCGGCTCGGGCAGGGTCTGCGAACGGCTCAGCGTGGTGAAGTCGGAGAAGCGGATCTTGATCGCCACTGTGCCCGCCTCCCAGCCGGCGCGGCGCAGGCGCACGGCGACCCGGTCGGCCAGGCGGGTGAGCTCGGAATGCAGCACTTCCGCGTCGGAGACGTCGACCTCGAAGGTCTCCTCGTGACCGACGCTCTTCTCCACCCGCGAGGGCTCGACACCGCGCGGGTCTCTGCCCACGGCCAGGTCGCTGAGACGCGCCGCGAGCGCCGGTCCGACGGCGCGCTCGAGCGCGGACTCCGGCGTCGTGCGCAGATCGCGGATCAGCCGGATCCCGCGCGACTCCAGGGTCTCCGCGGTCTTCGGCCCGACACCCCACATGGCGCGCACCGGCTTGTCCGCGAGGAAGGCGAGCGTGTCCGCCTCCGCCACCACCAGCAGGCCGTCGGGTTTGGCCATGGTCGAGGCCATCTTGGCGACGTGCTTGGTCGCCGCCGCACCCACGCTGCAGGTGATCCCGACCTCCTCCTGCACCCGTACGCGGATCATCGCGCCGATCTCGGCGGGGCTCCCCCACAACCGGCGCACACCGCGCACGTCGAGGAAGGCCTCATCGATCGAGAGCGGCTCGACGAGCGGTGTGACCTGCTCGAAGATCGCCATGACCTGCTGCGACACGTCACGGTATCGGGTGAAGTCGGGCGGGACGATCCGCGCGGTCGGGCACAGCCGCAGCGCCTGCGAGACCGGCATGGCCGAGCGCACTCCGTAGCGGCGCGCCTCATACGAGGCGCTCGAGACGACGGAGCGCCCGTCGGGTGCCCCGATGATCAGCGGCAGCCCACGCAGCGACGGATCGTGCAGCACCTCGACCGACGCGTAGAACGCATCCATGTCGACGTGCAGGATGCCGGCGCCGGCGTCGTCCGCGCCGACCGCGGAGACGATCCGGCCGGATCCATCGCCTCGTCCCATGTCTTCATTCTCGCCGAGGCCACGGACATCCGTGCGCGCGGACCCGGTGCAGACGACCGCACCCGGAGCGCCATGGCGAGCGGCGCCCCGGGTGCTTGCCATGCGTCACTGCGCGGCGCGCTCCAGGATCAGCTCACGCACCCGTGCGGCGTCCGCCTGGCCCTTCATGGCCTTCATGACGGCGCCGATGACCGCGCCCGCGGCCTGTACTTTGCCGTCCTTGATCTTGGCCATCACGTCGGGCTGCGCGGCCAGGGCCTCATCGATCGCGGCGATGAGCGCACCGTCGTCAGAGACCACGGCGAGCCCGCGTGCGTCGACGACCTGCTGCGGGGTGCCCTCACCGGCGATGACGCCCTCGAGCACCTGGCGGGCGAGCTTGTCCGTCAGCGTGCCCGCGTCCACGAGCTGCTGCAGCGCGGCGACGGATGCCGGGGCGATGAGCGACGCGGCATCGACCTCCCGCTCGTTCGCGATGCGGCTGATCTCACCGGTCCACCACTTCCGCGCGGCATCGGCGGTCGTCCCCGCGGCGATGGTCGCCTCGACCTCGTCGAGCAGACCGGCGTTCACCACTCCCTGGAACTCGATGTCGCCGAAGCCCCAGTCCGCCTTGAGCCGGCGGCGGCGTGCGACAGGCTGCTCGGGCAGGGCCGCGCGCAGCTCCTCGACGAGCTCGCGTGCCGGCTGCACGGGCAGCAGGTCGGGCTCGGGGAAGTACCGATAGTCGTCCGCGTCGGACTTCGGGCGGCCGGGCGACGTGCTACCGGTGTCCTCGTGCCAGTGCCGCGTCTCCTGCGTGATGGATCCGCCGTCGGCGAGGATGGCCGCCTGACGCTGGATCTCGTAGCGCACGGCGCGCTCCACCGAGCGCATCGAGTTCACGTTCTTCGTCTCCGTGCGAGTGCCCAGCTTCTCCTGGCCGCGGGGGCGCAGGGAGACGTTGGCGTCGCAGCGCAGGTTGCCCCGCTCCAGACGCGCCTCGGAGATGCCGAGGCCACGCACGATGTCGCGGATCGTTGCCACGTACGCCTTCGCGATCTCGGGGGCGCGGTGCTCGGCACCGAAGATCGGCTTGGTGACGATCTCGACGAGGGGCACCCCGGCGCGGTTGTAGTCCACGAGCGAGTACTCCGCACCCTGGATGCGACCCGTCGCACCGCCCATGTGGGTGAGCTTGCCGGCGTCCTCCTCCATGTGCGCGCGCTCGATCGGGATCGTCACGAGCGTGCCGTCGTCGAGCTCGACCTCGACGGATCCCTCGAACGCGATCGGCTCGTCGTACTGGGAGATCTGGTAGTTCTTGCCGAGGTCGGGGTAGAAGTAGTTCTTCCGCGCGAACCGGCACGACTCGGCGATCGAGCAGCCGAGCGCGAGCCCCAGGCTGA
This sequence comes from Actinomycetota bacterium, assembly GCA_018268455.1. Lineage (GTDB taxonomy): Bacteria > Actinomycetota > Actinomycetes > Actinomycetales > Microbacteriaceae > Microbacterium. The sequence continues at coordinate 92,326 of JAFDWM010000001.1, read as the reverse complement.
TCGAGGAGCGCACGGCGGTCTCGTTCACGACCGGGAGGGATCCGGGAAGTCCGAGATCCACCGGCGCGATGAGCGTGTTCGGCGCGGCGTCGTGGTTGCGCTCATTCGCCGGGTTCGGGGCGTCGGAGAACATCTTGGTCTCGGTGTTGAGCTCGACGTGCACCTCGAAGCCGAGCACCGGCTCGAACAGCTCGAGCGCCTTGTCGTAGTCCATGAGCTTGACGGCGGACATCAGCGGGTTCCTCCCAGAACAGGAGCGCGGTCGAGCAGCGGCCCGCCCCACTCGTCGACGAGCAGCGCCTCGAGTGCCGCGCCGACCCGGTACAGGCGGGCGTCCTGCATGGCGGGCGCGAGGAACTGGATGCCGACGGGCAGCCCGTCCTCCTCCGCGAGTCCCGACGGGATCGAGATCCCGGGCACACCGGCGAGGTTCGCCGGAATGGTGGTCAGATCGTTCAGATACATCTGCAGCGGGTCGTCGATCTTCTCACCGAGCTTGAACGCGGTGGTCGGCGCCGACGGCGTCGCGATGACGTCGACTTCGGCGAAGGCGGCGTCGAAGTCGCGCTGGATGAGCGTACGCACCTTCTGAGCGCTGCCGTAGTAGGCGTCGTAATAACCGGCCGACAGTGCGTAGGTGCCGAGGATGATGCGGCGCTTCACCTCGGGGCCGAAGCCGACCTCACGGGTCAGCGACATGACGTCCTCGACCGTGCCGCCGCCATCGGGGGTGACGCGCAGGCCGAAGCGCACCGAGTCGAACTTGGCCAGGTTGCTGGATGCCTCGGCGGGCAGGATCAGGTAATACGCGGCGACGCCGTACTCGAAGTGCGGGGCCGAGATCTCCACGATCTCCGCGCCCTGCGCCTCCATCTGCGCCAGCGCGGCGTGGAACGAGCTCGCCACTCCCGCCTGGAACCCGGAGTCGGGCAGTTCCTTCACGACGCCGACCTTGAGCCCCTTGAGCACCTGCCCGGTCGCGCCCTCGCGCGCAGCGGCGGCGAACGAGGGCCACGCCTCATTCAGGGACGTGGAGTCCTTCGGGTCATGCCCGCCGATCACATCGTGCAGCAGACCGGCGTCGAGCACCGTGCGGGTGACGGGGCCGACCTGATCGAGGCTCGACGCCAGAGCGATCGCGCCGTACCGGCTGACACCGCCGTAGGTGGGCTTGATGCCGACCGTGCCGGTGACGTGCGCGGGCTGGCGGATGGATCCACCTGTGTCGGATCCGAGTGCCAGCGGGGCTTCGAAAGCCGCGACCGCCGCGGCCGAGCCGCCGCCGGAGCCTCCGGGGATCCGATCCAGATCCCAGGGGTTGTGCGTGGGGCCGTACGCCGAGTGCTCGGTGGAGGAGCCCATCGCGAACTCGTCCATGTTGGTCTTGCCGATGCCGATGAGCCCGGCGGCGCGCGAGCGCGCGACGACCGTGGCGTCAAACGGCGAGCGATAGCCCTCGAGGATCTTCGAGCCGCTCGTGGACGGCTGATCGGTGGTGACGAGCACGTCCTTGATCGCGAGCGGCACGCCGGCCAGCTCGCCCAGGGTCTCCCCCGCGGCACGGCGACGGTCGATGTCGGCGGCCGCGTCGAGCGCGTGCTCGTTGATGTGCAGGAAGGCGTGCACATCGCCGTCGACAGCGGCGATGCGGTCCAGGTGCGCCTGCGTGGCCTCGACGCTCGACAGCTCGCCGGCGGCAAGCTTGGCTCCGAGTTCAGCCGCGGTCCAGCGGATGATGTCGCTCACTGCTCTTCTCCCAGGATCGCGGTCACGCGGAAGCGGTCGCCGTCGGCGTCGGGCGCGTTCTGTAGGGTCTGCGTGGTGGTCAGCGTCTGACCGGGCACGTCGGGCCGGAACACGTTCGCCAGCGGGATGGGGTGGCTCGTCGCGACCACGTCGGGGGTGGCGACCTCGGAGACCTTGGCGATGTTGTCGACGATCGCGTCGAGCTGACCGGTCAGCTGCGTCACCTCGTCATCGGAGAGCTGGATGCGCGCGAGCACACCGAGGTGGCGCACGAGATCAGGGGTGATTTCAGACACCGGAACAGTCTAGTCAGCGGGTGCGACCCGGCCGATGAGCAATAGGCTGGACGGGTGACGACGTTCGTTCCCCCGCGCCCCTGGACCGCCAGCTATGCCGAGGGCGTGCCCGAGGACCTCGCCGAGGTCTCCGGCTCACTGATCGACATCGTCGAGGCGTCGGCCCGCGATTACCCGGAGGCGCCCGCCCTGCAGTTCTTCGGGCGCACCACGTCGTATCGGGATATGCAGTCCGCGATCGACCGAGCAGCGGCGGGACTCAAGGCGCTCGGCGTGAAGGCCGGGGATCCGGTCGCGATCGTGCTGCCGAACTGTCCGCAGCACATCGTCGCGTTCTACGCGGTGCTGCGTCTGGGCGCCGTCGTCGTCGAGCACAACCCGCTGTACACGCCGCGCGAGCTGCGCAAGCAGTTCGAGGACCACGGTGCGAAGCACGCGATCGTCTGGAACAAGGTCGTCGCCTCGGTGCAGGAATTCCCGTCCGACCTCGCCGTGTCGACGCTGATCTCGGTCGACGTGACCCGGGCGATGCCGGCGCTCACCCGCTTCGCGCTGAGGCTGCCGATCGCGAAGGCGCGCGCGTCGCGCGACGCACTCACGACCAAGGTGCGCGGCACGACCACGTGGGAGACCGTGCTCGGCTACGCGCCGCTGCCGTCCTCGCACCCGCGCCCCCAGACGGATGATCTCGCGATCATCCAGTACACGTCCGGCACGACAGGCACGCCGAAGGGCGCGTCACTCACGCACCGCAACCTGCTCTCCAACGCGGCGCAGGCGCAGGCCTGGGTGCCGTCGATCACCCGCGGCAACGGCTGCGTCGTGTACGCGGTGCTGCCGATGTTCCACGCCTATGGGCTGACGCTGTGCCTCACCTTCGCGATGTCGATGGGTGCGCGGCTCGTGCTGTTCCCGAAGTTCGATCCGGATCTCGTCCTCGAGGTGCACAAGAAGCATCCGGCGACCTTCCTTCCGCTCGTGCCGCCGATCGCGGAGCGGCTGCTGTCGGCTGCCAACGCGAAGGGCGTCTCGCTGGCGGGTACCGAGATCGCGATCTCCGGTGCGATGGCCCTGCCACACGAACTCGTCGTGCCCTTCGAGAAGGCGAGCGGCGGTTACCTCGTCGAGGGGTACGGTCTGAGCGAGTGCTCGCCCGTGCTGATGGCGAATCCAGTGGCCGAGAACCGCGTGCCCGGCACCGTCGGGCTGCCTCTGCCGGGCACCGAGTGCCGTGTCGTGGACCCGGAGGAGCCGACGAAGGATGTCGAACCGGGACAGCCCGGCGAACTCGTCGTTCGCGGCCCCCAGGTGTTCTCCGGCTATTACGGCAAGCCAGAGGAGACCGAGGCGGTGTTCGTGGGCGAATGGTTCCGCACCGGCGATATCGTGACGATCGACGAGGCGGGATTCGTCCGAATCGTCGACCGGATCAAGGAGCTCATCATCACAGGCGGTTTCAACGTCGCCCCCACTGAGGTGGAGGGCGCGCTGCGCCAGCATCCCGACGTGATCGACGCGGCGGTCGTGGGGCTTCCGAGCGAGCACTCCGGCGAGGATGTCGTCGCGGCGATCGTCGTGGATCCCGGCACCGACGTCGACGTCGAGGCGATCCGCGAGTTCGCCCGCGGGATCCTCACGCCGTACAAGGTGCCCCGCCGGATCTACGTCGTCGACGAGCTTCCGACTTCGCTGATCGGCAAGGTGCTGCGCCGCCAGGTGAAGGAGCGGCTGGTGGCGCTGACCTCCGGCAGCTGAGACGCGCCGCGCAACGCCGTCGCGAGGCGCTCTCCCAGCGGCGCGGCATCGCAGGACGGTACTCTGAGATGTGACTGAAGACGCCGCGACTCACGAAGACGCCCCCGCCGAGACCGAATCGACCCCCGGATTCGAGGAGATCGGCATCACCGGGCCCGTGCTCGCGGCGATCAAGGCCCTCGGCTATGAGACGCCGTCGGCGATCCAGCGTGAGACGATCCCGCTGCTTCTCGGCGGCCGCGACGTGCTCGGCACCGCGCAGACCGGAACCGGCAAGACCGCCGCCTTCGCCCTGCCGATCCTGGAGAACCTCGATCTCGAGCAGCGCAAGCCGCAGGCCCTCGTGCTCGCCCCGACCCGCGAGCTCGCGCTGCAGGTCGCCGAGGCCTTCGAGGCGTACGCCGCGCAGCTGCCCGGCGTGCACCTGCTGCCCGTCTACGGCGGCCAGGGCTATGGCGTGCAGCTGTCCGCACTGCGCCGCGGTGTGCACATCGTCGTCGGCACCCCCGGCCGCATCATGGACCACCTCGCGAAGGGCACGCTGGACCTCTCTGAGCTGAAGAACCTCGTCCTGGACGAGGCCGACGAGATGCTCAAGATGGGCTTCGCCGAGGACGTGGAGCAGATCCTCGCCCAGACCCCGGAGGAAAAGCAGGTCGCGCTCTTCTCCGCGACGATGCCCGCCACGATCCGCCGGCTCGCGCAGCAGTACCTGCACGACCCCGAGGAGATCTCGGTCAAGGGCAAGACCACGACCAACGCGAACATCACCCAGCGCTACCTCGTGGTGTCGTACGCACAGAAGGTGGATGCGCTCACCCGGATCCTCGAGGTGGAGAACTTCGAGGGGATGATCGTCTTCGTCCGCACCAAGAACGAGACGGAGACGCTCGCCGAGAAGCTGCGGGCCCGCGGCTACTCCGCCGCCGCGATCAACGGCGACATCCCGCAGCCGATGCGTGAGCGCACGGTCGGCCAGCTCAAGGACGGCAAGCTCGACATCCTCGTGGCGACCGACGTCGCGGCGCGCGGTCTCGACGTCGAGCGCATCAGCCACGTCGTGAACTTCGACATCCCCACCGACACCGAGTCGTACGTGCACCGCATCGGCCGCACCGGCCGCGCTGGTCGCTCGGGAGACGCGATCAGCTTCATCACGCCGCGTGAGCGCTACCTGCTCAAGCACATCGAGCGCGCCACGCGCCAGCAGCCCGCACAGATGCAGCTGCCCACCACCGAGGACGTGAACAGCACGCGCCTTGCCCGCTTCGACGACGCGATCACCGGGGCGCTCGAGGAGACCGGCCGGATCGAGGCCTTCCGCGACATCATCGCGCACTATGTGCGCCACCACGACGTGCCGGAGGCCGACGTGGCCGCGGCGCTGGCCATCGTCGCGCAGGGTGAGACGCCGCTGCTCCTGGATCCCGCGAACGACGCCCTGTCCGCCGCGGTCGCCGCCGACAACCGTCCGCCGCGCGCCGACCGTGCGGAGCGGTCGGGCGGCCGCGATTCCCGGGACCGTGACGACCGCGGATCCCGTCCGGAGCGACGCAGCCGCGGCGACTACACGCCGTACCGGATCGAGGTCGGCCGCCGGCACCGGGTGGAGCCGCGTCAGATCGTCGGCGCGCTCGCGAACGAGGGCGGGCTAGGTCGCGACGACTTCGGCGCGATCACGATCCGTCCGGACTTCTCGATCGTCGAACTGCCGTCGAACCTGGACTCCTCGGTGCTGGACCGGCTGCGCGACACGCGCATCTCGGGCCGGCTCATCGAGATCCAGCGCGATTCCGGCCGCCCGAACCGCGGCCCGCGGGGCGACCGAGACGACCGCGGGTACGGCTCGCGCGACGACCGCCCTCGCCGGGATGATCGGGGCCGTGACGACCGTGGGTACGGCGACCGTCCGCGACGCGACGACCGCGGCTACGGCTCGCGCGACGACCGTCGTTCGGATGACCGTCCGCCGCGCAAGCCGCGCCACAAGGACTGACCACTCGCGGGCCGGAACCGCGTCATGCTCGAAATTCTCCCGGCCGAGGCTGGATCCACGCAGGCACGTCGTATCCGGCGTCCCACGGGAATCGCCCATCGCGGTCGTCGTAGCTGAGCTGGTAGGCAGGAACGGATGCTTCGTCGGGGCGTTGATAGTACGAGTTCGCTGCGAACAGGATCTGCGCCGGGTTCGGCAACACCTCGACCGCAACCCTGTGCGTCCACTCCTCGAACTCCAGTACTTGGCCCGGTGAGAGGTCAGCCCCTGCACGGACACGCTCCGCGACCGTGTTCAGCAGACTCCCCGCGGTCGAGGATGACAGTCCGAGCACGAGCAATTCCGGATGGCCGAGTCCGAACAAGCCCACTGTGTAGGCGAATGCCGTCGATCTGCGCACGTCGTCGCTGCCGACGTACTGGATGAACACCCCGTGGCGGCGGATGATCTGCGCCGTACGACGGTTCTCCTCGACCAGCCATTCCGCCACCTCTTCGGGCGTCGGTCTCTGAGTCATGCTGTCCCCCTCCTGTCGATACGGACGAGAGTAGGAGCTGTCTCTGACATTCCCCGGTCCCGCTTCGGTACCTCGTGATTGGCTCCAGGATGGGGGGGTATGGATCATGTGGACCTCGACCTGATCGCACAAGCCATGCACAGCACGGACTTCCGAGCATCGGTCACGCCGGACGGCAGCGTGCATGTCATGGGCGACGATGACTGGTCTGAACTCGCCGACGAAGATCCAGCCACGCAGGGAGTACCCCGTGCCCCCGGCGACGGCGCCCGAGGAGTACCAGGACATGGTCGACTTCGCCGACGCCATCGGCGACCTCCGGGTGCAGGAACGGCTTCGCACAGAGATGACCGGCAATGGAGCCTTCCGCCGTTTCCGTCTGGCCGTTCATGACGAGCCGTTGAGGCTCGAACACGAAAGGCTGGCAGCTCGTGCACCACCAGGGAACGACGATCGACTGACTGCCGGGGATCTTCAGTTCGCGAGCACGGGCTTCGTGCGCACGGGGCCGAGCCAGGTCGCGACGAGGACGGCGGTGACGGATCCGGCCGCCATGATCGCGGCGAGCACGATGATCTGGAACCGGCCGGCCTCGAGCGGTGACAGTCCGCCGAAGATCGCGCCGACGAACGCACCGGGGAGCACCACCAGCCCGGTGGTCTTGGTCTGATCGATCGAGGGGATCAGCGCCTCGCGCACCGCTCCGCGGGCCAGCTCAAGCGTGGATCGCCGGGGTGTGGCGCCGAGAGCGAGCCATCCCTCGACCTCGTCCCAGTGGTCGATGACCGAACGCCAGAAGAGCCGTCCGGTGAGGGTGGCGATGTTCATCGTGTTGCCGATGACGATCGCTCCGATCGCCAGCGCATAGCGCGGTGTCGGCTGCAGTGCTCCGGATCCGAAGACCGCGGCCGCCGAGATCGCGATCCCCGCGGCGATCGAGGTCGACATCACGAGCGCCGTCTGCCGGCTCCACCCGATCCGACGCGTCGCGACCGAGACCGCCACGCAGAACATCACGAGCAGCGCGACCACGATCAAGGCGGGCTGTGTGATGATCCCACCGAGGATCAGGCTGATGATCGCGAGCTGCACGACTCCGCGGGCGATCGCGGCGGCCGGCGCCCACGCGCCGCGAACTCGGAATAGCAGCAGCGCCGCCGTCGCCTCGGCGACGAGGACGCCGACGCCGATCAGAGTCGGAATCAGGTCGACGGCAGTGCTCACGCTCGCGAGCCTATCCCCGGCTCGGGTCTCAGAAGGGTGGTGGGTCGGTGGTGTGGAAGCCGGTGGGGCTGGTGACCTGCACGGTGAGATCCTCGCGTCGCCGATAGATCATCTTCGTGCGGTGATTGCGGACATGGTCGGCCGGGCACAGCGGCCGCAGGTTCCCGACGTCCGTCGGCCCGCCGCGCGCCCAGGCGCGTTCGTGGTCGAGGTCGGCGTCCAGCGCGAGCCGGTCGCACCCGTCGCGGGCGCAGGTGCCGTGCTGCAGCACCAGCCAGTCCCGCTGCGCTTTCGTCGGCCGGTACCTGCGCCGGTCCATGTCCAGCACCACCCCGCGCACCGGATCCGTGATCACCCGCCGGAACCCCGTCGCATCCAGAAACGCCTGCCGCGCCGTGACCGGATCGATCGGACCATGCCCGACCAGCTGCGCCACCGACGCCGACGCCACCGGATTGCCCTGCACCGGGAACACCGCCCCGGCAAGCCCGGCGGCCGTGGTTTCGGAGGGTCTCGCAGCTCCGGCGGCAGGGCGAGCCGTAGCGGACGCGTCGCCGGCTTCAGCATCCGACGGGCCGGTCTGCGCGGCGGGCCCGAACGAGGAACCCGGCCCGGCTGTCGTGTCGCCGGTGAGGAGCCCGACCGGGACCGTCACGAACACCGTCGTCTTCACCGCGTTCTCCGTGCCGACACCGGTCAGCCAGTCCGCGGCGAGATCAGCACGGACCTGATCCCGCGTGCGCCCGCCCCGCTCGCTCTTCTGCAGGTGCTTCGCCGCCGACGTCAACCGCCGTTTGATCGCGACCGCCTTCACCGTCGGGATCAACGCCAGAAGCCACGACATGCCGTCGCCGGCGTCTTCGACCACGACCCGCCGTTCCCCCATCCCCCGCGCATGCCGCACCTCGGCCGGCGCCGGATCCAGACGCTCCACCAGCGTGCTCACCCGGCGGCGGAACGCGCCGACCGGCAGGCTCAACGCCCACTTCGCGCACGCCCGATCCACCAGTTCGACCGCCTCCGCCGCGTACTCCCGTGCCGTCTCGTCCGCCCCGACCGGGGCCCGCAGCCGCAGCACCGCCCCGGCCGCGACCGTCACGAACCGGAACGCGACCAGCCCATCCCGCGCCAGCTGCCACAGCTCCGGCAGCAGCTCCCGGGCGGTCTCGGCCGTGCACGCGAGGGACTGGGCCTCGTTCTCCGAGATCTGCAACCGCAGTGCGATGTCGAAGAACACCGACCGTCGTGCATGATCCGCATCATCCGGCCCGTCACCGATCGTGTAGATCTCCGGGTGCCGACGAGCCAGCTCCACGACCTCGACGATCCGTTGCGCCCGCTGCACGGCCCGCCGGTTGATCGCCACGTCATCCTCCTGCAACCCATCCATCAGACGCGCCGCGACGAACGCCTCACCCACCCGCACCACCGGCCGGGAGCCGTCAACAACGGGCTCCTCGCCGGGGTTCGGATCGGTGGCTTCCATGACCCGAGTTTAGCAGATATGTACGAACAAGAGAAGTGTGAATCTGGAAGAATCCCCCGGTCGTCAGTGCTTTCCGCGATCTCGCCCCTGACGACTCACGCCAGTGCGTCGGGCCCCTCCGTCACAAGGATGTGGAACTGCGCGGCATCGAGGATCCGAACGCCCAGCTCCTCGGCCTTGGCGAGTTTGGATCCGGCGCCGGGGCCGGCCGCGACGAAGTCGGTCTTCTTGGAGACGCTCGATGCCGCCTTGCCGCCCGCCTTGATGATCGCCTCCTGAGCGCCCTCGCGCGTATAGCCGTCGAGGGATCCCGTCGCGACGATCGTGAGACCGTCGAGCACTCCCCCTTCGGCCACCGCCGCGCCGGGCCCGGGATGGCCGGGCGTCGACCACCGCACGCCCGCATCCTGCCACTGCCGCACGATCTCCTGATGCCAGTCCACCTCGAACCAGCTCAGCAGCGACTCGGCGATGATCGCTCCGACGCCCTCGACCGCCGCAAGCTCGTCGAGGGAAGCCGCGCGGATCGCGTCGAGAGAGCCGAACCACTGCGCGAGCGCACGCGCCGCGACGGGACCGACGTGACGGATGTTCAGTGAGACCAGGAGCCGCCAGAGCTCCTTGGTCTTCGCCTTCTCGAGCTCGGCGAGCAGCTTGACTGCCTGGGAGGACGGCTGGGATGCGTTGATGCCCTCCTTCTTCTCCGCGGCCGTCGGGTTGCGCCGGAACGGCGCGCGGGTCTTCACAACACCGTCGTCGTCCTCCTTTGCAAGCCCGGTCTCGGCATCGCGCACGACGACCTCGATCGGCACCAGCTGGTCGAGCGTGAGCGTGAACAGCCCCGCCTCGGTCTCGAGCGGTGGCTGGGCCGGGTGGGAGGGCTGGGTGAGCGCTGCCGCGGTCACCTCACCGAGAGCTTCGACGTCGAGCGCGCCGCGGGATCCGATGTGCTCCACCCGGCCGCGCACCTGCGCCGGGCAGGATCGCGTGTTCGGACACCGCAGGTCGATGTCGCCCTCCTTGGCCGGGGCGAGGATCGACCCGCACTCGGGGCAGCGCTCGGGCATCACGAACTCGCGCTCGGTGCCGTCGCGCCGCTCGACCACCGGGCCGAGCACCTCGGGGATGACATCGCCGGCCTTGCGCAGCACGACCGTGTCGCCGATGAGCACACCCTTGGCCTTCACGACGTCCTTGTTGTGCAGCGTGGCCTGGCGCACGACGGATCCGGCGACGTGCGCGGGGGCCATGACCGCGAACGGGGTGGCCCGCCCGGTGCGCCCGACCGACACCACGATGTCGAGCAGAGTGGTCTGCACCTCCTCCGGCGGGTACTTGTAGGCGATCGCCCAGCGCGGCGCGCGGCTCGTCGCACCGAGCTCGGCGTGCAGATCGAGCTCGTCGACCTTCACGACGATGCCGTCCAGCTCGTGCTCGATGTCGTGCCGGTGCTCGCCGAAGTAGGCGACGAAGTCGGCGACCTCGTCGATCGTCGCGCAGACCTTGGTGTGAGGGCTCGTCGGCAGTCCCCAGCTTGCGACCAGCTCGTAGATCTCGCTCTGTGCGACGACGGGCGGATCGGGCCAGGCCCCGATGCCGTGCACGTACAGGGCGAGGGAGTCGACGCGCAGCAGCCCCGCCTCGAGCTCCATCCCGTCCTTCTTGTCCAGCTGCTGGCGCAGCCCCCCGCTGGCGGCATTGCGCGGGTTCGCGAAGGACGGGAAGCGCCGGGCCGCTGCCGTGCGGGCCTTCTCCTCGTCGAAGGGCTTCTTCGCGCCCGCGCGCGCCTCATGCCGGTCCCGCGCCTCCGCGAACGCGCGCTCCCGGAACGCGGCCTGCGCGGCGTTCAGACGCTCGAACGCGGCGACGGGGATGAACACCTCGCCGCGGATCTCGACGAGCGGCGGATGACCGGATCCGCTCAGCCTCTCGGGTATCCCGGCGACACGCAGCGCGTTCTCCGTGACGATCTCGCCGACCCGCCCGTCACCGCGGGTCGCGGCGGAGGTGAGGATCCCGTTCTCGTAGCGCAGGTTGATCGCAAGGCCGTCGATCTTGAGCTCGGTGAGCCAGGCGACGTCGCGGCCTGCCGCGGCGCGGGTCTTGGCGGCCCATTCGCGTAGCTCGTCGAGCGAGAACACGTTGTCGAGGCTCAGCATGCGCTCGGCATGCTCGATGGTCTGCAGGCCGGTCGCCTCGGCCGCACCCACCAGCTGCGTCGGCGAGTCCTGCCCCTGCAGCTCGGGATGCAGACGCTCGAGCTCCTCGAGCCGGTGCATCCAGCCGTCGTACGTGAAGTCGTCGACCAGCGAGGTGTCCCGGCCGTAGTAGGCATCCTTCGCTTCGAAGATGCGGTTGGTCAGCTCTTCGGCCTCGACGCGGGCGGCTTCCAGCGAGATGTTCTCCGGCACCCCTGAAGTCTACGAGCGGGCGCCGACGTTGAGCGTGGCGGCTGGTGGCTCCGCCGACCCCGCTCACCGGCTGACCGGCACGCCCTTCATCACATCGAACCCCGGCATCGACACGTCGACGGTCTTGGTGCCGTCGGGAAGCGCGGGCAGAAGCGCGCTGAGCTGAACCCCTGTGCCGTCGGTCTTGGCGATGGTCGCGCACAGGCAGACCGACCCTTGATCCTGGACGTTCCGGTACCGGTACGTGTACGGTCGCAGCGTCCTATCGCCGCCGTCGAAGAGGACAGCGACGTTGCGGGTGTCCAGATCAGGGGCGACGGCGAACTGGAACGATGTGACGTCCTCCTGCTGTCCGGAGGCCGACGACAGCCGCCACGTCAGCATCGTCGAGTCCGCGAGCGCGCGCACCTCCTCGACATCGAGGCGCACCTTGACCTGGGTCCCGGCGGCAGCGATCGTGCCGTCGACATGCGCGAGCGATGCCGTGGAGAACTCCGTGCCGGCGATCTTCTTCGCCACATCCCGGGCGGTCAGCGCGGTGCTCGACGGCGACGGCTTCGGTTTCGTCGGCGAAGGCGTACCCGTGCAGCCGGCGAGCAGCGTGCTCGCGACGAGGAGAGCTCCTGCCATGAGAATCGGCGAACGACGCATCACTTCTCCTCCTTCGTCGCGTAGGAGATCGCGACCCGGCGGTTCAGCGCCCGGCCCTCGTCGGTGCCGTTGTCGGCCACCGGATCCTGCTCGCCTCGTCCCGCGGTGGTGAACGTCACCGCCGCATTCTTGATCAACGGCTTCAGCGCCGCCAGCACCGCCTGCGCGCGCTGCTCGGACAGCACCTGGTTCTCGGCGTCGGTGCCCACCGCATCGGTGTAGCCGGTGATGCTGACCGGCCCGGTCGCGCTCTTGTCGATGTCGGCCGCCACACCCGCGAGCGTCTGCGCCGCCTGCGGCGTGAGCTCCGCCTTCGCGAACTCGAACAGCACGTCGGAGTTGAGCGCGACCGTCGTCGACGTGGCGTCGGTCGAGGTCGCGGCCTGCTTGTCGGCGACGTGCTCGACCAGGTCGAGGGTGACGATCTTCGGATCCGCGGCGGCGATCTCGGAATCCCGCGGCAGGATCGGCCAGTGGCCCAGCGGGACCGGCGGCCCCACCGTCTCGCCCTTCGGCGGCGATGCCGCGATCGGGACGTCCGGGATGGTCGCGTTCCCGCCGATCTGCACGCTCACGTGGGTGAGCGACGCGGGCAGCTCAGGCATGACGGCGAAGCCGACGACGGGGTCGGTGCCACCGCCCTTCGGCTGCAGATCCGCCGGGATGCCGCACAGGCAGTCGCCGCCGCTCTCCAGTGGCATGTAGAGCTTCTTCCCCGTCGCGTCGACGAGGCCGATGTCGGAGGCACTGCCGGCACGATAGGGCGTGCCGAGGTGCACGCGCGGCGTGAGCAGCCAGCCGTATGCGCCGGGAGAGGCATCCGTGAGCGCGTAGTACAACACCGTCGCACCCGTGATCCGGGCGACCGTGAGCACCGTGAACTTGGCCTCGGCGATCGTGGTGCCCACGACGCGGTACGCGACGGTCGCCTGATACGGCACCTCCGTGGAGGACCCCGCCGTGGAACTCGAGGACGATGGCGCCGGCTTCGACGCCGCCTGTGCGATTCCTCCGGGCCCCGAGAGTGCGAGCGCAACGACGAACGCCGCTGCGGCCATGGCTTTTGCGTACGGCATGATCTCCCCTCCGCGATGACCGGACGACTCCCGTCGCGTGCAGCAGGCCGCTCACAGACTGCCGGCGAAGGGCGATATTCCGGATCCGATGTGTGCTCACCATCGTCATCGCAGGACGAACGACTGTCGATGGGGAGTTCTCCCCATCGACGCCGCGGCGCGGCCGGTCGCGGGCTCAGACCCCGGCCGGAACCGCCGAGACGGTGCGGTCGATCGTGAACTGTCCGAGCACCCTGGTGCCGACGTACAGCACCGCGCTCTGCCCGGGGGCGACGCCGTCGAGCGGCTCGTCGGGCACGACGCGCACACCCGCGTCCGACACGAAGGCGCGAGCCGGGACCGGCTCCGCGTGCGCCCTGATCTGCACCTCGCACACGAACTCGTGCGCCTGGGGCGCGGATCCCGCCCAGGAGCGGCGCTCACCCGAGATCTCGGCGATCGCGAGCGCCTCCTTCGGGCCGACGACCACCGTGTTCGACACGGGCCGCACCTCCAGCACGAAGCGCGGCTTGCCGTCGGGGGCAGGCACGCCGAGGCGGAGCCCCCGGCGCTGGCCGACCGTGAACGCGTGCGCGCCGTCGTGCGTGCCGACGACGGCGCCGTCGCGATCGAGGATCTCCCCCTGCTCGGCGCCGACCTTCTCCGCCAGCCAGCCGCGCGTGTCGCCGTCGGGGATGAAGCAGATGTCGTGGCTGTCCGGCTTCTGCGCCACGCTCAGCCCGCGCTCGGCGGCCTCCGCCCGCACGAGTGCCTTGGACGGCGTGGACCCGAGCGGAAAGTAGGTGTGCGCGAGCTGGTCGGCGTTCAGCACGCCGAGCACATAGGACTGGTCCTTGGCAGCATCCGAGGCGCGGTGCAGCTCCAGGCCGTCCGCCCCATCGACGAGCGTGGCGTAGTGCCCGGTGCAGACGGCGTCGAAGCCGAGCTCGATCGCGCGCTCCAGGAGGGCTGCGAACTTGATCTTCTCGTTGCAGCGCAGACACGGGTTCGGCGTGCGACCGGCCTTGTACTCGGCCACGAAGTCCTCGATCACGTCCTCGCGGAACCGCTCGGAGAAATCCCAGACGTAGAACGGAATGCCCAGCAGGTCGGCGGCCCGGCGGGCATCCATCGCGTCCTCGATCGTGCAGCAGCCGCGGCTGCCGGTGCGCAGCGTGCCGCCCGCGCGCGAGAGCGCAAGGTGCACACCGACCACGTCGTGACCGGCCTCGACCGCGCGCGCCGCAGCCACGGCGGAGTCCACTCCCCCGCTCATCGCCGCCAGCACACGCATGCATCCAGTGTACGAGCGCGTGCTGGGCGCGGCCCGGGCGCGCGTCAGCGTCCGGAGGCGCGGCGGTACGCGTCGCCGATCACGGCGAGCAGCGCGTCGACGTCGGCGTCGGTCGACGTGCGGCCCAGTGTGAAGCGGATCACCGTGCGCGCCTCGGCCTCACTGCGACCGAGTGCCTGCACGACGTGCGACGGCTCGGCGATGCCGGCCTGACACGCGGATCCGGCGGACGCGGAGATCTGCGCGGCGTCGAGGAGGAACAGCAGGCTCTCGCTCGCGGCCCCGGGGAACAGCAGATGAGCATTGCCGGACAGCCGGCCCTCCGACGACGGATCCCCGAGCAGCTGCGCCTCGGGCACTGCGGCCCGGACGCCGGCCACGAGCCGGTCGCGCAGCGCACCCAGCCGCACGGACTCGATGTCGCGCTCCGAGTCTGCGAGTTCCGCGGCGAGCGCGAACGCCGCGGAACCGGCGATGTCCTGCGTTCCCGAGCGGAGCCCCCGCTGCTGCGCGCCTCCGTGCAGCAGCGGTGCGAGCCGCGCGGTACGGGCCACCACGAGCGCACCGGTGCCGACGGGTGCGCCGATCTTGTGCCCTGCGACGCTGAGCGCGACCAGGCCCGTGCCGTCCGCAGCGTTGCCTCGCCATCCGCGGAACGAGACCGGCACGTGACCGAACGCCGCGACAGCATCCAGGTGCAGCGGAACCCCCGCCTCCGCCGCGACGCGGGCGAGACCGGCCGCATCGTTGATCGTGCCCACCTCGTTGTTCGCGACCAGCCCCGTGGCCAGGGCGACCCCGGCGTGCCCCGTGGCGGCGCGGAACGAGGCGAGCGGGATCCTGCCGACCGCGTCCAACGGCACCGGAATGACGCGCGCGCCGTCACCCGCGAGCGCCTCGACCGTGTCGAGGGTGGCGTGATGCTCGCCGTCCGGAAGCACGATGGCGTCCGCCCCCTCCGGCCGGGAGCGCCAGAGTCCCTGCACCGCGAGATTCACGGACTCCGTGCCACCCGAGGTGAAGACCACCTCGATGGGGTCGCAACCCAGCACCGCCGCCAGGCGCTCCCGCGCGTCTTCGAGCATGCGCCGCGCGACCTGTCCCGCGCCGTGCGTCGACGAGGCGTTGCCGGTGATCCGCGCGACGCGCAGCCACTCCTCCGCGGCCTCCAGCCGGAGGTCCGTCGTCGCGGCGTGGTCGAGATAGTGCATCCCTCCACTCTCGCACCTCGTGCCGGGCGGGATCCGAATGAGACCCGGTTGCAGGACGGGCGGCACCGGGTGGCGGCGATATCGACCCCGGACAGTATTCTTTTGCTCATGTGTCCGCACGCGCTCAGCACCGTTGCAGAGACCACCGTCGAAGCCTGCTCGCTGTGCAGCAGCGCGTACGACGATCTCGGGGTGCGCGTGCACAACGGCGTCGGCACGCTGCGGGTGTGGTCGACGAATGCGACGGCCGTCGAACTGGTCATCTTCGACTCGGGCGATGTGGACTGGGCCGTCGCCACCCTCCCGCTCTCGCCGGTCGGCGATGCGGTGTGGGAGGTCACCAGCGACCTGCTCGTGCACGGCGCCCGCTACGCCATCCGGGTGACCGGCCCCGGTGGCACCGGCAACTCCTTCGACCCGACGGCCAACCTGCTCGAACCGTACTCGCGCGGGATCGTCAAGGGCGGACGGCCGAACGACTGGCGATCGGTCGTCGTCGACGCGTCGTTCGACTGGGGCGGGGTGCACAAGCCGCGCACGTCGTGGGCCGACACGGTCATCTACGAGGGGCACGTGAAGGGCCTCACGAAGCGGCACCCGCAGGTGCCGCCGGCGCTGCACGGCACCTACGCGGGTCTTGCGCATCCGGCCATGATCGAGCATCTGCAGACCCTGGGCATCACCGCGCTCGAGCTCCTGCCGGTGCACTCCTTCGTCTCCGAGCCCTTCCTGCGCCAGCGCAGCCTCGCGAACTATTGGGGCTACAACTCACTCGGCTTCTTCGCGCCGCACATGCCGTACGCGACCACCGAGTCGCGGCGCGGCGGTCCCGAGGCCGTGCTGCGCGAGTTCAAGGGCATGGTGCGCCTGCTGCATCAGGCAGGGATCGAGGTGCTCCTCGACGTCGTGTACAACCACACGGGCGAGGGCGGGCCGGAGGGTCCGCGGATGAGCCTGCGCGGGATCGACAACGCCCGCTACTACCGGCAGAACCCCGACGGCTCCTACATCGACACCACGGGCACCGGCAACACGGTCGACACATCGACTCCGGCAGCAGCGCGCATGGTGCTGGACTCGCTGCGATACTGGGCCGACGAGGTGCAGATCGACGGCTTCCGGTTCGATCTCGCCGTCTCGCTGGGCCGCGATGCCCAGCACGAGTTCACGGCCGAGCACCCGCTGCTGCAGGCGATCCGCACGGATCCGGTGCTCGAGGGGACGAAGATCATCGCCGAGCCCTGGGACGTCGGCATGGGCGGATGGCAGACCGGGAACTTCGGCCTCGGCTGGCATGAATGGAACGACCGCTACCGGGACCGGGTGCGCAACTTCTGGCTGAGCGACATCGATTACGCCCGCCGTGCGTCGACGGCGCCGGTCGGGATCGGCGGCTTCGCGACCCGGCTCGCCGGATCCTCGAACACGTTCTCCGATGAGCGCGGCCCTCTCGCGAGCGTCAACTTCGTCACGGCGCACGACGGCTTCACGCTGCGCGATCTGGTGTCGTACAACGTCAAGCACAATGAGATCAACGGGGAAGACAACCACGACGGCGCCGAGACGAACCGCGCGTTCAACCACGGCGCCGAGGGCCCCACGACGGATCCGGTGATCGAGGCCACCCGGCGCAAGGCCATGCGCAACCTGTTCGGCACGCTCCTGTTGTCGGCGGGGGTTCCGATGATCACCGCCGGCGATGAGACCGGGCGCACCCAGGACGGCGACAACAACGCCTACTGCATCGACTCGCCCCTCACCTGGTTGAACTGGGACCTGGCTCCGTGGCAGCAGGCTCTGCGCGCGCACGTCGAGCGCCTCACGCGTCTGCGCCGGGAGAACCCCGCCCTCAGGCCGACCCGCTATGCCCGACTCGGCGAGGACATCCCCGGCGCGAGCGACATGCTCTGGTACGACCAGAACGGCGAGTCGATGTCGATCGATCGCTGGAACGACGCCGCCAACCGCACGCTGCAGTACGTCGCCGTCGCCGAGGAGGAGGATGCGCACAACCGCGTGCTGCTGATGGTGCACGGCACCGAGGCCGCGACCGATGTGCGGCTCCCGCTCGTGCCGGGCGTGACCCGGTACGTCGCCCTCTGGTCGAGCGCCGACGAACGCCCGAGCCTGGTCGAGACCATGCACCGCCCGGGGGATGTGATCGCACTGCCCGGAACGTCGATGCGCCTGTTCCGCGCGGAGTGACCCGGGCCGTTATTACCGCCATGTCACCCGGAGCGCGGTAGGTTCGGGGTGTGCCCGAACGATCCGTCACCTCGCCCTCGTCCGATGCTCTCCGCAGCACCGCGCGGATCCCGGTGCGCGCACTGCCCGCGACCGATGCCGCCGACGCGCAGACCCCGCGGATCCCGCTCGCGGATCCGTCCCCCGCGGCACCCGAGGGCTTTCATCCGAAGGCATTCGCCGGTGAGGTGATCCCGTTCCGGGTCGTCGCCTTCCGCGAAGGACATGACCGCATCGGCGTGCACCTGCGCCTGCGCACACCGAACCATGTCGAGAGCCTGCACCGACTGGTGCCGCTGGAGGACGGCACGGACCGGTGGCAGGTCGACGTCGCCCTCGATGAGACCAACGCCTGGACGTTCCGCTTCGAGGCGTTCGCTGACGAGTTCGCGACGTGGACGCACGCGGCCGAGGTGAAGATCGCGGCCGGCGTCGACGTGGCGGTGATGCAGGCGCTCGGCGTCCAGCTACTCACCCGCGCGAGCAACGACAAGGAGCGCCCCAAGCCCGAGCGCAAGCACCTCGCACGGACGGCGGAGACGCTCGCCTCCGCCACGGCGGAGCAGGCGCTCGCCATCGCGGCCGACGAGGAACTCGCCGCCCTGTTCCGCGACCGCCCGCTCACCTCCCTCGACTCCGCCACCGGGTGGCAGACGATCCTCGTCGAGCGCACGCTCGCCGGAGCCGCCGCCTGGTACGAGTTCTTCCCGCGCTCCGAGGGCGCGAAGCGCAACGAGGACGGCACGATCGCGAGCGGCACATTCGCCACCGCCGCCGAACGTCTGCCCGGTGTCGCCGCCATGGGCTTCGACGTGCTCTACCTGCCGCCGATCCATCCGATCGGCCGGCTGAACCGCAAGGGACCGAACAACACGCTGACCGCAGGCCCCTCCGATCCGGGATCCCCCTGGGCCGTCGGCGCGGCCAAGGGCGGTCACGACGCCGTGCATCCCGACCTCGGCACGCTCGCCGATTTCCGCGCGTTCGTGAAGGAGGCGGAAGCGCAGGGCCTGGAGGTCGCACTCGACCTGGCGCTGCAGGCAGCGCCCGATCACCCCTGGGTCGCCGCGCACCCCGAGTGGTTCACCGAGCTGCCGGACGGCACCATCGCGTATGCGGAGAACCCGCCGAAGAAGTATCAGGACATCTATCCGCTGAACTTCGATCGCGATCCTGTGGGTCTGTACACCGAGGTGCTGCGCGTCGTGGAGCACTGGATCTCCCAGGGCGTGCGGATCTTCCGCGTCGACAACCCGCACACCAAGCCGCTGCGGTTCTGGGAGTGGCTGATCCGCACCGTCAACACGAAGCACCCCGACGTCATCTTCCTCGCCGAGGCTTTCACCCGCCCCGCCCCCATGCGCGGGCTCGCCGCCGTCGGGTTCCAGCAGAGCTACAGCTACTTCACATGGCGCAACACCAAGGCGGAGCTCGAGGAGTTCCTGCTCTCGGTCTCGCAGGAGACCGCCGACTACATGCGGCCGAACCTGTTCGTGAACACGCCGGACATCCTCACCGAATACCTGCAGTTCGGCGGGCCTGGCGCCTACCGCATCCGGGCCGCGATCGCCGCGACGGGCGCCCCGCTGTACGGCGTGTACGCGGGCTACGAGCTCATGGAGAACGTGGCACGGCCCGGCTCCGAGGAGAACGTCGACAACGAGAAGTACGAGTACAAGCTGCGCGACTGGGCGAAGGCGGAGGAGGAAGGGCGCTCGCTCGCGCCCTACCTCACCCGCCTGAACGAGATCCGGCGCGCACATCCGGCGCTGCGGCAGCTGCGCAATCTGCGGCTGCACTGGAGCGACGACGACGCGATCCTGGTGTTCTCCAAGCACCTCGACGCGCCCTTCACCGGCACGGACGCCAGCGACACGATCATCGTGATCGCCAACGTCGACCCGCACTCGGTGCGGCAGACGACCGTGCATCTCGACACCCTCGCCTGGGGTGTCGAGCCCGGAACGGCCTTCGAGGTCGAGGACCTCGTCACCGGATCCGTCTGGACCTGGACGGATCACAATTTCGTGCGCCTGGACGCCTTCACGGAGCCGGTGCACATCCTGCATGTGAAGGGGCAGCGATGAACACTGCGATTGCAATCGATTCCGCTGTGCTCGAGGCAGTGGCCTCGGGTTCCTACCACGACCCTCACTCGGTGCTCGGGGCGCACCCGCAGCCCGACGAGGCGGGCAGACGCGTGACGATCGTGCGTGTGCTCCGACCACTCGCGAAGAGCGTGTCGGTGCTGCTCGGCGACGGCTCCGAGGTGGAGTTGACGCACCTCGCCGAGGGGATCTGGGAGGGCGCGGTCACCGGCCAACTCGGCGCGTACCGGGTGAAGGCCGTCTTCGGAGACGCCCCCGACTGGGAGGCCGCCGACGGGTACCGGCAGGCCCCGACGATCGGCGAACTCGACCTGCATCTCATTCGCGAGGGCAGGCATGAGCGTCTCTGGGAGGCGCTCGGCGCGCATCCGCGCTTCCTCGACGGTGACCGCGGCACGGCGTTCACCGTGTGGGCGCCGCACGCGCGGGCCGTGCGGGTGGTGGGCGACTTCAACAACTGGGACGGCTGCCTCGACGCCATGCGCTCGATGGGCTCCAGCGGCGTGTGGGAGCTGTTCCGGCCCGGCGTGGACGTCGGCGCGCACTACAAGTACGAGATCCTGACCAGGTCAGGGAGCTGGATCCTCAAGGCGGACCCGATGGCGCAGCTGGCGGAGACGCCGCCGGCGACCGCGTCGATCGTGACCCGGTCGGAGTACTCCTGGGGGGACGGCGCGTGGATGACACGACGCGCGGCCACCCACGCGGTCGCGCAGCCGATGAGCGTGTACGAGCTGCACCTGGGGTCATGGCGGCCCGGCAAGGGATACCGCGACATCGCCGACGAGCTCATCGAGCACGTCTCCACCACGGGGTTCACGCACGTCGAGTTCATGCCCGTCGCCGAGCACCCGTTCAGCGGCTCCTGGGGCTATCAGATCAGCGGCTACTATGCGGCCACGCACCGGTTCGGCGAGCCCGACGACCTGCGCTACCTCGTCGATCGGCTGCACCAGGCGGGGATCGGCGTGATCATCGACTGGGTGCCGGGGCACTTCCCGAAGGACTCCTTCGCCCTGGCCCGCTTCGACGGCGAGGCCGTGTACGAGCATCCGGATCCGCGCCGCGGCGAGCACAAGGACTGGGGCACGCTGATCTTCGACTATGGCCGCAACGAGGTGCGCAACTTCCTCGTCGCGAACGCGCTGTTCTGGCTGGATCAGTTCCATGCCGACGGCCTGCGCGTGGATGCCGTCGCCTCGATGCTGTACCTCGACTACTCGCGCGAGGACGGCGAATGGGAGCCGAACGTGCACGGCGGGCGCGAGAACCTGGAGGCGATCCGGTTCCTGCAGGAGGTCAACGCGACCGCCTACCGCAAGCACCCGGGCATCGTCATGGTCGCCGAGGAGTCCACGAGCTTCCCCGGCGTGACCGGCAGCACCGACCACGGCGGGCTCGGCTTCGGATTCAAGTGGAACATGGGCTGGATGAACGACTCGCTCATCTACATCGAGCGCGATCCGATCCACCGCTCGCACCACCAGGGCGAGATGACGTTCTCGTTCGTGTACGCGTTCGGCGAGAACTACATACTGCCGATCAGTCACGACGAGGTCGTGCACGGCAAGGGCAGTCTGCTGTCGAAGATGCCGGGCGATCACGCCGCGAAGCTCGCGAACGTGCGCGCCTACCTCGGCTACATGTGGGGTCATCCCGGCAAGAACCTGCTCTTCATGGGGCAGGAGTTCGGGCAGCTCTCCGAATGGTCGGTCGACCGAGGCCTGGACTGGTGGCTGCTCGATCAGCCCTCGCATCGCCAGCTGCAGGAGTTCGTCGGCGCGATGAACCGCACCTACCGGCAGAACGCCCCGCTGTGGGAGCGCGATCATGACAGCAGCTCGTTCACCCGCATCGGCGCGCCGGACTGGGATCCGAACATCGTCGCCTTCGTGCGCCGCGACGCGCACGGGGGGCACCTCGCCGTGATCAGCAACTTCTCCGGCAGCACCCGCCACGGCGTGAAGCTCGACCTGCCGCTCGCGGGCGGATGGACCGAGGTGCTGAACACCGACGCGCACGAGTTCGGCGGCTACGGCGAGGGCAACCTCGGACTGGTCTACGCCGTCGACGTCGAGAACGCCTCCCCGCAGGCTTCGCTCACCGTGCCGGCGCTGTCGACGATCTGGCTGCGGCACCAGAAGGATCCGCACGTGCCGATCGTCAGCAAGGGCTGAGACGATCTCGCCGCTGCCGACACTCATCGGGTGAGAGACACCGAACGGAGCCGGCATGGCACAGGACGCACACGACCGAGCGCTCGTCGCCCGGGCCGCGGCGGGAAGCGAATCCGCCTTCCGCACGCTGTACCGGGCGTACGCGCGCCCCGTGTACTGGATCGCGCACGGCATCCTCGGCGACCCCGGGGACGCCGAGGATGCGATGCAGGAGACGTTCGTCGTGGCGTGGCGGAAGCTTCCGGGCCTCGAGCTCGCGGGCGATTCGCTGCTGCCCTGGCTGGCGACGATCTGCCGGTTCCAGGCCGCGAACAGGCTGCGCCGGCGGCGCCGTGACGAGGCGCACACCGTGCAGGGACCGGCGGGCGAGGAGCGCATCCCGGCGCTCGTCGACGTCGAGCAGCAGGTGATCACCGCGGAGCTCGTGGCGCGGATCGCCGCCGAGCTGAGCGGCATGAGCACGCTCGACCGTGAGATCTTCCGGTTGTGCGCCGCCGAGGGGTATGACTACCGCTCGGCCGCCGCAGAGCTCGGGATCGGCCACGGCGTCGTCCGCAACCGTCTCTCCCGCGTGCGCACTCGCCTGCGCGGCGCTGCGACCGAAACGGAGCCCGCATGAACCCCCCGACCCCGATCGACCTGCCTCCGCTGTCCGAGGAGGCGATCGACCGCATCGAGCAGTCCGTCTTCGCCGAGATCGCCGAGCAGCGGCGAGACGATCGGATCCGCGTCGACGCAACTCGCACGCGATCGCGTCGACGCGGCTGGCTCACGGCGGCCGGCATCGCCGCCGCCTTCGTCGTCGGGGTGCTCGTCACTCCGGCGCTCCTGAACGCCACCGGATCCGTCACGGCGAGCTCGTCGTCCGCCGGATCCGCCGAACCGCAGCCCGCTGCCCCCGAGGCGAAGTCGCTGAACGGATCCCCTCAGGATCTCGCCGCGACCGGAACGGCGGGCGGATCCTCGTCGGGTTCCGCATCCTCGTCCGCACCGAACGGGCGCGATGTGGTGCGCACCGCCTCGGCGACGGTGCAGGTCGACGATGTGCGCACGGCGGTCGCCGCGATCGCCGCGCTCGCCGAGAAGCACAGCGGCTACGTGGAGAGCCAGCAGATCGGCGGGGGCGGCGCCGTTCCGCTCGAGAGCGCCGGCGCCTCTCCGCTGCCGCGAGCCGACGACGGCTGGGTCACGATCCGCGTGCCGGCCGGGGAGCTGGCGACGGTGATGGACGCCCTGCGCTCCCAGGGCACGGTGGTGCAGAGCGCGATCAGTGCGAACGACGTGACCGCGGCCACGACCGATCTGCAGGCGCAGGTCGACTCGCTGACGACCTCGGTGCAGCGGCTGCGCGATCTCATGGCGCAGGCCACATCGGTCAGCGATCTGCTGACGGCCGAGACCGCCCTGACCGAGCGCCAGGGGCAGCTGCAGTCCGCACAGCAGCAGCTGGCGGGTCTCCAGTCGCAGGTGGCGATGTCGTCGGTGCAGGTATCGCTCGTGCATCAGGCGCCCGCGACCGCCGATCCCGCGGGATTCGGCGACGGCCTCGCCGCAGGCTGGAACGGCCTGATCGCCTCGATCAACGCCCTCGTCATCGCGATCGGCTTCCTGCTGCCCTGGATCGCGGTCGCCGCCATCGTCGCGATCGTCGTCTGGGGCGTGGTGCGGGCCCGGCGTACCCGGCGGACGCGGCGCGCGACCCTGGCGGACGAGGACGCAGCGGCCGAGCTCGGATAGCGCGAACGCTGTGGATGGCTGCCACGGCTCCCGCCCGCACCTCGCTAGTGTCTAGCCATGAGCAGCGCCGCCCGCCCCCGTTCGTCCGAGCGCCGCTCCGCGCCGGCAGTGCCCGAGGGTCGTGACCTCACGCTCGACCTCGTGCGGGTCGCGTGCGTCGTGCTGGTCGTCTTCGTGCACATCCTGTTCACCGGCGTCGGACGTGACGCGGACGGTGCGCTGCTGATCGAGCGCACCGTCGAAGGGCAGCCGTGGTTCGACGCGGTCAGCTGGATCCTGAACATCATGCCGCTGTTCTTCGTGGTGGGCGGATTCGCGGCGCGCGCCGGCTGGCGGTCGGCGCAGAAGCGCGGCGACGATGCGGTCGGATTCGTGCGGCTGCGGCTGGCTCGACTGGCCCGGCCGGCGATCCCCGTGTTCGTCTTCTTCACCGCGGCGCTCGGCGCCGCGAAGCTGATCGGGCTCGATCCCGCACTCGTCGACACGATCGCCATCGGCGTGGGCTCGCCGCTGTGGTTCCTCGCCGCGTACCTGCTCGTGCAGGCGCTCGCCCCGTGGATGATCTCGCTGCATGCCCGATTCGGCATGCGAGTGCCCTTCGTGCTGCTCGCCGCCGCGCTGGGCACCGATGCCCTGCGATTCCTCATCGGCGAGGGGCTGCTCGACCTCGGACGCATCGAGGTCGCGGGACCCGGGTACGACTTGGGGAGCGACCTGTTCGGGATCCCCAATGTCGCCTTCGTGTGGCTGTTCACCCAGCAGATCGGCTTCCACCTCTTCGACGGCTGGTTCGCACGACGTCGCGTCTGGGAGCTGCTCGGGCTGATCGGTCTCGGCTATCTCGCGATCTGGGGGCTCGTCTCCCTGGGCGGCTACTCGTGGAACATGCTCAGCAACCAGTGGCCTCCGACCGCTCCGCTCGCGATCCTCGCAGTAGTGCAGGCATGCGCGCTCACACTGCTGCACCGCCCGCTCACCGCGCTGATGCGCACGCGCGCGGCGCAGGGCGCGGTGATGCTGATCGGATCCCGGCTCATGACGGTGTATCTCTGGCACCTGCCCCTGATCATGGTGCTGATCGGCATCGAGCTGCTGCTTCCGCTGCCGATGCCTGCGCCCGGCAGCCCCGTGTGGTGGTGGACGCGCGTGCCCTTCCTGGTGCTGGTGCTGGCCGCGGTGCTGCTGCTCTCGCTGTGGCTCGTGCGCTACGAGAGGGCACCGGCGATGGTTGCGCCGCCGACGCGCGGTGCGACCGCGCTCGCGGTCGCGGTGTTCGTGCTTCCGATTCTCGCGATCACCGCGTACGGGATCGATCTGCCGCTCGCGGCCTGCGCACTCGCCGGCTCCGTCGCGGCGCTGGTGCTGGTCGGCGCGTATCGCGTGCGCCGCACCGGGTCCGCGCTCGACGTCGGCTCGGGTTCGCGAGCCTGAGACCGCGCCGCCGGCGACGCCCAACTTCGGAGCAGCGGGTCGACGCGCCGTCTGACCCGGGCGAGGACGCGGCGTGTCGCCGCCCGGCTCCGAAGTTGGGTCTCGAGCCGAAGGAGAGGGTCTCCGATGCCGGGTACGACAAAGGCCCTCGGTTTCCCGAGGGCCTTCGCGTGCTGTCTGTGACCCCAGCGGGATTCGAACCCGCGTTACCGCCGTGAGAGGGCGGCGTACTAGGCCGCTATACGATGGGGCCGTCTTTGCGATCCGTTTCCGTTTCGCGACAACCGTTCAAGTATGGCATGGGGCTGTTCCGCCGCCAAATCGGCGCCGCCCGAACGCGATCCCCGGGAGTGTCGCCGATACCGGGGCTAACCTCGGAGGATGCGCGTCACCAAGCATGAGCACGCGGCGCTCCGCGTCGAGGACCACGGCCAGACCCTTCTCATCGACCCGGGCGGCTTCACGCTCCCCCTGAACGAACTGCAGCATCTCGTCGGCGTCTTCATCACCCACGAGCACCCCGATCATTGGACCCCCGATCACCTGGATCGGATCCTGCGCGATGCCCCGGGCACGCCGATCTTCGCCCCGGCCGGCGTCGTCCGGGCGGCCGAGGGCTACGAGATCACGGAGGTCGCCCCCGGCGATGCCATCACCGTCGGCGAGTTCTCCCTGCGCTTCTTCGGCGGCGTGCACGCCGAGATCCACTCCTCGCTGCCGCTCGTCGACAACGTGGGCGTGCTGGTCGACGACGAGCTGTACTACCCCGGCGACTCGTACGCCGTTCCCGAGGGCGTCGAGGTCGGCACGCTGGCCGCTCCCCTCGGCGCCCCCTGGCTGAAGATCGGCGACGCCATGGACTTCGTGCTCGCCGTGAAGCCCCGCCGCGCCTTCGGCACGCACGACATGACGCTCTCCGTGATCGGTGCGAACATGCACCGCGCCCGTCTGAGGTGGGCGACGGAGCAGAACGGCGGCGAATTCTTCGAGCTGGCGCCGGGCGACGATCTGGAGGTCTGAGCGCGACGCCGGAGCGCATCGTGACGCGGATGGTCCTCAGCCCGCCGGACTGACCGCCGGCGGGGCGGGTGTCGCGGTGCGCTTCGAGACGATCGCCACCGCGAGGGACGACGACACGACCGCGACCAGTGCCCCCAGCACGATCGCGGATCCCTCACCCGGCAGCAGCGCCTCGGTCTCGACGCCGAGTGCGACCGCGGCGACGGGCAGCCCGAGCTGCCCGGCCGAGGCGACCGCCTGCGACCAGGGCAGGCCGACGAGCCGGGCCGCCAGATGCGCGACGACCGCGGCGAGGCCGAGCACGACGCCGAGCAGGATCATCGCCGGATGGCTGATCAGATCGCGCAGATCGATCGAGGATCCCAGCCACACGAAGAACAGCGGGCCGAAGAAGCCCTCGGTCATGCCGAAGAGCTGCCGCGCGAGACGACGCGGCTCGCCGACTGCCGCGAGCACGAGTCCGAGCGTGAAGCCCGCCATCAGCACAGACACGTGGGTGAACTGGGCGATCGCGGTGAGGGCGAACAGCGCGAGCAGGGTGACGCGCAGCTCCAGGCCGAACTGCCTCGCCTCGGAGTAGTCGTGGAAGCGGTTCTGCAGACGCGGTCCGAGGCGGCGCGCCAGGAACGCGAGCCCTCCCCCGATCGCCGCGATCAGCAGCCCGCCCGCGGCCACCATGGGCACCCGCGACGGCTGCATCACGAGTGGCAGCGCCAGAATGCACGCGACGTCGGCGATCGCGATCTGCGCGACGAGCTGCGCGGCCGAGCCCGCGGCGACCCCGAGCTGGCGCAGCATGGGCAGCACCAGGGCGGCCGAGGAGGAGGCCATGAGCACCGCGTAGATCGCGCCGTGGCTGTTCCCGAACGCCGCCGCGACCGCGATGCCCAGTCCGACCGCCACGACGGCGACGAGGCCGGCACCGAGCAGGCCCTTGCCGAGCGCCGCGCGCACGGTGCGATCGAGCACCGGGATGTGCGAGCCGATCACGAGCATGATCAGTCCGAAGCCGATCTGCGCGAGCAGGGTGAAGGTCGGCTCCGTCGACGTGACCCACCCGAAGCCGCTGACACCGACGATCAGACCGGCGATCAGCTCACCGGCGACGATCGGCACACGCCACGAGCGTCGCGCGGACAGCACGGGCCCGAGCAGCCCCACGGCCGCGATGAGCGCGAGCGTCGCGAACGTCATGCGCACACTCTAGGACCGAGACCGACGGATCCCGTGTGTTCGGCAGCGCCGCGGGGAGTCTCAGTCGCCCAGGAGCTCCTGTACGGCGCGCACCCGGATCGCGCGCTGCTGGTGATCGCGCTGCTCGAGCACGAGCCGGCGCAGCGCGGCCGGTGCGTCCGCGTGCCGTTCGAGCCACGCATCGACCAGTTCGGTGCTGTCCGCATCGGGGTACAGCCCGACCACGAGGCGCCGGGCGATCTCGATCGAGCGCTCGTGCCAGGCCGGCACGATGCGGTCGAAGTACTCGGCGTCGAACCCGGCGGTGAGGTCGCGCCGTCCGCCCGCGCCGAAGCCGAGGATCGTCGCATCGAGGTGATCGTTGGTCAGCGTCAGATCCTGCCAGGCCGCGCGCCAGTCCGCGGCGCGCACGGCCTCGGTGGGCGTGGACGCGGCGGCGGCGAGGGCGGCGGTGCGCCCGCTCGCGGTGTTGTCGCGCAGCTGCTCCTCGGTGATCTCCTCCGCGCCGGCGTTCCCCGTGGCGACGAGCGCGCGCAGGAGCTCCCACCGCAGATCCGCATCCATCGGGAGGCCGGTCGGCCCGGATCCGATCAGCAGCGTCGACACCTCCGCGCGTCGCGCGTCGTCGTACACCGCGGCCGCGGCGAATGCCCGTGCCCACACCAGCTGCGCATCGCTGCCCGCATCGGCCTCGCCGAGGGCGGCCCAGGTGGCGTCGAGCCACGCACGGCGAGCGTCGGCGCGCACCTCCTGGGGCAGATAGTGGCCGATCGCGAACGGCGCATTCAGCAGCACCCCGCCGAGCAGTGCGCTGTCGGACTCGCGGGGCGCGTGCGTCACCACGATCTCCAGATAGCGCGCCACCGAGAGCTCGCCGTCGCGCGTCGCGTTCCACAGTGCCGACCACACCAGTCCGCGCGCGAGCGGGTCCTCGAGCGTCGACAGCCCACGCTCGACGGCGGCGAGCGAGCGCTCGTCCAGCCGCGCCTTGGCGTAGGTGAGGTCGCCGTCGTTGAGCAGTGTCAGATCGGCGTCGGGGACGACCAGCGGCGTACGCTCCTCGGCGATGTCGACATCCAGCCGCTCGCGCCGCACGAGCACGCCGTCCTGCGCGTCGTACAGGCCGATCTGCAGTCGGTGCGGCCGCGGATCGGTCTGCACGAGCACGGCGCCTCCGGCCTCCGTACGCTCCAGACTCAGCGTGCTCATGCCGGTGGTCTGCAGCCAGGCCTGCGCCCAGGCGCGCATGTCGCGCCCGGAGGCCAGTTCGAGCTCGACGAGCAGATCCTCCAGGGTCGTGTTGCCGAATGCGTGCCGTGAGAAGTAGCGACGGGCCGCGTCGAAAAAGGCCTCCTCACCGACGAACGCGACCAGCTGCTTCAGCACCGATGCACCCTTGGCGTACGTGATGCCGTCGAAGTTGAGCTTGGCCGCCTCGAGGTCGACGATGTCGGCCACGATCGGATGGGTCGTCGGCAGCTGATCCTGGGTGTAGGCCCACGCCTTGCGGCGATTCGCGAACGATGCCCATGCCTCGGCGTACTCCGTCGCGGCGACCGAGGCGTGCGCGCCCATGTAGTCGGCGAACGACTCCTTGAGCCACAGGTCGTCCCACCACCTCATCGTGACGAGATCGCCGAACCACATGTGCGCCATCTCGTGCAGGATCGTGTTCGCGCGCGCCTGCCGCTGCGCGCGGGTCGCCGCGCCCCGCGGCAGGTACGACTCGGTGAACGTGACCAGACCGGGGTTCTCCATCGCGCCGATGTTGTACTCCGGGACGAAGATCT
The DNA here is from genome assembly GCA_018268455.1 of Actinomycetota bacterium. Taxonomy (GTDB): domain Bacteria; phylum Actinomycetota; class Actinomycetes; order Actinomycetales; family Microbacteriaceae; genus Microbacterium. The sequence goes on along the minus strand of JAFDWM010000001.1, from coordinate 62,983 downwards.
GGTCGTACTTGCCCCACGGATAGGGGAAGGCGAAGGCGTCGTGGAAGAAGTCGAGGCCCTGCCGGGTGATCGCCAGGATCTCTTCCGCAGGCAGATGCTCGGCCATGGAGGCACGGCTGAGCACCGCGAGCGGGATGACGAGGTCGTCCCGGCGCCACTCGCCCTCGACGCGTGCATACGGCCCCGCCGCGATGCACGTGAGGTAGCTGGACAACGGCACGGTCGGCGCGAACTCCACGGTCTGCGCGGAGCCGTCGACCCGCACATCGACGGGCGACTGGTTCGAGAGCACCTGCCAGGACGACGGCGCGGTCACGACCACAGTGATCGCGGCCTTCATGTCGGGCTGCTCGAAGCAGACCATGAACCGCCGCGCATCGGCGGGCTCGTCGTGCGTGTACAGGTACGTCTCGCGATCGACCGGATCCACGAAGCGGTGCAGTCCCTCGCCGGTGCGGCTGTAGTCGCCGGTGGCGCGGATCTCGACCGTGTTGTGCGCGGCGAGGCCGGTGAGGCGGATCCGCGCCCCGTCGTACTCGACCGCGCGCTCGACGCCGTTCACGACGACGGCCTCGACGCTCACCCCGAGGAAGTCGGCCCAGGTCTCGTCGACCGAGGCGTCGAACTCCAGGGTGGACGCCGTCGGGAACCCGGTGCGCGCAGGGTCGACGGCGCCGGTCACATCGAGCTCGACACGGATCCGGTGCAGGGTCACGGCAGCGGATCGCGCGGCCGTCTCTGAACGGGTGAGGTTCGCGGTGGTCATGGATCCATCGTTCCACGACCCGGACGCTCGATCCGCCCCGCCGGGCGGGCGCGCATGCCAGCATGGGTTCATGACCGATCCGTCGCCGCTTCCCGACACCAGCGCGGCCCCCCGCGAGAACGCCCAGCCTCTGCCCGAACGCAGCCGGATTGTACAGGAGCATGTGCGCGCCGCGGGGCTGGGCTCCGAGGTGCGCGAGCTGCCCGATTCCGCGCGCACCGCGGTGCAGGCCGCGGCGGCGCTGGACTGCGAGGTCGGCGCGATCGGATCCAGCCTGCTCTTCCTCGCCGACGGCGAACCCCTGCTCGTCATGACGAGCGGGCGGCATCGCGTCGACATCGCACTGCTCACCGCCGCCGTGGGTGCGCAGAACGTCGTCATGGCGCCGGTCACCACCGTGCGCGAGGTGACGGGGCAGGCGATCGGCGGTGTCGCCCCGGTGGGCCACCCCGCGCGCGTGCGCACGGTGGTGGACGTCGCGCTGCGCGACTACGCGGTGGTGTGGACCGCCGGCGGCACCCCGCACACCGTGATGCCGATGACCTTCGACGAGCTCGTCTCGCTCACCGACGGCGAGGTCCTGGCGGTCGCCGAGGACTGACCGGCCGTGCCCGTGTCGTCTTTCGCGTGCTGCGGGGAACAGTCCAGGAGGCGTCCAGACTCCGCGCCTAGCGTCGATAGGGATGTCACGGAACGGTAACAGGATCGGCTCGCTGGACGGGCTCCGCGGTCTCGCCGCGGTGGTCGTCCTGCTCCACCACGCCTCGCTGATCGCGCAGCCGTGGATCGATCCGGCCGCCTGGACGCTGCTCACGCAGTCGCCCGTGAAGCTGCTGTTCGCCGGATCCGAGGCCGTGATGGTGTTCTTCGTGCTCTCCGGCCTGGTCGTCGCCCTGCCCGCACTGCGCCCGGGCTTCTCCTGGGCCCGGTACTTCCCCGCACGCCTGTTCCGCCTGTACATCCCGGTGATCGCGGCTCTGGGCGGGGCGGCCCTGCTCGTGCGGGTGATCCCCCGCGACCGATCGACGATGCCGGAGGACTCGTGGATGCAGGACACGCACGCGACCACCGCCTCGGCGAGCGACATGCTCTCGCAGATGTCGCTGCTGCGCGCCGGCTATCCGCTCGACAACGTGCTGTGGTCGCTGCGGTGGGAGCTGCTGTTCTCGCTCCTGCTGCCGCTCTACATCTGGGTCGCGCTGCGGGTGCGGCGCTTCTCCGTCCCCGTCGCCGTGCTGACGATCCTGCTCCTGTTCGCCGGCCGCAGCACGGGGATCGCGGCGCTCTCCTATCTCCCCGTGTTCCTCCTGGGCGTGCTCATCGCCGTGCACCTGGACGAGCTGCGCGAACGCCTCGCGCGCCCCGGGATGCGCCGGATACGGCCGTGGCTCGCCGCGCTCGCGTGCACGCTGCTCATCGCGGGCTGGCTCTCCCGGCCGCTCACGGCGGGCACCCTCGCCGCCGACGCGCTATGGGCACTCGCCGGCGCCGGTGCCGCTCTGCTCGTGATCCTCGCGATCGCGTGGCCGCGCGCGCAGCGCGCTCTGGAGGCGCGGACGATGCGCCGGCTCGGCGCGGTGTCGTTCAGCCTCTACCTCGTGCATGCGCCGATCCTGGCGTCGCTCTGCTATCTGCTGGGCGCGAGGCAATGGTGGCTGGCCTGTCTCCTGGGCATCCCGCTCAGCCTCGTCGTCGCCGCAGTGTTCCACGTGCTCGTGGAGCGCCAGGGGCAGGATCTCGCGCGTCGCGCCGGCGCGATCGGCGCCGCTCTCGCCGACCGGATGCAGGTGCATCGGATCCGCGCCGCCCGCCGCCTCGCGCTGGCCCGCGCGCAGTGAGTCGCCGGACCACGGCGCCCTCCGCGACGGCCTGCGCGTCGCCGCTCAGCGCCCGGTGACGGACGCCTCACGTCGTCGGCGACGCCGGGAGACGGCGCCGTACACCGCACGCAGAACGGCCCGGGTGGCGTAGCGCACGCCGATGCCGGCCGCACCGAACGCGCAGGCGATCAGCACCGCACGGGGGTCGTGCAGATCGACGTCGAACACGCGGGATCCGAGCGGGGTCAGGATGACCACGAGCATCCCGCCGATCATCGCCGCGACGAGCGCGATCTTCCAGGGACGGAACGGCCGCGCGACCGTGATCAGCACGAAGAACGCGACGATCACGAGCGCGAGGAAGGCGGTCGACGACGTGATCACCTTCGTCGCATCTCCTGCCCCGAACACGACCCGCGCAGTCAGGTACGCCCCGTAGGAGGCCAGGGCGGCGCCGATCCCGCCGGGGACCGCATTGTCGAGCACCCGGCGCACGAAGCCGTCCTGCGCCCGCGCCGTGTTGGGGGCGAGGGCGAGGAAGAACGCGGGGATCCCGATCGTGAACCAGGCGATGAGCGTCACATGCCGGGGTAGGAACGGGAACGGCACCGCGGTGACCGCGACCAGCAGAGCCAGCAGGATCGAGTACAGCGTCTTGGTGAGGAAGAGCGTGGCGACCCGCTCGATGTTCCCGATCACGCGCCGTCCCTCGGCCACGACGTGCGGGAGCGTGGCGAACGAGTTGTCCAGCAGCACGATCCGCGAGACCGCGCGCGCGGCGGGAGACCCGGATCCCATCGCGACCCCCACGTCGGCATCCTTGAGCGCGAGCACGTCGTTCACGCCGTCGCCAGTCATCGCGACGACGTGCCCGTCGCCCTGCAGGGAGTGCACCATGGCGCGCTTCTGCGTCGGAGTGACGCGGCCGAAGGCGGTACGGGCGCGCACCTCGCCGTCGAAGTGCGCGGATTCCGGATCCAGGGTGCGTGCGTCCACCGCATTGCGACCGTTCGGCACACCCGCCTCGGCGGCGATCGCGCCCACGGCGGCGGCGTTGTCGCCCGAGATCACCTTGATGTCGACGTCCTGCTCGGCGAAGTACGCGATCGCTCCCGGGGCTTCCGCCCGCAGACGCTGGTCCAGGATGACGAGTGCGACGGCGGAGAGGCCCTCGGGAAGCCCGTCCCCGTCGTCCTCCGGGTCGGGCATCGCGGCCTCGGTGCGGGCGAGGGCGAGCACGCGCAGCCCCTCGGAGGCCAGCGCATCCGAGCGCGCGCGCGCGGGATCCCCCGCGGCGAGCAGCACGTCGGGCGCGCCGAGCACCCAGCTCTGCACCGTTCCCGCCGTCGTACCCGCGCACTGCGCAGCCGCCCACTTGCGGGCCGAGGAGAAGGCGATCGAGCTGTGCACCTCGAGTCCCGGCACGCGTCCCACGTGCTCGAGGATCGCGGCCATGCTCGCGTTGGGCTTGCCCTCCGCCCGGCCGATGGTGGCGAGCGCGGCCTCGATGCGGTCGTCGTCGGCGCCGAGCCGCTCGACCGCGCCGACTCGCATGCCGTCCTCCGTGAGCGTTCCGGTCTTGTCGGTGCAGACCACGTCCACCCGGGCGAGCTGCTCGATCGCCGGCAGGTCCTGCACCAGGCAGTGGCGCCGGCCGAGCCGGATCACGCCGACCGCCATGGCCACGCTCGTCATCAGCACGAGCCCCTCGGGAACCATCGGCACGAGCGCGGCGACGAGGCCGCGCACGGCGTTGCGCCAGTCCTCGGCGCGACCCCAGATCTGATTGATGATGGTGAGCAGGCCGACCGGGATGAGCGCCCAGGTGACGTACTTCAGGATCTGATCGATCCCCGCGCGCAGCTGCGAGGACGGCTTGCGGAACTCCGACGCCTCCTTGGCGAGCCGCGCGGCGTAGGCGTGCTCGCCGACGGCTGTCGCCCGGAAGGCCGCGGATCCCGCCGCCACGAAGCTGCCGGATTTGAGCTCGTAGCCCACACCGGCGAGCACGGGCTCGGACTCCCCCGTCAGCAGCGACTCGTCCACCTCGAAGCCGATGGCATCGAGCACGATCCCGTCGACCGGGATCTGATCGCCCGCGGCGACGAGCACGACGTCGTCGAGCACGAGCTGCTCCACATCGATCTCCGCGATACCCTCGGCGCGTTCGACGCGCGCGGGCGCCTTGCTCAGCAGCGCAAGCCGATCGAGGGTCTGCTTCGCGCGTACCTCCTGCACCATGCCGACGACGCTGTTCACGATGATGAGCAGTCCGAACAGCCCGTCGATGAAGTAGCCGGTGCCGAGGATCAGCAGGAACATCACCAGGTAGATCCCGTTCACGCGGGTGAAGGCGTTCGCGCGGAAGATCTCACCGAAGCTGCGGCTGGTACGCGACTCGATGACGTTGCTCTCGCCGCGTCCGACGCGCTCGGCGACCTGGGCGGCGCTCAGCGGGGCGCGGGTGCTCTGCACCGCGCCGGTCGCGGGGACGATCGCGTCCGCCATCCGTCAGGCCGGCCGCTCGGCGGCGATCCACGGCGCGGTGAACGCACGCACCCGGGATCCGTCCACGTCGGCGAGCGACACTCCGACGAAGGCGACGGCGGCCTCCGAGCTCTGCCATCGGAAGCGGGGCTCGTCGGAGAGCGCGGCAGCGGCGATCGCCATGCCGGCATCTGCCGCCGACTGCGCGTTCGCGAATGCACCCGTGGTACGCGCGACGTACGCCCGCAGCAGATCTGCGTACACGTCCGTGGCGGTCGGTCGGACGGCGTTCTGCACGAAATCGCTCGCGACGGCGGCGGGTTCGATCACGCGCACGTGCACGCCGAAGGGCTCGGCCACCGCGGCGAGCGACTGCATGAAGCCCTCGACCGCGAATTTCGCGCCGCAGTACGCGTCGGCGAACGGCTGTCCGACGGTGCCGCCGACGCTGCTCACCGTGACGATGGTGCCGCGCCCACGCTCGCGCATGCCGGGCAGGACGAGCTTGGTCAGATGCACCGGTGCCAGATAGTTGACCTCGAGCTGCGCGCGGATCTGGTCCATCGACAGCTGCTCAGCGGTGCCGACCGCGCCCTGACCCGCATTGTTCACGAGCACGTCGATGCGACCGAGCTCGGCCGAGATCTCATCGACGAGCTGTGCCGCGGCCGTGTGATCGGTGACATCGAGGGCGCGCACGTCCAGTTCGACCCCGGCAGCCCCGGCCGCCTCCCGCAGCCGCCCGGAGCGCGCGGTGTCGCGCATCGTGGCGATCACGCGCAGTCCCGCTCGCGCGAGTTCCACCGCTGCATGCATGCCCATGCCCGACGACGTACCGGTCACCAGGGCGACGTCTCCAGCCCGGGAGGATTGTGTCATGCGCTCACGCTAACAGCGCCCGGTCGGCCTGGGCTGGACGACTTCGGCCGGATCCTGCGATCACGGCGCCATCGCCGGCCTGGCTCTGCGCTCCTGGCGCAGCGCCGGCAGATAGCAGAGCGCCCCGACGATGCTGAACGCACCGGCGGCGACGGTCGCGGTGGCCGCCGAGGTCGCCCCCGCGAAGGCCGTGAGCACGAGCAGCCCGATGCTGTAGGCGCCGCCGGAAACCATCGAATTCAGCGAGAGGATCGTCGCGCGAGTCGAACTGTCCGCCTCACGATGCAGCAGCGCGGCATGCATGGGACCAGCGGATCCGTGCGCGAAGTAAGTGAGGCCATATCCGATGAGCAGGCCGACCACCCCCGAGGACATGCCCATCAGCACGACGAAGGCGCCGTTCAGAACTCGGCTCAGGATGGCCGTCCAGGTCACGCCGATCACGCCGCTGAGCCGTCCGGCGAGCAGTGACCCGAGCGCGAACAGTCCCCATGCCGCCGCGGACGCCGGTCCGAAGACGGCGGCCGCGGCCTGCTCGCCGCCGAGGATGCCCTCCAGCTGGAGCGGGGTCAGCGTCTCGAACCCGATCATCGCGATCGACCAGAACACCTCGACGAGCACGAGGCCGGCGAGCACCCGTGAGCGCACCATGCGCCGCACGCCGGCGACGACCGTGCGTGGCGTCTCCCTGACCGCGGCGATCATGATCGCGGCGGGACGCAGACGCGGGGCGCCGACGCCTCGCGGATCGTGCACGAGCACGAGGACGAGGAGCGTGTAGACCGCATACAGCGCGATCGCCGCGAGCAGCGGCAGCACCAGTGCCGAGAACGCCGGCACCGGGTGCCACGCGACCAGCAGTCCGCCGCACAGCGCACCGGCGGCGATCGCGACGCCCAGCGCCGTGCCGGCCCGGCCCAGCGGCGCGGCGACCTCGGCGCCGGGCCGCTGCTCGTGCACGGCATCCACGAACCATGCCTCGAGCGACCCGGAATCGAGCACGCGGAACACCCCCTGCAGCAGCAGGGAAACGGCGAACATCCAGAAGGTGTCGGCCAGCAGGAACAGCGTGCTCGCGACGATCGCAAGCACGCCGGACGCCGCCAGCACGGGACGGCGCCCGAGCGTGTCGGACAGCGCACCCGTGGGCAGCTCGAGGGCGAGCGCCACGAAGCCCTGGATCGCGAGGATGGAGCCGATCTCCGCGATCGTCAGGCCGCGCTCGAGCGGCAGCAGCACGGTGACGCCCAGCATGACCCCGACCGGGAGCCAGCGCAGTGCCGAGAGCAGGAGGAGCCGACGCTGCGCCGCCGCGATCGCGATCCCGGCCCCCGTGCCGGCCCCGCCGCCGGTCATGACTCCGCCGGCGGCTCGAGGTCGGTCGGCATGCTCTGCATGACCACGTGCACGCGTCGCGACGCGCGGTCGCCCTCTCCGATGCGGCGGTACTTCTCGGCCAGCGCCTCGAACTCGGCGTGGAACTGCGCCAGTTGATCCGGCGTCACGGTGAGCAGCACGTCCTCGAGCCCGAGCCGGTCGACCCACGCCGCGGGCCACGAGCCCTCGGCATCGAGCCAGCGCTCGGCCCGCGCAGCGAACTGCCGCACGTAGTCGCGGCGCAGCCAGCCCAACGCTGCCTGCGCGTCATCATCGTCGGCGAAGTCGGAGTTGGTCCAGGAGTGGGAATCGGTGCTCGCACGCCAGATCCGCCGTTTTCCGGCCCCCTCGCCGGTGTCGGTGACGAGCCCGACCTCCTCAAGCGCCCGGAGGTGGTAGCTCGTCGCTCCGGTGTTCGTCGTCAGCGCCGCGGCCAGCTGCGTCGCGGTCGCGGGACCGTGCACCCGCAGCTCGCCGAGCAGACGGGAGCGCAGCGGGTGGGCGAGCACGCGCACGGCCCGTTCGTCGAGGCGCATGCCGAGGGGGCGTTCCGGAGTGTCCATGCCCCCAGAATCGCATGCACACTTTCTATGCACAAGTATTATGCACCACTTCCATGCACAACCCGGATCCGCGAGACTGCATCTGGGTAGCGAGACTGCGCGACAGAACTGCAGTCTCGTTACCCAGATGCAGTCTCGCCGTCAGGATGGGGCAGCGACGTCAGTGCGTTCCGGTCTTCGCGGCGCGGGCGCGCGGCCCCAGCTCGTGCAGCACGCCGTCGTGCAGATCGAGCACGCGATCCGCACGGGTCAGCATCGCCGCGTCGTGCGTCGCGACGATGGCCGCCGTGCCGCGGGTGTGCACGAGCCCGGCGATGAGGTCCATGATCTGGGCACCGGTCTCGCTGTCAAGCTGCGCGGTCGGCTCGTCGGCGATGAGCACGGCCGGATCCATCACGAGCGCCCTGGCGATGCCGACCCGCTGCTGCTGCCCGCCCGACAGCTCCGCCGGCCGCTGCCGCGCGTGATCGGCGAGTCCCACCGCTTCCAGTGCCCGGGTGACGCGCTGCTCCCGTTCGGCGACCGGGGTGCGGCGGATCCGCAGCGGCACCTCCACGTTCTCGCTCGCCGACAGGACGGGCAGGAGCCCCGAGGTCTGGAAGATCGACGCGATCCGTTCCCCCAGCACATGGCTCGCATCTCCGGCCGCAAGGTCCCGGTCGTCGAGGAGCACCCGCCCGGATGTCGGGCGATCCAGGCCGCCCAGCATCGTCAGCAGCGTGGTCTTGCCGGACCCGGAGCGGCCCGTGATCACCACCAGCTCCCCGGCGGAGACGGCGAGGTCGACCTCGCGCACGGCCGTGACGTCGCCGCCCGGGGCCGGGAACACCCGGGTGACGCCCTCTGCACGCAGCACGACGCTCATCCTTCTCCCCCTTCGTCCAGCTCCTTCGACGGCGACGCGGCCGCCGTGCCTGACGCCACCCGCACATGGTCGGCTTCGAGCGTGAGCCGCACCCGGTCGCGCAGCTCGAGCGCGGTCACGAACTCTCCGGGCAGCTGCATGCGCCCGGCGCGGTCGAGCACCGCGTACTCCTGCGCGATGCGCACCTCGCGGCCCTCGTCGTCGGTGTGCGTGCTGCGCAGCGTCTCGGTCGAGGTGCGCCCGTCGCGGATCCGGACCGTGCGGTCGACATGCTCGGAGACCGTCGCATCGTGCGTGACGATGAGCGTCGTCACGCCGTGCTCGGTGTTGACCGCCTGCATCGCGGCGAGCACATCGGCGCTCGTGCGTTCGTCGAGCTCGCCCGTGGGCTCGTCGGCGAGCAGCACTCTGGGCCGGTTCGCCAGGGCGACGGCGATCGCGACGCGCTGTTTCTGCCCGCCGCTCAGCTGCGCGGGCCGCTGCTGAGCCACATCGGCCACCTCCAGCAGCTCCAGCAGCTCCTGGGCCCTGGCTGCGCGCTCCCCCCGCGGGATCACGCGGGCGACGCCGTGCGCGAGCGCGACGTTCTCCCGTGCGGTCAGGTACGGCAGCAGATTGCGCCCCGACTGCTGCCACACGAATCCCACGCTGCTGCGGCGGTAGCGCAGCCGCTCGGCGCTGCGCATGGTGACCAGGTCGTGGCCGGCGACCCTGGCGCTGCCGGCCGTGGGCGCATCGAGGCCGGCGAGGATCCCGAGCAGCGTCGACTTGCCGGATCCGGAGGCGCCCACCAGCGCGACCATCTCGCCCGTCTGCACGCGCAGATCCAGTCCCTGCAGCGCCTGCACCTCGATGCCCTTGGCGGTGAAGATCCGCACCAGGCCCTCGCAGGCGATATCGGTCTCGATCGGAACTGTCATCGGGCCGTCTCCTCTGCTGTCGTCATCCGCATTCTCAGTCCTCGTCGTCCGCGATCCGGATCGCCTCGGCGCTGCGCAGCCGCATCGCGGTGGCCGTCGCCACCAGCACCGCGACCACGGTGACCGAGAGGAAGGCGAGCACTGTCACCGCGATCGCCGCCACCGGCACGCTCAGCACCGGCGCCTCCTGCCCGCCGGTGAACGCCCGCAGATCCAGCGCGCCGATCACCAGCCACGACATGCCGAGCCCCGAGGCGATGCCGATCGGCAGCGCGACCAGCAGGGCGGGCCCCACCTCCCAGCCCACCAGCGGCAGCTCGCGCCGACGCGGATAGCCGACCGTGCGCAGCAGCGCCAGCAGACGGGAGCGCGCCTCGGATCCGAGCAGCAGGGTCTGCAGGATCGCCAAGGCGAGCATCACCGCCACGACCGCGGTCGCCACCAGCAGCGCGATGCGCAGCGCCGCCGATGCGGGATCCGTCGCCACCGCGGCGACAGCACCCGCTGTGGTCGTCACGGTCGCGGTCGCGCCGAGCCGATCGGTCAGCGCCTTCGCCACGCTCTTCTGGTCGTGCCCCGGCGCGACAGCGACGAAGAGTCGCGTCGTCGATGCCGTGGTGACGCCGATCCGACCGATGTTCGCGCGATCGACGATCACCCACTTCTCGGCCTTGCCGAACGGCGCCTGCTGGGCGGTGCGGGCGACGACGTCGATCTCGTGCCCGTTGACGCTCAGCCGGTCGCCGAACTGGCCGAGCAGTGCCTCACTCGCGACGACAGGGATTGCCGCGCCGGACGTCTCCGTGAGCGACGACGGCATCGGCAGCGCGCCGGCGGACCCGTGCTGCACGCGCGCGAACGCAGCACGATCCACCGCGTAGATGCGCACCCTGCCCTTCGCCTGGGACGATGACGCCTCGCCGATCTCGTCGGCGTCGAGGCTCGCGAGCGCCGCCACACCGGGGACCTTCCGGGCAGCCTCGACCTGGGCGTCCTCGAAGTACGGCGCCGAGACGGCGATATCCGCGCCCGTCATGTCACGCGCTGTGCGGGCGATGCTGTCGGTGACCGTCGCCGAGAACGACACGGCGAAGACCGTGGCAGCGATGCCGATCACCGCCGCCAGCGCCGGAGCGGTGCGCAGGCCGGCATCGCGGAGCGTGCGGGCAGGCCCGAGCAGCGCGATGAGCCCGCGTCGGCGCGCCGCGGCACCGAGCAGCGCGTCCAGCAGCAGCGGAAGCAGCCGCAGCACGATCACGGTGCCGGACGCCCCGATCAGCAACGGCATGCCCAGCAGCACCGGATCGACGCGCATGCCCTGTCCGCGCGTGAGCAGGATCACGGCGAGCACGACCGTGGCCCCCACGACGACCGCCTCGACCAAGAGGCGGCGCCAGGATCCCGCGGTCGACGCGGCGGTGCCTCTCCGCCCGCGCTCGCGCAGATCGGCCAGCACCGCCAGCAACACCGCGCAGACGGGGACGGCGACGAGCAGAAGGGCGACAAGCCAGGTCACCGCGTCGACCGGCCGCGGCGACAGCACCGCATCGATCGTGACGCCGATCGCGACCCCGATGAGCCCGAGTCCGAGCGTCTCGCCGCCGAGCACGGCGATCAGCTGCCACAGCGACGCTCCCCGCGCGCGAGCCAGGCTCGCCGCACGAAGCCGGCGTCGGGCGAGCTGGCGGCCGGCGAGCGCGAGGAGCACCGCCGCGACGGCGATCGGACCGACGGCGGCGACCGCGACGACCGCCGTGAGCGCATCGCCGCGGGCGATCCCGCCGTCGATCGCGTCCGCGACAGGGGTGCGATAGATCAATCCCCGGTCGTAAGGGTCTCCGGCGCCGCCGAGGCGCACCGGGTTCGCGATGAACAGCCGCAGCTGCGCGCTCACGGCCGCGGCATTGCGGGCGTCGATGGATGCCGTGTCGATGGGGATCCAGGAGAACGTGGTGGTCTCGGTCATCACGCCGGTCAGCCGCGCCGCCTCGTCCGGCGCCAGGAACGCGATGGTCTGCAGGATGGTGTCCCCCATCGGGGAGTAGCTGATCGTCGGGGTGCGGGATCCGACGAGCATGTCCCAGTCGAGGTCGTCGGCGCCGTTCGGCGCCACGGTGCCGACGAGGGTCACCGACAACCCGCCGCGCGTGCGCACCTCGCCGACCTTCCAGTCCAGCTTGGTCGCCGCCTTCGCTGAGACGACGACCTCGACGCCCTGCGCCGGATCCGTGACCTTGGGGTGGCGGCCCTGCACGAGTGTGCTGCGGCGCTCGAGCCCCGGATCCATCACGAGCTGCACGAAGTTCAGCGGCACCCTGCGATCGGCGACCAGTGCCGACCCGCCCCAGAATCCGACCACCCGCGTCTCTCCGAGCACACCGCGCAGCGGCTCCGGCTGTGCGGCGCGCGCCGCCGCACCTGCTGCGAGCGGACCGGACCACACGTCGCTCTTCGGGCCGGCGGGGTTCGTGGCACCCACGATGAACGGCTGTGACGCGGTGAGCGGACGCCCCACGGCCGGGACCTGATCGATCTGATGCCGGAGTGTGGCCGTGCGTGCCTCGTCGATCAGGCCTGGCACGAGCCCGGCGATCCCGGTGAGCGCGGCGATCGCGAGCACGAGGATGACGGACAGCGACGGCGCCGTCAGCACGGTGCGCATGATGACGGCGATGGAGCCCGGGCGGCGGGTCATGATCCGCTCCCCCACATCAGCGGCAGCACGGCGGCCGTGACCACCAGGCCCGCGGCCGCACCGCCGAGCAGGCCGAACAGCGCGAGGGCCGCAACCTCACCGAGCCGGCTCGAGCGCTGCCGCGCGGCGCTGAGCCCGAGCGCCCGCAGGGCGAGTCGCTCCTCGGCGCGTCGCGACCGGTCGGAGGCGCTCGCGGCGAGGAAGCCGAGCAGGCCGAGAAGGACGGCGGCAAGCGCTCCCACGGACAGCAGCAGTGTGGACGTGCCGGTGATAGGGGCGGCGCTCGCCGTCGCCGCCGTCGCGATCCGCAGCGGCGCGTCCGACCGTGCGCGCAACGTCGCCGCGACGGCGTCCGGGTCGGCCGTGGTGATCCACAGCTGGTTCGGAGTCGGCGTGGCGCCGGATCCGCCGGTGAGCGCCAGCACGGCGTCGACGGCCGCCTCGTCGGCGAGGATCCCCGCACCCCCGCCGATCCCCGGCAGGTCGGCCACGATCGTCGCCACCTCCACGGACACCGAATATCCCTCAGGCAGGATGGCGGCCGTGAAGCGCGTGCCGACGACCGCGGACAGGCGATCGGCGAGCGTGGTCGTGATGGCGACCGCGACCGCGGCTCCGTCGTCGCGTGCGAGGGCGGTGCGCGTGGCCGGCGCGACCTCGAGTCCCGCGGGGTCTGCGGCGAGGAATGCGACGGTGTCGGATCCCACCGTCGCGTCGCGGCTGAGCACCGTGACCGCGGCCGACACGCGCGGCACGTGCACGACCTCGCCGACGTCGAGAGGAAGCGCGTGCTGGGCATCGACAGACACCCGCAGATCGGCCCCGACCGCAGCCCGCACAGCCGCGCGATCCGCCGACGCGCCGAGCGAGCCGCTGCCGGCCGCCATCGTCGCGGCTCCCGCGGCGAGCGCGATGCACAGGATCGCGACGGCGGCGATGCCGGCGCGGCGGGCGATCTGGCGCAGCGGGAGCACCGGCAGGATCCCGCGGGAACGGCGGGCCACCCGTTCGGCGACGGCGGCGACGAGCACCGCGAGCACCGGAACGAACAACGCGAGGGCGAGCAGCGCGGCGGCGGCGGCCGACGACGCGATCGGATCCGCCGACCCGTCCGGCGCGAGCACCCCGCCCTGCGCGTCGAGCTGCCACAGCGCGAAACCCGCGATCGCCGCCGCGCCGAGCGCCGGCAGCAGCAGCGCCACGGCGACCCCGCGGCCGGCATCCGACCGTGCGACGGTCATGAGAGAGGACGTCCGCACCGCCGTGATCGCGGCGACCGCTGCGGCGATGAGCACGGTGAGGCCGGCGGCGATCAGGGAGGAGAAGCCCGCGACACCGGCTGGGCGAAGCACCAGGAGCGCGAGGACCGCGCCGGTGCCGGTCGCTGCGAGCGCCTCGCCGGTGGCGGCCAGCGCGATGTCGCGCACCGCCGCGCCGCGGGCCCGGACGAGCCGCAGCTCCTCCCTGCGGGCGCCGGTCAGGGCGGCGAGGATCACGGTGATGGCAATCGCCCCGAGCACCACGATGATCGCGGCCGGGACGATCCTCGTTCCCTGCGCGACGGTGACTGCACGGGTGAGCCGGTCCAGGAGGGTGGCGAGGTCGCCGCTCACGGCGGTGTTCGACCGGTTGCCGGGGTCGACCTCAGCGGGCACCCCGTGCAGACGGGCCAGCCCCGCCCGGTATGCGCCGAGCCGGTCGGCGGCGAGCGCGGTGGGGCGAACCGTCCAGGTCACGGTGGGGGTGGTCCAGAGCCGCGTCATGTCGTCGTCGGTGATGTAGACCGGGCCGGCCGCGCCGTTCGAATGCCCGGATGCCACGGCCGGGTCGCCCGCCCAGTACGGGTCGGCCGGATCCTTCGCCGTCCAGGTGCCGACGACGGTGACCTCGACGACGCCCCCGTCCGCCGCGGCGCCGAGCGCAATGCGGTCGCCCCGGCGCCAGCCCCGCGCCTCGGCCGCCGCAGCCTGCACCGCAGCCTCCCCCGCGCGCGACGGCCAGGCGCCGTCGACGAGGCGAGCACGACCCGTCACGCCGTCCCCGCCGATCGCCTGCACCGCGTCAGGGTTGCCGACCGAGATCTCGCTGACGGCGAGTCGCCCGATCGCGATCGGAGCCGGGAACGCGCGGCCGACGGCGGCGCGCACGTCACGATCCTGCCGACGCGCGTCATCCGCCTGCAGCGCCGTCACCCGCGCGGCGCGGGTCGCGGTCTCCGCCGCATCGGCGACCGTGCGGATCCCGGTGTCGACCAGACCGGTGCCGAGCAGATCCATGCCGCCCACGCCGAGCACCACCACGAGAGCTGCCAGGCACACGAGCAGAAGTCTCGGGAGCTGCTGCCCCGATCGCTTCCTCGCAAACGTCATCGACCTCGCCTGAACCGCACGCGGTCCCCCCTGCGAATCGTGTTCGTCCGGCGCCGGTGCACTGTCCTCCATCATGTCGAGGCGGGATGGATCGCGCAACGGTCCTTCCGAATCAGGCGCCGGGCGGGTCCGCAGGCCTGCCGGAGTCAGCCGACCGCGGCGGAGACGCGGGCGAGCGCGCGGGAGAGGTCGGCGATGAGGTCCTCGGGATCCTCCAGACCGATCGAGAGGCGCACGATGTCGGCACCGGGCCGTGCCTCGGCCGCGACCGGACGATGCGTGAGCGCGGCGGGATGCTGCACGAGGGAGTCGACGCCGCCGAGCGAGACGGCATGGGTGAACAGACGCACGGATCCGGTGAGCGCCTCCGCTGCCGCGTACCCGTCGCGCAAGCGGATTGCGAGCATCGCTCCGCCGCCGCGCATCTGCGTGCCGACCAGCCCGCGAGTGTCGCCGATGCCCGGGTAGAAGACCTCCGACACGCCCGGGTGCTCGCCGAGCCAGGCGACGACCCGCTCGGCCGAGCGCTGCTGGCGCTCCACGCGCAGCGGAAGGGTCGCGAGGCCACGATGCAGGAGGTAGGCGCCGAGCGGGTGCAGCAGTGCCCCGGTGATCGCGCGCACTCGCCGCAGCGCCTGCGCGGTCTCCTCGGAGCACGCGATGACGCCCGCGATCACGTCTCCATGGCCGCCGATGTACTTGGTCGCGCTGTGCAGGGACATCGTCGCGCCGAGGTCGAGCGGGTTCTGCAGCATCGGCGTCGCGAACGTGTTGTCGACGAGCACCGGCACATCGCCGGCCTGCGCGACCACCGCCGCGATGTCGACGAGGTCGAGCGTCGGGTTGCCCGGCGTCTCCACCACGACCAGGCCCGTGTCAGGCCGCAGATGCGCGTGCACCTCGTCCTCGGTGCAGAACGTGGTCTGAGCCCCCAGCAGCGCCGAGTCGAGCAGATGATCGGTGCCGCCGTAGAGCGGGCGCACCGCGACGATGTGATGCTTGCCGGCCGCCGTCGTGTGCGCGAGGATCGCGGCCGTCGTCGCGGCCATGCCGCTGGAGAACGCCACGGCCGCCTCCGCGTGCTCGAGTTCGGCCAGGCCCTCCTCGAAGCGGGCGACGGTGGGGTTCCACAGCCGGGCGTACACGTTGCCGCCATCCGGCAGCGGGTGTCCGCCGTTCGCCATCGACTCGTACGAGTCTCCGCCGTGCAGGATGTCCGGCAGCGGGTTCGTCGAGGACAGATCGATCGGCGCGGCATGCACTCCGAGGGCTGCGAGATCCGCGCGCCCGGCGTGCACGGCGACGGTCTCGGGGCTGAGCGGACGGTCTGCGGCATCGTCATCGAACATGGGATCAGGATCCTCTTGCGGGCAGGCGACGACCAGTCTCATTGCTGCACCGATCCGATTCGGCTGTCATGATTGTCGAGCAAACAGGATCCCCGGCGATGAGGGAGACGATCTTGGCCCCGCGACAGCCCACCCCGAGACCGGCCGCGACCGCGGCGTCCACCTCGGATGTCGACGCCCTCGACCTCCGCATCCTCGCCGCGCTGTCCGAGCGACCCGACGCGCCGATCAAGGATGTGGCAGAGGCGCTCGACATCCCCGCCTCGACCTGCGCGTTCCGGGTGCGCTCACTGCGCCGGCGCGGGGTCATCCGCGGCCTGCGGCTGGTCGTCGATCCCGCCGCGCTGGGCCGCCCGCTGCAGGCGGTCATCCGCGTGCGACTCGGGAACCACTCCAAGGCCGGTGTGGAGGCGCTCTTCGACGCGCTCGAGGCGACCGAGGGCGTGCTTCAGGTGTTCCACATCGCCGGCGCCGACGACTTCCTCGTGCACCTCGCCGTCGCCGATGCCGCCGCGCTGCGCGACATCGTGCTGGAGCGCGTGACCGTGCACGACGTGGTGCGTGCGACCGAGACGCAGCTCGTCTTCGAACGCCGCGACGGCGCCGGCCCCGCGGGCGCCCTCTGATCGGCGCGAACGCGGGCGAGCGCTACTGGTCGTGCCGGTTGTACTTGCCCTGGCGGTCGTGCGTCGAGTGCAGCGGCGGCTCCGAGCCGTCGGCCTGCTCGGCATCGACGTAGCCGCCTTCGTCCTCGGTCTCGGGCCCACCGCGCTCTGTACGCGTGTACTGCCCGTGCACCGTGCGCTCGGGTTCGGGCTCACCATCGATCTCGGTGTACGCGCCTTCAAGCGTGTCGCGCGGGTCGTCGCCCTGCTGCGGATCCATCTGATCGGCCATCATCGCTCCTCCCATCGGGAGATCGCAGATCTCTATGAACAGAATACGTCCGCACGTCCCGCCGGGACCAGGGGCGGGACCAATCCAGACGGCCACGTCGAGGACGCCGATCGACCATCGCAGACCGCGGAGCGCCTCCTGTACAAGCGCGTCACGGCGCGCCAATCTGGAATCAGGCCCCGCGCGTCCTTGCCGCGGGGCGGACGAGGAGTACGCATGTCCGCCACCGAGCAGGTTCCCACCGACGCGGCCGGAGCGCCCGCACCGGAGCCTCCGACGCTGCCCCGGTGGGTTCGAGCGACGTCCGGCTACATCCGCCGGCATCCGTTCAGCGCGGCGCTCTCGGTCGTCATCCTCGGGGTCAGCCTCGCCACCGGCACGTTCTGGGGCCGCTTCCCGATGGAGCTCGCGGCGGGTCAGAGCACGACGATCGCATCCGGGTACTGGTGGACTCCCGTCACCGCACTGCTGTTCGCGGACTCCGTCGTCGGCGCCATCCTCGCGATCGCGCTCGTGCTGACCGCCGGCGCCTACGGCGAGCGCAAGCTCGGCACGCTGCGCGCGATCGCCGTGTTCTTCGTGACCGGCGTGCTGGGTGTCCTCATCGGCGTGGCCGCCCAGTCGATCCTGCTCGGGTGGGGGTCGATGTGGAGCACGCTGACGAGTCTCGACCTCGTCGCGGACCCCACCATCGGCACGGTCGGCCTGCTCATGGCGGCGTCCGCGTACGCTCCGGCACTCTGGCAGCGACGGATCCGTGTCGTCGGCTTCACGCTGCTGCTGATGTTCGCGCTCTATGCCGCCGACAGCGACAGCGAGTTCCGTCTCGTCTCCGGCGTGTTCGGCCTGGTTCTGGGCATGCTGCTCGCACACGGCAACGTGCGCGGTTCATGGCACCGCAGTTCGTACCGCGAAGTGCGCACGATCGTCGCCGCGATCGTGGCCGCCACCGGACTCGGGCCGTTCATCGTGCTGGTGTCCGGATCCTGGTCCGCTCCCCTGGGCCTGGTCATCTCGGGGTTCTCACCCCTCGAGGCGGATTCGATGCCGAAGTCGTGCGTCCAGGACTTCACCGCGGAATGCTCGCGACAGGCCGATGCGGTCCTGAACTCCGGCGCCGGACCGTTCCTGGTGAGCCTGGTGCCCGCGCTGCTGACGCTGCTCGCCGCCTGGGGCCTGCGCACCGGCCGGCGAGCCGCCTGGATCCTGGCGCTCATCGTGAATGCGGCGATGGCGATCCTGACGACGACCGCGGTCGGGCTGGACGAGCTCCTGGACACGCCGTCGCGCGACCAGCTGACCATCGAGGACGGCATGGCGATGGTGCTCGCCGTGCTGGTACCGGTCGCGGTGATCGTGCTGCTGCTGATCACGCGACGCCGGTTCCAGGTGCGGGCGCCTGCGGCGGCCGTGGCCCGCTATGCCGCGACCGTGGCCGGCGCCTTCGCTCTGTTCGCCGCGGTCTACGTCGTGGTCGGCCTGTTCGACGGCGGCAACTACCTCGACGGCCGCCCCTCGATCGGCGAACTCTTCGCCGATCTCGCGCGTCCCTTCGTGTCCAGCGGTCTGCTGTCGCCGATCGCGGACGCAGGGATCCCCGTCGACGGCATCGCACTGTTGACCTACCAGTGGATCGGTGTGCCGTTCTGGATCGTGTTCATCGCGGCCACGGTGCGGCTGTTCCGTGCCACGGAGGTCGGCCGGGACGCGACCGAGGAGGCGCGGTTCCGCGCGCTGCTGAAGAACGGCGGTGCCGGAACCCTGGGCTTCATGGGTACCTGGCCGGGCAACGCCTACTGGTTCTCCGCCGACGGCGAGCGGGCCGTCGCCTATCGCGTGATCAACAAGATCGCTCTCACCATGTCGGATCCGGTGTGCGCTCCGGGTGCCGAGCGCGCGGCCGTCGAGGAATTCGTGCTGTACTGCGAGGAGCAGGGCTGGTCCGCGTGCTTCTACAGCTTCCACGATCGCTTCCTGCCGGTCTTCGAGGACTTCGGGTGGCAGACGATGTCGGTCGGCGAGGAGACGGTGATCGATCTGCCCTCGTTCGAGCTGGCGGGCAAGGCCTGGCAGAAGGTGCGTCAGCCACTCAACCGCGCCGAACGTGAGGGCATGACCACGCTGTGGTCGTCCTGGCATGATCTCCCTGCCCGCTACTCGGCGGCGATCACCGCCGTCAGCGAGGAGTGGGTCGCGCACAAGAAGCTCCCGGAGATGGGCTTCACCCTGGGCGGCATGGAGGAGCTCAAAGATCCCGATGTGCGACTGCTGCTCGCGATCGACGCGGACGGCGGGATCCAGGCGACCACGAGCTGGCTGCCGACCTGGACCGACGGGAAGATCACCGGCTGGACGATCGACTTCATGCGCCGCAGCGATGATTCGATGCCCGGCATCATGGAGTACGTCATCGCGTCTGCCGCCCTGCGGATGAAAGAGGAGGGCGTACAGGTGCTCAGCCTGTCCGGCGCTCCCCTGGCGACCAAGCCGGGCGCCGCACCGGCCGCACCGTCGTTCCTGGATCAGCTGCTGGGATGGCTCGGGGAGATGCTCGAGCCCGCATACGGCTTCACGTCCCTGTTCCGCTTCAAGAGCAAGTTCAACCCGCGCTACGACACGATCTGGATGGCGTATGCGGATCCGGCGAAGCTGGGTGCGATCGGGATGGCGATCGGCGCCGCCTATCTCCCCAACGCGACCCCGCAGGAGTACCTCGCACTGGTGCAGACCATCACGAAACGGGGCGACGCACACTGATCCCGCGACGCGCCGGGCGACGTCTCGCGCGCAATGCATGGAAATTTCAGGAACAGTCCGTATTATTACGGAGTTGTAACACCCACTTCGCTACCCGAAAGCGGAGTCGTCACACCCCTCCGCTGTCCGAGGAGCTCATCATCAGTTCGCGATCCCCCGAAGCCGCGTACCCCTCTGCCCTGACGCCGGATTCCCCCGCCGGCACCCCGGGCTCCCCCGCGCCTCTGTCGCGCCGCCAGCTGCGCGAGCGCGCGGCCGCCGCCTCGGCCGAGGCCGAGACGGCGCTGCCGGATGAGCACGCCGTCCCGATCGCCGAGTCGCCGGCGCCGATCGCGCCCGTGGCCGCCCGTCGCCGCGATGCCCGCACCGCACAGTCCGCCGAGGCCCGGCCGAGCGCCGCGATCCCGGTGCATCCGATCGCCGACGAGCTCCCTCCGATCCCGCAGGCCCCCCAGCCGGCCATCCGCTCCGCGGCTCCCGCACAGCCCGCCGCCCACGCTGTTCCGCGCGGCACGGCGCCGCGTCGCCGCCTTGGCGCGAAGAATCTCAGCCGCAGCACCGGCGCCGCCCTCGCCATCTCGGCGCTCGTCGTCGGCACGGCGCTTCCCGCCATCGGCATGGTGCGCGCCAGCGACACGACCCACGGTGCGACCGCCGCATCCGACATCCGCGCGCAGTCGTTCACCGCCGCGAGCGGTGTGCTGCCCGACGTCCAGGTGCACGGAACCTTCACTGCGACCACCCCCACTGAACTGAGCGCGATGCAGGCGGCCACCGCCGCGGCCGAGCGATCGGGTGTCGCCTCGATCGCCAAGCCCGGCCAGGTGATCTACCCGATGGCCGCCGGCTCGTACACGCTCACCGACGGGTTCGGCGCGGCGCGCACCGGCCGCAGCCACATGGGTCAGGACTTCGCCGCCCCGATCGGCACGCCGATCTACGCGGCGGCCGACGGGTGCGTCACGCTGTCTTCGGAGAGCTACCAGGGCTACGGAGTGACCGTCGAGATCGCCCATCCCGCGCTCAGCGGCGCCAACGCCGTCTCCACGCTGTACGGCCACATGACCTATGGCAGCCGCGCGGTGCAGGCCGGTGAGTGCGTCACCGCCGGCCAGTACATCGGTCGCGTCGGCGACACCGGTTGGACCGTCGGATCGTGCCTGCACTTCGAGGTGCACATCAACGACAGCGCGATCGACCCGCTGGCGTGGCTCGAGTCGAACGTGTTCTGACCCGGTTCTCAACCGAGGAAGGCCCCCGTCCCGGACGGGGGCTTTCGCATGTCCGGTCCGCCGCCTCCGGCACGGTGCTCGCGTCGCCGGAATCCGTGTGGTCCGCTGCGCGTTCGAGCGTGGCACGCCCTGTTCACGTTCTGTTGTTGTCACGGATATTCCGGCATGCTTGCATCGGAAGCTATGACCAACGATGCACATGTCCACCGCCACGCCGACGCCCCCGAGCCCCGCTGGTGCTCGTGCGCGGTTCCCGATGAGGTCGAGCACGAACGCGGATCCGGTGTCAACCGGCGCGGGTTCCTGACCGGCGTCACGGCTGCCAGCGCCCTCGCCGCCGCCGGTTGGGTGGCGGCGACACCGCAGTCGGCATCGGCTGCGCAGGGCGGCAAGGGCAAGACCGTGACGATCACCATCATGGGCACCAGCGACATCCACTCGCATGCCCTCAACTGGGACTACTACACGGACGCGGCTTACAGCGACAAGGCCGGCAACGTCGTCGGACTCGCGCGGGTGTCGAGCGTCGTCAAGCAGGTGCGCGCCGACCGCGGCGCCGATCACACCCTGCTGTTCGATGCGGGCGACACGATCCAGGGCACGCCACTGGGCTTCTACTACGCCACGGTCGAGCCGATCACGAAGACCGGCGAGGTCCACCCGATGGCCGCGCAGATGAACACCATCGGATACGACGCCGTCGCTCTCGGCAACCATGAGTTCAACTACGGTCTCGACTTCCTCGACGCCTGGATCGCGCAGATGAAGGCGCCCGTGCTCGCCGCCAACGCCGTGCGAGCCGGCACCACCGTGCCCGCCTACACGCCGTACACCATCAAGACCCTCAACATGAAAGGGGCCAAGCCCATCCGCGTCGGCGTGCTCGGTCTGACCAACCCCGGCGTCGTGATCTGGGACAAGGCGAACGTGAGCGGCAAGCTCGAGGTGCTCGACATCATCGAGACCGCCAAGCGCTGGGTGCCGGTGATCCGCGCCCAGGGCGTCGATGTCGTCGTCGTCAGCGTGCACTCCGGCGACAGCGGCACGTCCTCGTACGGCGACGACCTGCCGAACGAGAACGCGGCAGGGCTGCTCGCCGAGCAGGTGCCCGGCATCGACGCGATCCTGTTCGGACATGCGCACAAAGACATCCCGCAGCGCATCGTGACCAACCGCGAGACCGGCAAGGAGGTCGTGCTCAGCGAGCCGATGTGCTGGGGCCAGCGCCTCAGCGTGTTCGATCTCGACCTGCAGCAGGTCAAGGGTCAGTGGCAGGTCGTCGGCCGCAGATCCACCAACCTCAACACGAACACGGTGCAGGACGACCCCGAACTCGTCTCGCTCATCGTGGCGCAACACGATGCGGTCGTCGCCTACGTGAACAAGCCGGTCGCGACGTCGTCCGAGGAGCTCTCCGCCGCCGAGTCCTGCTGGAAGGACACCGCGATCCTCGACTACGTGAACAAGGTGCAGGTCGACACCGTCACGAAGGCGATCGCAGGCACGCCCGAGGCGGATCTGCCGATCGTGTCGATCGCGGCGCCGTTCAACCGGCAGGCGACCTTCCCGGCGGGCCAGGTGACGATCCGCGACGTTGCGGGGCTCTACATCTACGACAACACGCTCATGGCTTCCGTGCTCACGGGCGCCGAGATCAAGGACTACCTGGAGTACTCCGCCAAGTACTTCCAACGGGTCGACCCGGCCGCCGAGATCGATCCCGCGAGCTGGACCAACGCCCAGAACACGCCTGACTACAACTACGACCAGTTCTCCGGCGTGACGTACGACGTCGACATCGCGCAGCAGCAGGGCTCGCGGATCGCGAACCTGGCATGGAACGGCGTGGCGATCGACCCGGCGCAGAAGTTCGTCGTCGCGGTGAACAACTACCGCCAGTCCGGCGGCGGCGGCTTTCCGCACATCACGACGGCCCCGGTGGTCTACAACGCGCAGGTCGCGATCCGCGAGGCGATCGTGGCGTATGCCTCGGCCGCCGGGGTCATCGACCCACAGGACTTCCACGTCGTGAACTGGCGGCTCACCCGCGGCGGCACCCCGGTGTTCTGATCCTCGCGGCGTCGCCGGCGGTCCTCACTTCACCGTCGGCGGCGCCGGGATCGCGTACCCGGAAGGCGCGATGTTCGCATTGAGCGAGGCCTTCCATGCACCCGACGAGATGTACTCCTTGAGCGCGGTGCGCACGGTGTCGAGCCGGCTGTCTCCCTGCACGAGGCCGATGCCGTAGTCCTCGTCGGTGAAGCCCTTGCCGATCACCCGCAGCATTCCCTTGTACTCGGGCAGCGACGCGAACCCGGCGAGGATGATGTCGTCCGTGGAGACCGCATCGACAGTGCCCGCGGCGAGATCGCGCACGCATTCGGACCAGGACGGCACCTTCACCACCGTGATCTCACCCCGGTAGTGCGAGGTCAGATAGTCGATCGAGGTGGTACCGGCGGCCGCGCAGACCTTCTTTCCGTCGAGGGTCTCCGGCCCGGTGATCGTGTCGTCGTTGCGGCGGATGAGCAGATCCTGGTGCGCGACGAAGTACGGACCGGCGAACGCGACCTCCTTCTCACGATCTTGCGTGATCGAGAACGTGGAGACGACGAGGTCGACCTTGCCCGACGTCAGCGCGCTGATGCGCTCGTCCTGGTCGATGCGCTGCCAGGTGATGTTCTTGGTCGGCACCCCGAGCTTGCCGGCGACGTAGTTGGCGGTGTCGATGTCGAAGCCGGCGTAGCCGCTGTCGGTCTTCAGACTCACTCCGGGAAGGTCGTCGGCGATGCCGATCGTGAGGGTCGAGGATCCGGTGGCGTTGTTGTCGCCGGTGTTCGTCGGCAGCGTCCCCGAGCACCCGGCCGCGACGAGCACGACCGCGATCAGACCGACGGCGGCGGCATGACGGCGCATGTCAGCGCCCCCGTCCTGGGCGAGGATCGTCGGGCTCGGGTGGATTCTTGTCCGGTTCGTCGAGGTTGTCCCACTCGTGCATCTCGACCTCGACCGGGCCGAGCGGGATGCCGTCGTCCTCGTCCTCGTCGTCGCGCTCGCGCACATCGAACAGGACTGTGCCGATCGCGGCGATCGACTCTGTGCGCGGTCCCGGCGGCACCGGCGGATAGCGCAGGCCGGTTTCGGTCCACTTGCTCAGCATGCGTCCGTCCGTGTGCGCTCTCACGCGTCCCTTCACGATGAGCCAGCCGATCTCGAAGATCACGATGAGCACCGGGATCCCGACCACCACGACCACGAAGCCGGTCTTGTGCCAGAAGTACGGTGAGGCCTGCCAGCCGGAGATCGCCATCCCGACGATCACGAAGACGAGGAAGCCGAGGCCCAGATAGCTCGTCCATGGCGTGCCCGGCGCACGGAAGCTGCTCGCGGGCAGCACTCCCAGGTCCGAGAGCTTTCGCAGCCTCAACTGGCAGATGAAGATCGTTCCCCAGGTGAAGACCACCGCGATCGACGCCGCCTCGAGGGCGATCTCGAAGGCGTCGGGGCTGATCGCGTTGAGGATGGATCCGAACACGTACACGACAGCGGTCAGCACGATCCCCGCCCACGGAACGCCCGATGCGCTCATCTTCAGCGTGAAACCGGGGGCCTGCTTGGCCATGCCGAGACTGCGCAGCACACGGCCGGTGGTGTACAGGCCCGAGTTCAGCGACGACATCGCGGCGACGATCAGGATCGCCTGGATCACGTTGGCCATCCACGGGATGCCCATCCGGCCGAACACGGTGACGAACGGGCTGATCCCCGGCGTGAACTCGCTCGTCGGCAGGATGCACACCAGCAGCAGCAGAGCGCCGCAGTAGAACACCGCGATGCGCACGATCACCGCGTTCACGGCCTTGGGGACCTCCCGCTTCGGATCCTCCATCTCCCCGGCCGCGATGCCGACCATCTCGATCGCGGCGTATGCGAACACGACGCCCGACATCACGATGATCGGCCCGTACCAGGCGAAGCCGTCGCCCGTCGGCCAGAACCCGCCCGGGTTCGACCAGAGGTTCTGCACGCCCGCGCGATGCCCGCCGACGTCGAGACTCAGCACGACGACGACGAGGCCGACGACCAGGAACACGATGATCGCGCTGACCTTGAGCACCGAGGCCCAGAACTCGAACTCGCCGAATGCCTTCGCGGAGAGCAGGTTCACGACCAGCACGACCGCGAGCGCGATGAGCACCGTCGCCCAGGTCGGCATCTGCGGCCACCAGTACTGGATGTACAAGCCCACGGCGCTGAGCTCGGCGATGCCCGTGAGCGCCCAGTTCGTCCAGTACATCCAGCCCGTGTAGTACGCGGCTTTCTCGCCGAAGAACTCGCGCATCCACGACACGAACGCGCCCGATGTCGTGCGGTAGAGCACGAGTTCGCCGAGCGCGCGCATCAGGAAGTATGCGATCACGCCGACGAAGGCGTAGCTGAGCACGAGCGCCGGGCCGTTGCTGTGCAGCCGGGACGCCGATCCCAGGAAGAGCCCTGTGCCGATCGCACCGCCGATCGCGATCATCTGCACCTGGCGGCGGTTCAGGCTCTTCTTGTAGCCCTCCTGCTCGGCATCGTGCTCCGCGCCGTGGTCCTGCTCCGTGTTCGACGCCGGTACGGCATCCGTCTGCGACATGCGTTCCCCCTCGACCGGTTCACGCCGGTGGGGCGGGTCGCATCGCGGCTCGGAGCATCAGCGTCGACGTGCAAACGAGGATGTCACGATTTCTGCGCCAAGGGCAATGGCTCCGGCGGCGCGTCGACCGCCGCGGCGCCCGTGTGTCCGCGGCGCGCGGCTCAGCCCGCACCCGGGGGCGCGTCGTCCGGGGCGAGGTAGCCGCCGATCTGGCGGAACAGCGTCGACGCGACGTTCGGGTAGGCGCCGGACGGGTCGAACGCGGCCTCGTCGTACGTGACCGCGACCGCGATCGCGATCTTCTGCGACGGTAGATATCCCTCGGTGGCCGCATACCCGGAGAAGAGCGGGTTCTGCAGCAGCCAGTGCCCGGCGATCCATACGCCGAGTCCGTAGGTGTGCGTGTCGTCCATCGCCATGCAGGTCGCGCACCCTGGCAGCGCCGACGTGCGCCCGCGCAGGTCGGTCGAGGTCATCGCCGCGTAGGACTGCTTCGACAGCAGGGTGCCGGTGCCGACGGCGATCGCCGTGGCGTGCAGGTCGTCGATCGTGCTGGTCTCGATCGCGCCGCGTGGGAGCGTCCACGACGGGTTCCAGTACGTCGACTCCTCCAAGAACGGCACGTCCGCGGGGATCCCGAAGTACGGGCGACGTTCCGAGGTGAACGCATGCAGCACCGGCTCCGGGATCTCGGCCGTCTGCGAGGCGACGGTGCCGCGCAGGTGCAGCGGATCCAGCATCTTCTTCTTGATGGCCTGCTCCAGCGGCATGCCGGTGACCTTCTCCAGCACCTGACCGAGCAGCACGTAGTCGGAGTGCGCGTAGTTCCAGTTGGTGCCGGGCGGGTACAGCAGCGGCTGATCGGACATGAAGGCGAGCATCTCCTGCGGGTTCCAGTCGCGATACACGTCGTCGTAGGAGGCCTTGGTGAAGGCGTCGTTTCCGAGCACGTAGTCGGGGTACCCGCTGGTCATCTGCGCGAGCTGACCGAGCGTCACCTCACCGGCGTGCGGGAAGTCCGGAAGGTACTTCGCAAGCTTGTCGTCAAGACTCAGCTTCTTCTCGTCGACGAGCTGCAGCAGCAACGTCGCCACGTACTGGATCGCCACGGCGCCGTTGCGGAAATGCATGTCGACGGTCGCCGGAACACCGGTCATCGACTCGCCGAACGCCTCGCGGATGACATCCCGGCCGCCCACCGAGACGCGCACGATGGCGCTCTTCAGATGCGCCTGCGTCATCTGGGCGCGCACCATGTCCGCGATCGCCGCGGACTGCGCGGAGGCAGCGCCGGTCGCCGCACCGCTCGCCGGAGGTGTCGACGGGGGTGGAGAGATCGAACCGGTGCATCCGGTCAGCATCGCGATGCCGAGCGCCATGATGATCATCCCTGCGCCTCGCCGTGCGGTCATCGTCGACTCCTCCCCGATCAGGATCCAGCATGTGACGCGGCAAGTCCAGACAGCGGATGGCAGGTGCGCGAAGATGGGAGCGGGGCGGCGCCGACGAGAGGCTCAGCAGATGGGCGATCACATCCTGCAGGACTGGGCGGCCGCGCGCGCCGAAGAGCTTCCCGGCGTCTCGGTCGATCAGCCGTTCGGTCCCGAAGTCGACGTGTTCCGCGTGCGTGAACGGATGTTCATGGCACTGTCCCGATCAGGCAGCAGGACCAGCGTGACGCTCAAGTCCGATCCGTCGGATGCCGAGGCGCTGCGCGAGACGTTTCCGGCGATCGTCCCCGGCTATCACATGAACAAGAGGCACTGGATCACGCTCCAGGCCGACGGAAGCCTCCCCCAGGATCTCGTCGAGGAACTCGTCACCGAGGCGTATCGCCTCGTGGTGGCGAGGCTGCCCCGAGCGCAGCGTCCCGTGGATCCGGAGCTCTTCGGGCGGCGGTGAGTGTCGGATCACATACAAGAAAACCCCCGCTCAGGCGGGGGTTTCATTTTGCTGGGGTACCTGGACTCGAACCAAGAACAACTGAACCAGAATCAGCCGTGTTGCCAATTACACCATACCCCAAGGGCGAAACCGGAGCTCCGCACCGAGAGTCAAGCCTACCCGAGTGCGAGCCCGAACGCCAAAACGCCCCGCGGGCCCGCACTCCCGGGCGCGTCGTCAGGCCGCGAGGAACTCGGCGAGCGCGCGAAGGCGGCGCAGCGTCTCGTCCTTGCCGAGCAGCTCCATCGACTCGAACAGCGGCGGAGACACGCGACGGCCGGTCAGAGCGACGCGGGGCGGGCCATAGGCGACGCGGGGCTTGAGGCCGAGCCCATCGACGAGGGCTGCGGCCAGCGCGTCCTGGATGGCCGACGGCGTGAAGGTGTCGAGCGGCTCGAGCGCGGCGGCACTGGCGGTGAGCACCTCGGCGGCGTTCTCCCCCAGCCCCTTGAGCGCGTCGGCGTCGTACGAGACCTCGTCGGCGAACAGGAAGCCGAGCATGCCGGGCACATCGCCGAGCAACTGCACGCGCTCCTGCACGAGCGGCGCCGCGCGGAAGGCCAGCACGATCTGCTCGTGCGTGGGCTCGCCGCCGAAGACATCGGCCGCAGCGAGGTAGGGCAGGATCCGCTCCGCGAAGTCCTTCGGCTCGAGCAGGCGGATGTGGTCGCCGTTGATCGACTCGGCCTTCTTCTGGTCGAAGCGGGCCGGGTTCGGGTTGACGTTCACGATGTCGAACGCCGCAGTGAACTCGTCCAGGGAGAACACGTCGCGATCGGGGCCGATCGACCATCCGAGCAGCGCGAGGTAGTTCAGCAGGCCCTCGTGGATGAAGCCGCGCTCGCGGTGCAGGAACAGGTCGGCCTGCGGGTCGCGCTTGGAGAGCTTCTTGTTGCCGGTCTCCCCCAGCACGAGCGGCATGTGGGCGAACCGCGGTACGAACGTGGTGACGCCGGCGTCGATGAGCGCACCGTAGAGCGCGAGCTGGCGCGCGGTCGACGGCATGAGGTCCTCACCGCGCAGGACGTGGGTGATGCCCATGAGCGCGTCATCGACCGGGTTCACCAGCGTGTACAGCGGGGCGCCGTTCGGACGCACGACGACGAAGTCGGGGAAGGATCCGGCGGGGAAGGTGACCTCGCCGCGGATGAGGTCGACGTACGTCACGTCCTCGTCCGGCACGCGCAGGCGCAGCGCCGGCTGGCGCCCTTCGGCGCGGAAGGCGGCCTTCTGCTCGTCCGTGAGGTCGCGGTCGAAGTTGTCGTAGCCGAGCTGCTTCGCACGGCCGTTCGCCTCATTGCGGGCGTCGATCTCCTCCGCCGTGGAGTAGCTCTCGTAGACGGATCCGGCGGCCTTGAGCTTCTCGATCACGCCCTGGTAGATCTCCCCGCGCTGCGACTGGCGGTAGGGCTCGTGCGGGCCGCCGACCTCGACGCCCTCATCCCAGTCGATCTCGAGCCAGGTCAGCGCGTCGACGAGCTGGCGGAAGCTCTCCTCGCTGTCGCGCGCGGCGTCGGTGTCCTCGATGCGGAACACCATCTTGCCGCCGGTGTGCCGGGCGTACGCCCAGTTGTACAGCGCGGTGCGGACCATACCGACGTGCGGCAGGCCCGTCGGCGAGGGGCAGAAACGGACGCGGACGTCGGCACCGGACGCGGTGGTGGTGCGGGGATCGGGAGTAGCCATAGCCCTTCGATTCTACTTCCGCAGGCGAACCGGCCTCGGACGGGGAATCCGCGTTCGAGTGCGCACGTGACCCGATCCGGGGTTCGGATCGGGTCACGTGCGCACAATGAATCGAAAGGGGCCGCTCCGGGGCAGGTGCGCTTGCCCCGGAGCGGACGCACCTACTGCGCGACGAGCGCCGCCACGTAGCCCGGGACCTTCGGCGATCCCCAGCCGGTGGTCAGGTCGTAGCCGGATGCGGTCGAGAAGCCGGTGACGGCGTTCGGGGTGAGCGAGCCGTCGTCCGTCACGGCCCACATCCGGTTGCCGTCCAGCTTGCCGCTCGGCGTCGTGCCGTACGTCTGCGGCACGATGTCGTTGAAAGCTCCGGCGCGATCGAACGAATCGCTGTAGATCGCCGCGTTCAGGTCGCCGATCGGCGTCTTGCCGGCCGCCTTCCTGGCCTGGTTCGCGATCGCCGTCGCGGCCGCCGCCTGCGGGGATGCCGCCGAGGTGCCTCCGTACACGCTCCAGCCCGGGGCTCCCTCGGTGCTCGGGAAGAACGAGTGGTACGTGAGCACGCCGCCGTTCACCGCCGCATTCCACGCGATGTCCGGCACACCGCGCGCGTTGCCCACGATCCCCGACACGCCGTTCTGGAACGCCGGTCGCGAGTAGATGGTGGACAGGCCGCCGCCGGTGCCGATCTGGAAGCCGCCCTCGTTCCAGACCGCCTCAGACTCACCGTTGCTGTTCCACGACCAGTACGCCGGGTTGCGGGTGCCATCGGCGAGGTAGGGCACATCCTCAGTCGGGTTCCAGGTCCAGCCGTACTGCACCTGCGTGCCGCCGACCGACGTGACGTACGGCGACACGTTCGGGTAGCTGACCTCCGGGGTGGTGCCGACCGTGGTGGAGCGCTTCACGTTCGTGTAACCGGTGGATCCGTCATCGCCGGATGAGGCGAAGAAGGTATCGCCCTTGGCGAGTCCGCGCTGGAATGTCTTGTCGAACTTCGTGAACTGCGCCTTCGCCGCGTTCGGGGATCCGAAGGTCTGCTCGTCGGTGCCGAACGACATCGAGAAGACCGTACCGGAGGGGTAGGTGTCGATGGCCCAGTCGATCGCCTTCATGAGGTTCGGCAGGCCCTGCACGCCCTGGGTCTCGGCGGGTGGCGTGCCCAGCAGCACGATGTGCGCCTTCGGCGCCATCGCGTACGCCCACTGCACGTCGAGGTTCGCCTCGCCCGCCCAGCCCGCCGCCGCGTTTGGCCCGGACTGACCGACGCCCTTGCCGGTCGGGTTCTTGTAGTCGGGGGCGCCGAGCGGCGAGACCGACTCGAAGTCCGGGGTCGGGCCGCCGAAGGTCGTCGCGAAGAAGTTCAGGTCGGTCGCCGCGGTCGGGCTGCCGTAGGCGTCGACGAGCACGATCGTCTGTCCCGCCCCGTCGTCGCTCGTCGCGAGCGGGCCCAGGCCGTAGTGCCTCCGCAGTTGATCGGGCGTGTAGCAGTGGATCGTGGTCGAGACGGAGTTGCTCGGTGCGGGGCGGGTGCACGCCGCGGTGCCGTCGGCATCGGCGGACGACGTGAACGCGCTGTCGGGGGCCTTCGCGGCGAACGGCGTGACACTCGGTGGCGACGAGGGTGGCGCAGCGGCGACCGGGGTCAGAGCGAGCGCGGTGGCTCCTGCCATGGCGGTGACGCCGAGTGCGGCGAAGACGGTCCGAAGACGTGACATGTCAACCTCCCTGTTGACGGATCACCCGTGTCCCCGGGTCAGGGACGCGGGACCGTTGCCGACGCTACACCCGCCTCAGCCGATTGCGGCCGGATGTCCAGCGCCCTCATAGAGACCGGCTGAGACCGGCTTCGAGGGGTGTCAGCGTCGGCCGAGCGGCGAGAGAAGCACGATCGCCGCCACCACCACGAGCGCCGAGATCGCCAGCCCGGCGTAGGAGAAGTTCTGCAGGATCACTCCGGCCAGCACCGCGCCTCCGGCCGCGCACAGGCTCATGAGCGAGTCGCTGCGGCCCTGACGTCGCGTGCGCAGCGCGGGCGCTGACGCCTCCGTGAGCAGCGCGGCGCCGGCGACGGTCGCGGCGCTCCAGCCGAGACCGAGCAGCACGAGCGCCACCATGACGCCCCAGGCCTGCTCGCCGCCGAACATCGCGAAGCACAGCGATGCGACGAGCAGCGCCTGGCCCAGCAGCACGGTCTGCAGCCTTCCCCAGCGGTCGGCGAGGATGCCGAACACGGGCGACAGCCCGTACATGCCGGCGACGTGCAGCGCGATCGTCACGCCGATCAGCACCGTCGCGTCGACCTCCGACATGGCGGGGCCGGTCTGCCCCATGCCGTGGTCCATCCCCGCCATCGCCATGTTCAGCAGGTGCACCGGGGTCATCGCCATCACCGAGGCCATCGTGACGTGGGATCCGGCGATCGCGAAGATCGCATAGCGGGCCACGATCGGCCGGTCGGCGCGGGCGTCGGCGGCGCCCGTGGCTCCGGCCTCGGGCAGGGTGCGCGCGACGAGCAGCGGATCCGGGCGCAGCGCCACCAGGTACAGGGTGAGCGCGGCCACCTGCGCGACGAGCGAGAACAGGTAGGAGCCGGTGTGCACGGGCATCCCGATCGCCCGGCCCAACTGCTCCCCCGCGCCGAGCAGCAGCGGTCCCGCGACACCGCCGATCGTCGTCGCCCAGACCACGACCGACAGGTCACGGCCGCGGTGGGCGGGCTCGGCGAGGTCGGTCGCCGCGAACCGGGACTGGAGGTTGCCGGCGTTGCCCATGCCGATCAAGACGATGCCCACGAGCAGCAGCGGGAACGACCGGATCGCTGCCGCCGAGATCACGATCGCGATGCCGACCAGGGCGAGCAGGTTGCCGCCGGTCAGCGCGAACCGGCGCCCGCGCGCGTTCGCGAGCCGCGCGAGCGGGATCGCCGCCAGAGCGGCACCCAGCGTCACCGAGGCGGTGGCGAGGCCGGAGAGCGCATCGCTGCCGGAGATGTCCTTGGCGAGCAGGGCGCCGAGCGAGACCGTCGCGCCGAAGGCGACGCCGCCGAGCACCTGGCCCAGCGACAGGATCCCGACGGTTCTGCGCTGGATCCGGTGCCGGTCGGCCAGCGAGACCGCGGTGACGCTCACGAGGCGGGCAGGGCGTCGCGGACCGCGTTGCGCAGCGTCCCGATGCCGGTGATCTCGACCTCGACCGCGTCGCCCGCCTCGAAGGCGCCGACACCCGCCGGCGTGCCTGTCATGATGACGTCACCGGGAAGCAGCGTGAACACGGCCGATGCGTAAGCGATGATGTCGGCGACCGAGTGGATCATGTCACTCAGCGGTGCGTGCTGGCGCACCTCGCCGTTGACGCGCGTGGTGAGCTCCGCCTCGTCCAGGGCGAACTCGGTCTCGATCCACGGGCCCAGCGGGCAGAACGTGTCGAAGCCCTTGGCACGCGACCACTGACCGTCCTTGCGCTGAAGGTCGCGCGCCGTGACGTCGTTGCCGACCGTGTAGCCGAACACATACCTGCCGGCGTTCTCCGCCGTCACGTTCTTCGCGATCCGCCCGATCACGACGACGAGCTCCCCCTCGTGCTCGGTGCGCTGCGAGAGCGCGACGGGACGCACGATCGTGTCTCCAGGGCCGATCACGGCCGTGTTCGGCTTCAGGAACAGCAGCGGCTCCGCCGGCGCCTCGCCGCCCATCTCGGCGGCGTGGTCGTGGTAGTTCTTCCCCACGCAGACGACCTTGGAGCGCGGGATCACCGGCGCGAGCAGCGCCGCATCGGCGAGCGGAACGCGCTCGCCCGTGGTCTCGTAGCCGGCGAACATCGGATCCCCGGCGAGCACCACCAGCTCGCCCTCGTCGAGGATGCCGTACTTGATGCCGTCGTCATGGCTGAACCGCGCGATCTTCACGGCCCCAGCCTATCCGCGGGCGGCGCGGATCCGGATCAGGCTGTCTCGGCCTTGCTGCTGCCCGCCTCGAGCACGTCACCGGCCGGCAGCTCCTGGTGCCCGCCGAACTGCAGGCGCATCGCCGAGAGCACCTGGTTCGCGAACCGATCCTCGTCGCGCGACGCAAAGCGCTCGAAGAGCGACGCGGCGAGCACCGGCACGGGCACGCCCACGTCGATCGCGGCCTTGACCGTCCACCGGCCCTCCCCGGAGTCGGAGACCCGGCCCGCCAGGCCCTCCAGCGTCGGGTTGGCCTGCAGCGCCGCCGCGCTCAGGTCGAGCAGCCAGGACGAGATCACGGATCCGCGTCGCCACAGCTCCGTCACCTTTGGGGTATCGATGTCGAACTGGTAGAACTCGGGCTCCTCGAGCGGGGCGACCTCGGCGGAGTGCTCGGCCTCGCGGATCCCGGCGTCGGCGTTCTGCAGGATGTTGAGGCCCTCGGCGAGGGCTGCCATGATGCCGTACTCGATGCCGTTGTGCACCATCTTCACGAAATGCCCTGCGCCGCTCGGCCCGCAGTGCAGGAAGCCGCGCTCCTCCGGTGCGAGTTCCCCGGTGCGTCCGGGTGTGCGCTCCACGTCCCCCGCTCCCGGGGCGATCGTCTCCAGGATCGGCGTGATCGTGGCGAACGCCTCGTCCGGGCCGCCGACCATCAGGCAGTAGCCGCGCTCCAGGCCGAACACGCCGCCGCTCGTGCCCACGTCGACGTAGCTCAGGCCCTGCTCGCGCAGTTTCGCGGCCCGGCGCACGTCGTCGTGGTAGTTCGAGTTGCCGCCGTCGATGAGGATGTCGCCCGGCTGCAGCACCTGGCTCAGCTCGTCGACGACGCGCCCGGTGAGACCGGCCGGGATCATCAACCAGACCACACGCGGCCCGTCGAGCTTCGCGGCCAGGTCCGCATACGAGTCGGCCCCGATCGCGCCCTCGGCGACGAGCGTCGCGACCGCGTCCGGGTTGACGTCGTAGACCACGCACTCGTGACCGCCTCGCATGAGGCGGCGCACGATGTTCGCGCCCATTCGACCGA
The DNA here is from genome assembly GCA_018268455.1 of Actinomycetota bacterium. Classification (GTDB taxonomy): domain Bacteria; phylum Actinomycetota; class Actinomycetes; order Actinomycetales; family Microbacteriaceae; genus Microbacterium. The sequence continues at coordinate 28,768 of JAFDWM010000001.1, read as the reverse complement.
GTCCGACCATGGCCAGCTTCATAGCGGGTCCTCTCCCCTGCTTCCCCTGCGGTTGCTGCACCGCGGGCGCGGCGCAGTCGGAACGCGTGCGCCGACGCTCAGGCGTCGAGACGCACGAGCCAGCCGTGCGGATCCTCGCGCCGGCCGTACTGGATGTCCGTGAGCTCCTCACGCAGCGACATCGCGAGCTCGGTGGACTGGGGTCCCTCGTGCACGATCTCGAAGTCGTCCGCCAGCAGCTTGCCGATGGGCACCACGACCGCGGCCGTGCCGCACGCGAACGCGCCGACGATCTCGCCAGAGGCGGCGCCGTCGCGCCACTCCTGGATCGACAGCTTGCGCTGCTCGACCTGCAGGCCGCGGTCCTTCGCGAGCTGCAGGATCGACGCGAGGGTGATGCCCTCCAGGATCGAGTCGGATGCGGGGGTGATCAACCGGCCGTCACGGGTGACGAGCACGAGGTTCATGCCGCCGAGCTCCTCGATGTAGTCCCCGTCGAGGAAGAGCACCTGCTGGCAGCCCTTCTCGTACGCCTCCGCCTGCGGCAACAGGCTCGACGCATAGTTGCCGCCGGTCTTCGCCGCGCCGGTGCCGCCGTGCCCGGCGCGCGCATAGTCGCGCGAGAGCCAGATGTTCACGGGCTGCACACCGCCGGGGAAGTACGCCCCGGCCGGGCTCGCGATCAGGTAGTAGGCGACCTTCTTGGCCGCGCGCACGCCCAGGAACGCCTCCTTGGCGAACATGAACGGCCGGAAGTACAGGCTCTCCTCGGGGTTGCTGGGAACCCAGTTCGCGTCGACCGCGATGAGCTGCTTCAGCGATTCGAGGAACAGCTCGGTCGGCAGCTCGGGCAGCGCCAGTCGCCGCGCGGAGCGCTGCAGCCGGGCGGCGTTGCGGTCGGGGCGGAAGGTCCACACGGATCCGTCGGCGTGCCGGTACGCCTTGAGACCCTCGAAGATCTCCTGCGCGTAGTGCAGCACGCTCGCCGCCGGGTCGAGCGGGATCGGTCCGTACGGGGAGACCCGCGGGCGGTGCCAGCCGCCCTTGTCGGACCAGCACAGGTCGACCATGTGGTCGGTGAAGAACTGCCCGAAGCCGGGGTTCTCCATGATGGTCTCGCGCTCGGCGTCGGAGCGCGGCTCCTCATTGCGGGTGACCCGCCAGATGAGCCCGGCGGGGGACGGAGCCTGAAGAGGGAGTTCGATGGTCATGAGTGTGTCCTGACAGGTCGAAGGGACGGCGTCGTGCGCGTGACTAAGAGATTACGCCTGCAGTCGCGCGATGATCGCGGCGCCGGTCTGCTCTGTGGTGCGGGTGCCCTCCCGTGAGGCGATGTCCTCCTCGACCGCACGGTGCACGCGGAGCGCCTCCTCGGCGAGACCCAGGTGGTCCAGGAGGAGGGCGACGGAGAGGATCGCCGCGGTGGGATCGGCTTTCTGCTGACCCGCGATGTCGGGTGCCGAGCCGTGCACGGGCTCGAACATCGACGGGAACGCGTCGTCGGGGTTGATGTTGCCCGAGGCTGCGAGGCCGATGCCACCGGTGACGGCGCCGGCCAGATCCGTGAGGATGTCCCCGAAGAGGTTGTCGGTGACGATCACGTCGAAGCGCGAAGGGTCGCTCACCAGGAAGATCGTGGCCGCGTCGACGTGCAGGTAGTCTACGGCCACCTGCGGGTACTCGAGTGCCACGGCGTCGACGATCCGCTTCCAGATCGCGCCGGCGTGCACGAGCACATTGGTCTTGTGCACGAGGGTGAGCTTCCTGCGGCGCTTCTCGGCCAGCTCGAAGGCGTAGCGCACGACGCGCTCCACGCCGAACGCCGTGTTGACGCTGGTCTCGTTCGCGACCTCGTGCGGGGTGCCCTTGCGGATCGCGCCGCCGTTGCCGACGTACGGCCCCTCGGTGCCCTCGCGCACGACGACGAAGTCGATCTCGCCGGGATCCGAGAGCGGTCCGGTCGCGCCCGGGTACAGCCGGGCCGGGCGCAGGTTCACGTAGTGGTCGAGCTCGAAGCGCAGCTTCAGCAGCAGCCCGCGCTCGATGTTCGCGTCCTTCAGCCGGGCATCGCCCGGCTGGCCGCCGACCGCGCCGAGCAGGATGGCGTCGTGCGCGCGGATCGCATCCAGATCATCGTCGGTGAGCGTGTCGCCGGTCTCGAGGTACCGTGCGGCGCCGAGCGAGAAACGGGTCTTCTCGAACGTGACCGGGCTGGACGCGGTGACGGCGTCGAGCACCTTCTCCGCCTCCGCCACCACCTCGGGGCCGATGCCGTCACCCGGGATGACGGCCAGCTTCACGACACGGGACGAGTTCTCCGACACGGGAGCTCCTTCGCAGTTGGATGCAGTGCAGGCTCCCAGGCTATCCGTCTGACGGACCCCTTCCGTGCGCATGACCGCCGTCGGCACCGGAGCCCTGGCCGCCTCAGGATCCGAGGCGGCGCCCGAGGGTGAGCGCGGCGATGGCGCCCGCCGCCACCACAAGCAGCCCGCCGATGAGCGAGGTCACCATGACGCCGGTGCCGAACGCCTGCGCGGCCGCCTGCTGCAGCGCGTCGCCGAGCTGCGCAGGAAGCTGCTCCGCGGCCGAGAACGCACCCGCCAGGGTCTCCTGCGCACGATGCGCGAGATCGGCCGGCACGCCCGCGGGGATCACGAGCGCGTCGCGGTAGAACGCGGCGATGATGCCGCCGAGGATCGTGGTGCCGAGCACCGCTCCGAGCTCGTACGCCGTCTCGGAGACGGCGCTCGCGGCTCCCGCCTTCTCGGGTGGGGCGGCCGCGAGGATGAGCTCGTTCGAGACGGTCTCGGCCGCACCGATCCCGATCCCGAGCAGCACGAAGGCGACGATGAGCGGCGCGACACCATGCGCATGGGTCGTGAACGCGACCGTCAGATAGCCGGCGAGGGAGAACACCAGCACGGCCGGGATGAGCACCTGCGGGCGGATCCGCCGCGCCACCGGCACGATCGCGAGCCCGGCGACGATCATCGCGACCATTCCCGGCACGAGGGCGAGCCCGGCCATGACGGGGGTGAGACCGAGCACGAGCTGAAGGTGCTGGGAGACGTAGTAGAGGAAGCCGACGAGCGCGATGACGCTGAGCAGGTTGACCAGGATCCCGCCGCTGAACATCCCGCGCCGGAACAGCCCCATGTCGAGCATCGGGGTCTCGGCGCGCAGCTGACGGCGCACGAACAGCGCGCCGAGCCCCACGCCCAGAACGATCAGGATCACCACGATCGGGGTGAGGCCGTCGACGGCGAACTCCTTGATCGCGTACACGATCGGCAGCATCGTGCCCATCGACAGCACGATGCTGACCGGGTCGATGCGACCAGGGTTCGGATCCCGGCTCTCCGGCACGAGGATCGGGGCGAGGATCACCAGCGGGATGAGCACCGGCACCGCGATGAGGAACACCGCGCCCCACGAGTAATGCTCGAGCAGCAGCCCGCCCACGATCGGTCCGAGCGCCGAGCCTGCGGAGAAGGCGGCCGCCCAGACGGCGATCGCCATGCGACGCTGGTCGCGGTTCTGGAAGACGGAGCGCAGCAGCGAGAGCGTCGACGGCATGAGCATGGCGCCGAAGAAGCCGAGCAGCGCACGCGATGCGATCAGCAGCGCCGCGGTCGGCGCGAAGGCCGCGAGCGCGGAGACCGCGGCGAACCCGGTGGCGCCGATGAGAAGCAGCCTGCGGCGTCCGAACCGGTCGCCGAGAGTGCCCATCGTGACGAGGAGCCCCGCGAGCACGAGCGGGTAGGCGTCGATGATCCAGAGCTGCTGCACGCCGTTCGGCTGCAGCGCGGTCGAGATCTCGGGCAGCGCGAAGGACAGCACGGTGTTGTCGACCGACACCAGCAGCACCGGGAGCATGAGCACGACGAGCGCCGCCCAGCCGCGCGCGCCGACCCGCGGGCCGTCGTCGGTCCCTGGCAGGGAGATCGAAGCGGTCGCGGACATGGTGCACCTCGGGGGTCTGATCGTACGTGGGGATCGGAATGGACGAATTACTTTACCGTCCAGCTGGTATAGTAACAGACATGGCCAGACCTCCGCACGCCCGCGAGCGCGTGCTCGACGCGTTCGAGAAGCTGCTCCTCTCCGATGGCGAGCGCGCCGCGACCCTCGACGCCGTCGCCCGTGCCGCCGGGGTCTCCAAGGGCGGGCTGCTCTACCACTTCGCCAGCAAGGACGAGCTGGCGGGGGCGATGATCGAGCGGCTCACGCGACTGGTCGCCGACGACGTGGCGCAGATGAACAGCGCAGCCGAAGGCGCCGTGGAGTACTACCTGCGCACGTCCGTGATGATGGGCGATGCGCTGGACCGCGCGATCATCGCGGTGTCACGGATGGCACAGGGCGGCAGCGACGCCGCGATCGCGGCCCTGCACCGCATGCGCGAGGACTCCGCGGCCGCGATCCGCCCGCATGTGCGGGATCAGGCGGCGCTGGACCTCGTGATGCTCCTCAGCGACGGGCTCTTCTTCAACAACACCCTCGATGCCGACGGATCCGAGGCGGTCGTGCCATCGGGTGCGGGTCTGGACGCGCTCGTCGCGCTCGTGCTGCGCTGCACGCGCGACTGATCCCGCCGGTATCGGGGCACGTGCCGCGGATACGACGAAGGCCCGTCCCGGCGTGCGGGGCGGGCCTTCGGGACGACGGGGTCAGGCGTCGACGAGCTCGATCTGGCGGAACAGGTCCGCGTCGATCGCTTCGCGCACATCATCAAGCAGCTGCTCCGGGATCGGCGAGTCGAGCGTGAGCACGCTGAGCGCCTGGCCACCGGCGGTCTCGCGGGCGATCTGCATGCCGGCGATGTTGATGCCGGCGTCGCCGAAGCGCTGGCCGTACACCGCGACGATGCCGGGACGGTCGGTGTACAGCATCACCACATGGTGCTTCTCGATGGGCAGCTCGACCGCGTGGCCGTTGATGGCGACGAGCTTCTCGATCTGCTTCGGACCGGTGAGCGTACCCGAGACCGACACCTGCGAGCCGTCGGAGAGGGCGCCGCGCAGCGTGATGACGTTGCGGTACTCCTCGCTCACGTCGTCCTGCACGAGGCGCACCGCCACGCCGCGCTGCTCGGCGAGCAGCGGCGCGTTCACGTACGACACGGTCTCGCTGACGATCGGAGTGAACACGCCCTTGAGCGCCGCCAGGCGCAGCACGCTCACGTCGTACGCGTTGAGCTCGCCGTGCACCTCGACGTCGAGGCTGGTCAGCGGCGAGTGCGCGAGCGCGGAGAGGATCTGGCCGAGCTTCTCGACGAGCGCGATGCCGGGGCGCACATACGGGTCGATGACGCCGCCGGCGACGTTGACCGCGTCCGGCACGAGGTCGCCGCCGAGTGCGAGACGCACCGAGCGCGCCACGGAGACGCCGGCCTTCTCCTGCGCCTCATCGGTCGAGGCGCCGAGGTGCGGCGTGACGACGACGTTCGGCAGGGCCGTGAGGGCGCGCGCAGTGGAGCCCTCCGCCGGAGGCTCCGAGGTGAACACGTCGAGCCCGGCACCGGCGATCTCGCCGTTCTGCAGCGCGACCAGCAGCGCATCCTCGTCGATGAGGCCACCACGGGCGACGTTCACGACGTACGCGGTGGGCTTCATGGCGGAGAACTGCGCGGCGCCGATCATGCCCGTGGTCTCCGGGGTCTTCGGCATGTGGATCGTGAGGAAGTCGCTCTCCGCGACGAGCTCCTCGAGGCTGAGCAGCTGCACGCCCAGCTGCTGGGCGCGGGCACTCGTGACGTACGGGTCGTAGGCGACGACGCGCATGTCGAAGGCGGCGAGACGCGCGGCGACCAGCGCGCCGATGCGGCCGAGGCCGACGATGCCGACGGTCTTCTCGAACAGCTCGGCTCCGGTGTAGGAGCTGCGCTTCCACTGGCCCGCGGACAGCGAGGCGTGCGCGGCGGGGATGCGGCGGGCCAGGCTCAGGATGTGGCCAACGGTGAGCTCGGCCGCCGAGACGATGTTGGACGTCGGCGCGTTCACCACCATCACACCGGCGGCTGTGGCGGCCTTGATGTCGACGTTGTCCAGGCCGACGCCGGCGCGGGCGACGACCTTCAGCACGGGCGCATGCGACAGCGCCTCCGCGTCGATCTTCGTGGCCGAGCGGATCAGCACGGCGTCGGCGTCGGCGAGAGCCGCGAACAGCGCCTCGCGGTCGGTGCCGTCCACCGAGCGGACGTCGAAATCGGGGCCGAGCGCGTCCACCGTGGCGGGCGAGAGCGTCTCTGCGAGCAGGACGACGGGCTTGCGGGCGGACGTGTTCGCGGCGTTCTCAGGCACAGAGATCCTTCGGGGCAGGAGGGAGGGGGCCGACGCGCCGCACCGTCGGGGCGCGATAGTGCCCACACTCTACCCGAGCGCCGGGACCACTCTGAACCGTGTGACGTCCGGCGACGGATCGGCCCCGCCGGTCAGCGCGCGCCGGAGAGCGTGTAGCCGACGACGTTGAGCCAGAACACCGCCGCTACGCAGAGCCCGGCGAACAGCACGAGCGCTACGGTGCCGAGCCCGCGCCGGCGGGTGAGACCGAGCGCGAACGCGAACAGCACGACCGGCAGGATCACCGCGAGCACGAGCGCGAGCCAGGTGGTGAGCCCCGAGACCACGCCGACGAGCGGGATCATGTAGGCGACCGCGTTCCACACGGCATAGGCGTAGAGCAGGCCGAACACGCCCAGGAGCGTGTAGAACAGCCACTTCGGGCGGCGCGGATCACGCACCTGAAGGTCGCGGTCTGCGGGCGTCATCGATTCGGCGCTCATGCTCCCACCGTCCCGAACATCACGAAGGGCCACGGCACGAGCAGCACCACTCCGGCGATCAGCGCCAGGACACGGATCCACGTCGCCTTGCCCCGGGTGAGCACCCAGGCCACGGCGAACCACAGCAGCGGTGCGAGTGCGGCGAGACCCATCCACGGGAAGTACATCCAGTCTGCGAGCAGCAGCAACGCCCGCGGGCGCAGCCGGAGGCCGCCGACGATCCAGCCGATCGCGAACAGCAGGTACGCGCCGCCGATGATGCCGTAGAAGACGAGCGCCACGTTGCCGATGCCCACCGGCTCGTCGCGGTGCTCGGAGGACTCGGATCCTTCCCCCCTCCCGGCGGCGTCCGCACCGTCCGTCGCGGGCTGCTCCGGCACGGGTGCTGCCGGTGAGGGCTGCGCCGCGTCGGCGGACGCAGCTGTGGTCGCCTCCGTCCGGGGAGGGGCGATCGGCGCATCGGCCTCGTCACCGTCCCAGTGCAGGGCATCGTCCGGGTCTGCGGTCATGTGCCCAGGTTACCGGCCGGGTTCACCGTGCCGCGGGCGCCCCGCCACTAGGCTCAGGCACAGCATTCGGCAGGTTCCTGCACAGGAATCCGGGGAAGGGACCATCGTGTCTGAGAACAGCAGCAAGAAGCCGGCCCGCAAGGCGGCACCGCGCGCGGCCGCGGCCGCACCCGCCGCGGCCGGTCCGGCGGATCCGCCCGCGAACTGGGTGCCGACGCCCGAGGCGAAGGCGACGGCCACCCGCCTGCGCTGGATCGCCGCGGCGCTCTGGGTACTTGCCATCGCCGCGGAGGCGGTCGGCATCTTCTGGCTGCTCCGACAGCGCCAGGTCACCGGCGCCGACGGCACCCTGGTCCGCAACCCCGACACGGGCCTGCTCGAGCAGCAGGGTGCGACAGTGACCTTCCCGCAGTGGGCGTTCATCACGCTGATCGTGCTGCTCGTCGTGATCGCGGCGCTGTCGATCACCGGATCCGTGCTGTGGAAGAAGGCGAACCACCTGGATCCGGCCCGGCGCTCGGACACCGTGCGGTTCTTCGTGCAGAACCAGCTCGGTGCGATCATCGCGATCGTCGCGTTTCTGCCGCTCATCATCATGGTGTTCCTGAACAAGAACATGGACAAGGGGCAGAAGACCGTCGCGGGCATCGTCGGCATCGCCCTGGCCGCGCTCGCGGTCGTGCTCGGCATCGACTTCAAGCCGGCGTCGGTGGAGCAGTACACCGCCGATCAGTCCACCGTGATCCAGCTGCTCGGCAAGGACCAGGTGACCTGGGTCGCCGGCGGCGCCGTCTATCACGTGTGCGACAAGGTCTCTGACATCCAGACCGGCAGTGAGATCCAGACCGGAACAACCGCCCAGGCGATCGAGGCGGGCAAGCAGCGCCTGACGCTGAAATTCGCCTCTGAACTGGAGAAGTGCGGTCTGCCCGTGCCGGAGAACGCCACGGCGATCGCCGACGCGCTGCGCCAGATCCAGGGCGGCCAGACCGTCAGCCTCCCTGCTCCGGTGTGGGGCGCCGGTGTCGAGGCGCCGTTGACGATCCCGGACGCGGCGTCGACGGGCTCCGAGCCGGCTCCGACCAGTACGCCCTGACGCGTCCCTCGCGCGGCCACACCAGCGCGGCGTCCTCTTCCGAGGCGCCGCGCTTGTGTCGTTCCGCAGTTCAGTCGTCGGCGAGGGTGAGCTCGATCACGGGGATGAGCACGTCCGGGCGCCGCACCGGCAGGTGCACGGTGAGCGTGCCCTCGGCCTCGCCCGCCGGCGTCATGAGCGTCGCCTCCTGGCCCGGGTCGGTCGTCGACGTCCGCAACCAGGATCCGTCGTTCAGAAGCCGGGCGTAGCTGACGCGTCCGGCGAGGCCCGCAAGGTGCACCCAGCCGAGCGGCCACGAGAACAGGTGCAGATAGAGCCGATCCCCGCGACGCGTGTAGACGCCTTCGCGCGGTGCGGCCAGGCCGGCGTGGCCGGCGCCGATGACGGCGTCGCGGTGCAGCCTCATCCATTCCCCGATGTCGGCAAGCACGGCCTCATCCCGGGGCGAGATCGCACCGCGGCCGTCCGGACCGATGTTGAGCAGCATGTTGCCGTCCATCGACACGGAATCCGCCAGCATCTGCACGAGCAGCACCGCCGACTTCTGGTCGTGGTTGTCGCGGTGGTAGCCCCAGGATCCGTTGATCGTCTGGCACGCCTCCCACACCTGCGGCACACCGTCGACCACGATCGGCGCCGTCGGCTGATACTGCTCCGGCGTGACGAGATCCGCCGGGATCCCGAGCCGGTCGTTCACGAGCATCTGCGGCTGCAGTTCGCGGCAGAGGGCCAGGAGCGCCTCCGCATCCCAGTCGTCCGGCCCCTTGCCGGCCCAGCCGTCCTTGGCCTCAGGATAGGTGAAGTCGAAGAACAGATAGTCGATGTCGCCGTACTGCGTGAGCAGCTCGCGCAGCTGTCCGTGCAGATACGTCCGGTAGTGCTGCATGTCGCGCCCAGCGTTGCGCTCGTGCTCGATCGCGTCGTCGCGACGCGGATGGTTGGCGTCGACGGTGAAATCGGGATGATGCCAGTCGAGGAGCGAGTGATAGAGGCCCACGCGCAGTCCCTCGGCGCGCAGCGCATCGACGTACTCGCGGACCAGATCCCGTCCGCACGCCGTCATCGCGGTGTAGTCGGTGAGAGCGGAATCCCACAGGCAGAAGCCGTCGTGGTGCTTGGTGGTCAGCACGACGTACCCCATCCCCGTGGCCTTGGCCTGGCGGGCAAGAGCCGGCGCGTCGAAGAGATCGGGATCGAAGTGATCGAAGTAGACCCGATACTCCTCGGCGGTGAGCCGCTCGAAGTTCTGCACCCACTCATGCCGGGCGGCCCCGCTGTACAGACCGAAATGAACGAACATCCCGAACCGGGCCTCGTCGAACCACTGCTGTCGCATCTCAATCCTCCGCGCAGATCGTTCCTCGTCCTCGTACCGTCGCTGGGACGACATCGCTTTGCAAGTGAGGATTGCCTTACCTATATTGGAAGCGCAACCTCCGCACATCCCCACGCCGAAGGACACTCCGTGAACCGATCCCTCCGCCTGCTCACCGCTGTCGCGGCGACGGCCGCCGCCGCCCTCGCTCTCGCCGGATGCAGCGGCTCCGCCGCCCCGGCGGCATCCGGCAGCGCCGCGTCGGACGAGACCATCACCGTCTACAACGCGCAGCACGAGTCGCTCACCAAGGAGTGGATCGACGCCTTCACGAAGGCGACCGGCATCACGGTGCAGGTGCGTAACGGCGACGACACCGAGATGTCGCAGCAGCTGATCCAGGAGGGCGACCGCTCCCCCGCCGACGTGTTCCTCACCGAGAACTCCCCGGCCATGACGGCGGTCGAGAAGGCCGGCCTGTTCGCCTCACCCGGTGACGAGGCGCTGAAGAACGTGCCGAGCGCCTACCGCCCGTCCTCCGGCAAGTGGGTCGGCATCGCCGCCCGGTCGACGGTGTTCGCGTACAACACCGCGAAGCTCACCGAGGAGCAGCTGCCGAAGTCCCTGATGGATCTCGCCGACCCGTCCTGGAAGGGGCGCTGGGCAGCCTCGCCGTCCGGCGCCGACTTCCAGGCGATCGTGTCGGCGCTGGTGCAGCTGAAGGGCGCCGACGCCGCCGAGAAGTGGCTCACCGCGATGAAGACCAACTCGGTCGCCTACAAGGGCAACTCGACCGCGATGAAGGCGGTCAACGCCGGCGAGGTCGATGGCGCCGTGATCTACCACTACTACTGGTTCGGCGACCAGGCGCAGACCGGCGAGAACTCGAAGAACGTCGCGCTGCACTACTTCAAGAATCAGGATCCTGGTGCGTTCGTCTCGATCTCCGGCGGTGGCGTGCTGGCCTCGAGCAAGCACCAGGCCGCAGCACAGAAGTTCCTTGCGTTCGTCACCGGCGCCGAGGGCCAGAAGATCCTGCAGACCGGCACCTCCTTCGAGTACCCCGTCGGATCCGGCGTCTCCGCCAACCCGAAGCTCGTCCCGCTGAAGGACCTGCAGGCGCCCACGATCGATCCGGCTACGCTGAACTCCCAGCAGGTCACCGATCTGATGACCAAGGCTGGTCTGCTCTAGGAGCCGAGATCACCACCACAGCCGCTTCTCGGAGGGCGGGCGGAGCGCCGCGGCTCCGCCCGCCCCGCGGCGTCTCCTGGCCCGTCGTCACGGCGGCGATCGTCGTCGCCGTGCTGTCGCTGCTGCCGCTGGTGTTCGTGGTCGGCACGGCCGCGCAGATCGGCTGGGCCGAGTCCGCGAAACTGATCTTCCGTCCGCGCGTGGGCGAGCTGCTCACCAACACCGTGCTGCTGGTGCTGATCGCGGTGCCGCTGTGCGCGGTGATCGGGGTGGGTGGCGCCTGGCTCGTCGAGCGCACCTCCCTCGCGGGATCCGGCATCTGGGGCGCGGTGCTTGCGATGCCGCTCGCGATTCCGGCGTTCGTGAACTCGTACGCCTGGGTCTCCGCGATCCCCTCGCTCGCGGGACTCGGATCCGGCGTGCTGCTGTCGGTGCTGTCGTACTTCCCGCTCGTCTACCTTCCGGTGCGCGCGGCGCTCGCCCGGCTGGATCCGGCCCTCGAGCAGGCCGCAGCAAGCCTCGGCCGCGGCCCCGTGCGCGTGTTCTTCGGCACGGTGCTGCCGCAGCTGCGCCTGGCGCTGCTGGGCGGTGCTCTCCTGGTGGGGCTGCACCTGCTGAGCGAATACGGCGCGTTCGCGCTGATCCGGTTCGACACCTTCACGACCGCGATCATGGACCAGTACCGTTCGACGTTCAACGGCGCCGCGGGCAGCATGCTCTCCGGCGTGCTCATGCTGCTGTGCTTCGCGCTGCTGGTGCTCGAAGGTCGCGCGCGCGGGCGCGCCCGGTATGCGCGGATCGGATCCGGATCCGCCGCTCCCCCGCGCCGGATCCGGCTGGGCGTCGCGCAGATCCCGGCGCAGCTGCTGCTCGCCATCCTCGCCGCGGCGGCGCTGGGCGTGCCCGCCGTGATCATCGGCGGCTGGCTGGCGTACGGCGGCGGGACGGTGTGGCAGACACCGGATCTCGTGTCGAGCCTGCTGCAGACCCTCGGTCTGGCGCTCGGCGGGGGCCTGATCACGGTGATCGCCGCGTTCCCGCTGTCGTGGCTCGCGGTGCGGAATCCCGGTGCGCTCAGTCGGCTGCTGGAGCGCACGAACTACATCACCAGCTCGATGCCCGGGATCGTGCTCGCGCTGGCGCTCGTGACCGTGTCGCTGTTCTTCGTGCCGGCGCTCTACCAGACGACCGCTCTGCTGCTCATCGCGTATGCGCTGCTCTACCTGCCGCGCGCGCTCGTGCCGCTGCAGGCGGGGATCGCGCAGGCACCGCAGTCGCTGGAGGAGGCGGCCCAGGCCCTCGGACGACGCCCGATCCGGGCCTTCCTCGGCGTCACGCTCCGCCTCGTGGCACCGGCGACGGCTGCCGCACTCGCGATGGTGTTCCTGGCCGTCGCCGGCGAGCTGACAGCGACCCTGCTGCTCTCGCCGATCGGCGTGCAGACGCTCGCGACGCGCTTCTGGAGCCTCAGCAGCGAGATCGACTTCGCGGGCGCCGCGCCCTACGCCACCCTGCTGATCGCACTCTCGGCGCCGATGACCTATCTGCTGTTCCGGCAGTCGGCGAGCGCGTCGACCGCCGGCGCCGCCCCCACCACGCACACCCCCGTCTCGAAAGCACAGGCACGATGACCGCGCGCAACCTCGGATCCCTCGGCGCCGTGCCCTCCCCTGGCACCGGTCCGCTGCCGACCGCGCACCTGCAGGTGGCCGGCGTCACCGCCTCATACGGCGGGAACCCGGTGCTGCATGGAGTCGATCTGGCCGTGCAGGCCGGCGGGATCACGGCCATCGTCGGCGCCTCGGGGTCGGGCAAGACCACGCTGCTGCGGATCATCGCCGGCTTCGAGCGGCCCGACGCGGGTGAGGTGGTGCTGGGATCGGAGACCGTCGCCGGCCCCGGCATCTGGGTGCCCGTGCATCGCCGCGACATCGGCTACGTCACACAGGACGGCGGGCTGTTCCCGCACCTGTCCGTCGCCCGCAACATCTCCTTCGGGCTCGACGAGCTGAGCCGCGCGGCACGGCGCGCGCGGGTCGGCGATCTGCTGGATCTGGTCTCGCTGCCGCAGAATGTCGCCGACCGTCGTCCGGACCAGCTGTCCGGTGGGCAGCAGCAGCGGGTCGCGATCGCCCGGGCACTCGCCCGCGAGCCCGAGCTCATGCTGCTGGACGAGCCGTTCTCGGCGCTCGACACGGGGCTGCGCGCGGCGACCCGCGAGGCCGTCGCGCAGATCCTCACGGACGCCGGGACGACGACGATCCTCGTCACGCATGACCAGTCCGAGGCGCTGAGCTTCTCCGACCAGGTCGCGGTCATGCGCGACGGCCGCCTGGTGCAGACCGGCCATCCGTTCGTCGTCTACACCCGGCCGATCGATCGCGGCGTGGCCGAGTTCCTGGGCGACGCCATCGTGCTGGACGCCTGGCTGGACGGATCCCTCGCGTCCTGCGCGCTCGGCTACGTGCCGGTGCGCAACCCGCCCGTGCAGGGGCGCGTGCAGCTGCTGCTGCGGCCGGAGCAGGTGCGGCTCGTCACCGAGTCGCGCACGCACGCGATCGTCGAGGAGGGCGTCTACTTCGGTGCGGAGTCGTCGGTGCGGATCCGGCTCGAGCCGCGCACCGATGTGGACCCTCGCCTCGACACGACCGCCCCGACCATCACGATCCGGCATTGGAACGCGGCGCTCACCCGCCCCGGGCAGCGCATCGCGCTGCGCGTGGTCGGCGAGGGCGTGGTGTTCCCGGCCTGACCGGCACGAACGAAGAACGGGCGCCCCGAGGGGACGCCCGTTCTTCGTGTGCCGCGGAGGATCAGCGTGCCGCCGAGCCCTCCACGTAGTCCTCGTCGGTCTGCTTCCAGGCGAACAGGGCACGCAGCTCCTTGCCGGTGGCCTCGATCGGGTGACCCTGCTCCTTCTCGCGCAGAGCGAGGAACTCGGCTGCGCCGTTGTCCTGGTCGTCGATGAAGCGCTTCGCGAAGGCGCCGGTCTGGATGTCGGTCAGGACATCCTTCATGCGCTGCTTCACACCAGCGTCGATGATGCGCGGGCCGGAGACGTAGTCGCCGAACTCGGCGGTGTCGGAGATCGACCAGCGCTGCTTGGCGATGCCGCCCTCCCACATCAGGTCGACGATGAGCTTCAGCTCGTGCAGCACCTCGAAGTAGGCGATCTGCGGCTGGTAGCCCGCCTCGGTGAGGGTCTCGAAGCCGGCCTGCACGAGGTGGCTCATGCCACCGCAGAGCACGGCCTGCTCGCCGAACAGGTCGGTCTCGGTCTCCTCGGTGAAGGTGGTCTTGATCACGCCGGCACGGGTGCCGCCGATCGCCTTCGCGTACGAGAGCGCGGTCGCCCAGGCGGTGCCGGATGCGTCGCGCTCGACGGCGATGATGTCCGGGATGCCGCGGCCGGCCACGAACTCGCGGCGCACCGTGTGGCCGGGGGCCTTCGGGGCGATCAGGATCACGTCGACGCCCTCGGGAGCATCGATGTAGCCGAAGCGGATGTTGAAGCCGTGCGCGAAGGCGAGGGTCTTGCCCGCGGCGAGGTTCGGCGCGATCGACTCGCTGTAGATGCCGCGCTGGTGCTGGTCCGGCGCGAGGATCATGATCAGGTCGGCCCAGGCGGTGGCGTCGGCCACGTTCTTGACCTCGAAGCCGGCCTCTGCGGCCTTCTCGATCGACTTCGAGCCGTCCTTGAGGGCGATGACGACCTCGACGCCGCTGTCGCGAAGGTTCATCGCGTGTGCGTGTCCCTGCGAGCCGTAACCGACGATCGCGACCTTCTTGTTCTGGATGATCGACAGGTCCGCGTCTGCGTCGTAGAAGATCTCGGTGCTCACTGTGTGTTTCTCCTTGTTGAGGGGTTCTTGACGTTCTGAGGTGTCAGCCGCGCAGCACGCGCTCGGTGATGCTCTTGCCGCCGCGGCCGATGGCGAGCAGGCCCGACTGGGCCAGTTCCTTGATGCCGAAGGGCTCGAGCGCGCGCAGCAGCGCCTCGACCTTGCCCTTGTCGCCGGTGACCTCGACCACGAGCGCTTCCGGCGCGTAGTCCACGACCGATGCGCGGAAGAGGTTCACGACCTCCAGCACGTTCGAGCGGGTGTTGTTGTCGGTGCGCACCTTGATGAGCATGTGCTCGCGCTGCACGGAGGCGTTCTGCTCGAGCTCGACGATCTTGATCACGTTGATGAGCTTGTTAAGCTGCTTGGTGACCTGCTCCAGCGGGAACTCCTCCACATCGACGACGACCGTGATGCGGGACACGCCCGGCACCTCGGTCACGCCCACCGCGAGGGACTCGATGTTGAAGCCGCGGCGCGCGAACAGGCCCGCGACGCGGGTCAGGATTCCAGGGGTGTCCTCCACCAGGAGGCTCAGCACATGTGTGGACATGGATCAGTCCTCCTCATCGAAAGCGGGCGCGTGGTCACGCGCGTACTGGACGTAGCTGTTGCTCACGCCCTGGGGCACCATCGGCCACACCATCGCGTCGGCGCTCACGACGAAGTCGATCACGACGGGACGGTCGTTGGTCTCGAGGGCGAGCGTGATCGCCGCGTCGATCTCCTCTTCCTTCTCCACCCGGATCGCGAGGCATCCGTACGCCTCGGCGAGCTTGACGAAGTCGGGGACGCGGATCGTGCCGTGCCCGGTGTTCAGGTCGGTGTTGGAGTGGCGGCCGTCGTAGAACAGGGTCTGCCACTGGCGCACCATGCCCAGGGAGGAGTTGTTGATGATCGCGACCTTGATCGGGATCTCGTTGATGACGCAGGTCGCGAGCTCCTGGTTGGTCATCTGGAAGCAGCCGTCGCCATCGATCGCCCACACGACACGGTCGGGCTCGGCGACCTTGGCGCCCATCGCCGCGGGAACCGCGTAGCCCATGGTGCCGGCGCCGCCGGAGTTCAGCCACGAGTTCGGGCGCTCGTACTTGATGAACTGCGCCGCCCACATCTGATGCTGGCCGACGCCGGCCGCGTACACGGCCTCGGGACCGGTGAGCTCGCCGATGCGCTGGATCACGTGCTGCGGCGACATCAGGCCGTCCTCGGGCGGGGTGTAACCCAGCGGGAACTCGGCGCGCAGACCGTCGAGATAGGCCCACCACTCCTCGATGTCGCCCTTGGCGCCGCCGGTCAGTCCGCGAAACGCCGCGTCGAGGTCGATGAGCACCTCGCGCACGCCGCCCACGATCGGCACATCGGCGGTGCGGATCTTGGAGATCTCGGCCGGGTCGATGTCGACGTGCACGACCTTCGCGTGCGGGGCGAACAGCTCGGCCTTGCCGGTCACGCGGTCATCGAAACGGGTGCCGAGGGCGACGAGGAGGTCCGCCTCCTGCAGCGCGAGCACCGCGGGGACGGTGCCGTGCA
Organism: Actinomycetota bacterium; assembly: GCA_018268455.1. Classification (GTDB taxonomy): domain Bacteria; phylum Actinomycetota; class Actinomycetes; order Actinomycetales; family Microbacteriaceae; genus Microbacterium. The sequence goes on along the minus strand of JAFDWM010000001.1, from coordinate 12,492 downwards.
TGCCGGGCATGCCGACGTGCTGCGGGTGCGAGTCGGGGAACGCGCCGCGCGCCATGAGCGTGGTGACCACGGGCGCGCCGGTCAGCTCGGCGAGCGCGAGCAGCTCTGCTGAGGCGTTGCCGCGGATGATGCCGCCGCCCACGTACAGCACGGGCTTCTTCGCCTCGGCGAGGAGCGTGGCGGCGGCCTGGATCTGCTTGCCGTGCGCCTTGGTCACCGGACGGTATCCGGGCAGGTCGTACTTCGGCGGCCAGACGAACGGGGCCGTGGCCTGCTGGGCGTCCTTGGTGATGTCCACGAGCACCGGGCCGGGGCGTCCGGTCGAGGCGATCTCGAACGCCGCGGCGATCGCACCGGGGATGTCCTCGGGCGCCTTCACCAGGATCGAGTGCTTGGTGATGGGCATCGTGATGCCGACGATGTCGGCCTCCTGGAACGCGTCCGTGCCCATCAGACGGGAGAACACCTGACCGGTGATCGCGACGATCGGGATCGAGTCCATGTAGGCGTCCGCGATCGCGGTGACGAGGTTGGTCGCGCCGGGGCCGGAGGTGGCGATGGTGACGCCGACCTTGCCGGACGCCGTCGCGTAGCCCTCGGCGGCGTGGCCGCCGCCCTGCTCGTGGCGCACGAGGATGTGGCGCAGCTCAGTCGACGCCATCAGGGGGTCGTAGACCTCCATGATCGCGCCACCGGGAATGCCGAACACGTCGGTGACGCCGAGGAGCTCGAGGGAGCGCACGACGGCCTGAGCGCCGGTGAGGACGGGCGTCGCCGCGGGACGAGCGGGCGGACGCGGGACGGCTGGAGCGGTATCAGCGGTCATGAAGGTTCCTTGCGATGGTGAACGATCGACGGAAGCGGCGGGACGATGCCCCGTCGCGGACGACTCTCCGACCCGGTCCGCGAGGCGCGGAGCATAGGGGTCGGGAATGCTGGGCTGGAACGCCTCGGGTGCAGCGCGGAGAAATCGGCTCGACCGCGGGACGAGCTTCGTCACCGCGTGAGCCCGGCCCGCGCCCCTCGACGCGTGAATCGAGTGCGCGAACCGCGATATCGACCCGAATCAGATCACCATCGCGTCCGGCGGCCCTGAGGGCGGCCGGAGCTCTACGCCCGATCCGGGATCCGGTTGTGCCGATCACGTCTCGAACGTGGATCAAGCCTAACGCATCGTGCGAGCCGGTCCGCCCGCCTTGCTCCGGCGCGCATCGTGCGCACCCGACGCGAAGACCGCGGGTTCCGTACTGGGCGCACATGAAAGCAGTCTATTGCCCGGCCGTGCGGGCGTCGGCCAGCGCCTCCAGCAGCACCGAGAAGGCAGCCGGATCCGCGACCCGGAGCCCCGCTGCCGTCTCCCCGGCACCGATCCGCACCCCGAGGTCGTCGCCGGCGAGGGTGCGCATCCCGTCCTCGTCCGTCACGTCGTCACCGGCGAACATCACGGCGGTCGCGTCGACGTGGGCGCGCAGGCGCGACAGCGCCGCATCCTTGCCCTCATCCCGCCAGGAGAACTCCCGCAGGTGATGACCCGTGCGCCGGCGCCAGGTCGGGATGCGCTGCGGCGCCCACTTCTCCACGCGCACGAACGCGAGCTCCTCCTGACCCGGCGCGGCGCTGCGGGTGTGCACGCCGAACCCGAACGTCTTCGGCTCGTACGCCACGCCGTCCAGGTCGGCGATGAGCTCACGCAACTCGCCGATCACCTCGGCACGGTCCGCGGGCTCGCTCGTCAGGTCCGTCTCCTCCCCCGTGTCGGGGAACCAGTACTGCGCGCCGTGGGATGCGGCGAGCAGGACCGGCGAGGCGTCGTCGTGCGCGGTGATCTCGCGCAGATCGGGCAGGCTGCGTCCTGACACGTACGCGACGAAGGTCTCGGGCGCGGCGGCGAGCCGGGCGACGGCGGCCACCGCGGCCGGGAGCGCCCGCGCGGACATCGGATCGACCACATGCGGCGACACGGTGCCGTCGAAGTCCAGTGCGACGAGCAGCCGCGGGGTGCGTGCCACGGCGGCGAGCGCGTCGGCCGACGCGGCGTCGGCGGGGATCCAGTCTCGGGTCATCGGTCGTTCCTCGCCTGTTCCAGGGCCGCGAGGAAAGTTCGCGACCATGCGTTCACATCGTTGTCCAGCACCCGCCGCCGCAGTGATCGCATGCGCCGGGACTGCTCGCGCGCCGGCATCTCCACGGCCTGCATGATCGCGTCCTTGAGGCCCTCGATGTCGTGCGGGTTCACGAGCACGGCCTGGCGCAGCTCGTCGGCGGCCCCGGTGAACTCGCTCAGCACGAGCACACCACGCTGGTCGCCGCGGGTGGCCACGTACTCCTTCGCCACGAGGTTCATGCCATCCCGCAGTGCGGTGACGAGCATCACGTCCGCGGCGAGGTAGAGCGCGACCATCTCCTCCCGCGGGTAGCCCTGGTGCAGGTACCGGATCGCGGTGTGCTCGACCGTGTCGTGGTCGCCGTTGATCCGGGCGACGGACAGCTCGATCTCGTCCCGCAGCTGCGCGTAGGCGTCGACCCGCTCACGGCTCGGGCTCGCGACCTGCACGAGCGTGACGTCCTCGACGCGGAGCCGGCCCTGATCGAGCAGTTCACCGAACGCCTTGATCCGGTGACCGATGCCCTTCGTGTAGTCGAGACGGTCGACGCCGAGCAGGATCCTGCGCGGGTTCCCGAGCCCCTCGCGGATCTCCGCCGCACGGGCGCGCACGTCGGGCCGGGCCGCCAGCTCGACGTAGGGCGTCGTGTCGATCGAGATCGGGAAGGCGCGGGCGGTGACGGTGCGCGGGCCACCGTGTGTCACCGTCACCGAGGATCCCTTCACCTCCAGGCGCAGGCGGCGCTTGACGGCGGCCAGGAAGTTCGTCGCGTCCTGCGCGCGCTGGAATCCGACGACGTCTGCACCCAGCAGCCCCTCGAGCACCTGGTTGCGCCACGGCAGCTGTGCGTACAGGCCGTGCGCGGGGAACGGGATGTGATGGAAGTAACCGATCGTGAGGTCGGGGCGCAGCTCGCGCAGCATCGCAGGCACGAGCTGGAGCTGGTAGTCGTGCACCCAGACCGTCCCCCCCTCCGCGGCGGCGACCGCGGCACGCTCGGCGAAGCGCCGGTTCACGCGCACGTACGCCTCCCACCATTCGCGATGGAACTGCGGCGGAGAGATCACGTCGTGGTACAGCGGCCAGATGGTGTCGTTCGCGAACCCCTCGTAGTACTCCTGCACCTCCTGCGCAGACAGCGGCACCGGCAGCAGCCGGATCCCGTCCTCGGAGAACGGAGCGAGCTCCATGCCGGGCTGGCCGGCCCAGCCGACCCACGCGCCGTCCACGGCCTGCATGACCGGCTCGAGCGCCGCGACCAGACCACCGGGCGAGCGACGCCAGATCTCCTCGCCGCCGGGGCCTGGTACGCGATCCACAGGCAGGCGGTTCGCCACGATCACGAACGAGGACGGGGAGTTCGACGACGGCATGGTGCTCCTCACGACAGCGGTTGGGGGCTCCTCCAGGCTATCCACACCGCGGTCGCCGCGCGCTGTGCGCCTCAGGATGCGATACGCGCACGCCGCGCCAACAGCGCGTTCACCACGCCGGCGAGCAGCACGATCGCCGCGGCGATCACCGGCAGCACGAGCGCCGGCGCCGCGCCGCCGGTCTCCGCGACCTGCCCCGTCGCCACCGCGCCGATCGCCTGCCCGACCACCAGCGCGGATCCCATCATCGTCATCACGGTCGCCGAGCGGTCGGCCGGGCCGAGCGCGGCGCCCAGGCTGAACAGCGTGACCAGCGTCGGTCCGATCCCGCAGCCCATCACGGTGAGAGCGATGAGCATGCCGATCGGCTCGTCGACCCAGAAGAGCGTCAGGGATCCGCCGAACAGGATCGTGGCGAACAGGATCCAGCGCGCGGGCAGGCTGAACCGGGCGGGCAGCAGCGCCACGCTGAGCGCGAGGATCGCGGATCCGACCCCGAGCGCGCCGTAGAGCAGCCCTGCCTCCTCCGGGCGGCCGTGCTCGGTCATGAAGGAGGTGAGCGAGGTCAGCATCGCGCCGAAGAACAGGCCCTGGCCCAGCATCCCGGCCACGACCACGAGCAGCCGCGGGCGGAACAGCGCGGACAGCGGCGACGCGGCGCGGCCGTCGGCCGTGCGCTGCACCGAGACATGCGCGGCGGTCGGATGCAGCGCGAACGCCCCCACGAAGACGACGATGAGGACGGCCGCGATCACCAGCGGCATCCACGGTGTGATCGCCGTGGCGAGCACACCCACCAGGAACGGGCCGAACACGAACACGGTCTCGTCGGCGGCCGACTCGTACGACATGGTCGACGAGGTGGTGCGGGCGCGGCGCTCCGCAGGCGTCCGCTCGAGGATCAGCGTCACCAGGCGCGAGCGCGACATCGGCGAGACCTGCGGAGCCGTGGCGCCGATCGCTACGGCGCACAGCAGCACGATCGCGTCGGGCATCGCCGAGTACACGACCAGGGCGAAGGCGATCAGGGCGGCCGCGTTCGCGACGGCCGCGACGCTCAGCACGACGCGCTGCCCGAACCTGTCCGCGGCTGCTCCCAGCAGCGGTCCGCACACCGCGGTGCCGAGGCCGACCGCCGCCGACGTCAGTCCGCCGAGCGCGAGCGAGTCGCGCGCGGCGACGGCGACGGTGAGCACGCCGACGACCATCATCGCGAAAGGCAGCCGGGCGATGAACGCGATCACGAAGTAGGACAGACCGACCTGCCGGAACAGGCTCGGGGCGGCTGCGGAGGGCGAGGCGGAGGCAGGGGTCATGCGCGATCTTCCGGGCGGCCGGAACAGCACGGCGCCGATCTGGTGCCGCCGATCTCCGCCGGAAGAGCCGGCGGTCGGTGATGCACGACGAGGAAGTGACCAGGGTAGCGTGGTCGCATGCGCAACTACCTCTTCGCGAGCGGACTGTTCGGCGCGATCACCGGCGGCATCGCGCTGCTGCGCGGTACGCGCGACGCGCCGGTCACGTGGCGTGCCGTGCTCGCCTGGGCGAGCTGGGGCATCACGATCGCCCTTGCGATCGGCGCGATCGTCGACTTCCGCAAGGATGAGCGCGGCGAGGACGTCGCATACGACTCCCCCGTCGCACCGATCCAGTACAAGCGCGCACGGAAGGCGCTCAAGGCCGAGGAGAAGGCGCAGCGCAAGGCCGGGAACGCCTGAGTCAGCCCAGGTCGATCTCGTAGTGGATGAATCCGCTGCGCGCGGCGACCCGATCGTACAGAGCCCGTGCCGTCGCATTCGTCTCCGCGGTCAGCCAGTACACCTTCGAGCTGCCGGAGGCCCGCGCGGCGTCCGTCACGTGCCCGATGAGCTCGCGACCGACACCGCCGCCTCGGGCGGAGGGATCCACGAACAGGTCCTCGAGGTAGGTGTAGTGGGTCTTGGACCACGTGGCCGGGTGTGAGAACCAGTGCACGATCCCGACCGCACGTCCGTCGCCGTCGCGCGCGATCGCGCCCCGGATGTCGCCGGCCGGGTCGGTGATCCGGGCGAAGGTCGACGCCGTCACGTCGTCGGCGACCTCCGACTCGTAGAACTCGAGGTAGGCGGCCCACAGCGACTGCCAGTCGTCACGGTCTTCGGCGGTCAGCGCCCGGATCGTCATCATGCGCCGATCATACGAGGACCCGGAACTGCTCCCGTCGCAGAAAAGGCCGTCATCGACGCGTCGGAGCGGCACTTTCTGCGACGGGAGCGCGAATGCACTCAGCACTCAGCGCTTAGCGCTCAGCACTCAGCGCTCAGCGCGTGATGATGAGCGCCTCACCCTGACCGCCGCCCCCGCAGAGCGCCGCAACGGCGGTGCCGGATCCGCGGCGCACCAGCTCGTGAGCGAGGTGCACGACGAGGCGGTTGCCGCTCGTGCCGATGGGATGGCCGATCGCGATGCCACCGCCGTGCACGTTGACGATCTCGGGATCCAGCCCCAGCGCGCTCTCGGAGCGGGCGACGACGGCGCCGAACGCCTCGTTGATCTCGACCAGGTCGAGATCGGCGACGCCGATGCCCTGCTTCTCCAGCGCACGTCCGATCGCGTTCGCCGGCTGCTCGTGCAGCGAGTTGTCCGGCCCGGCGGTCTGACCGCTCGCCCCGAGCGTCGCGAACACGGGCCAGCCGTGCTCCTCCGCGTTCGCGCGGGTGGTGACGATCACGGCGGACGCGCCGTCGGAGATCTGCGAGGAGTTGCCCGCGGTGATCGAGCCGCCCTCGGCGAACGCCGGGCGCAGCCCCGCGAGCGTCTCGACGGTGGTGTCGGGGCGCACGCCCTCGTCGACCGTCAGCACGAGCGCCGGTCCCTTGCGCTGCGGCACCGACACCGGCACGATCTCGCTCTCGAACACGCCCGCCTGCGCGGCCGCGGCGGCGCGCTGGTGGGAACGGGCGGCGACGGCGTCCTGCGCCTCGCGGGTGACCGCGAACCGGCCGTTGTGCCGCTCGGTGGAGGCGCCCATGCTCTCCGCATCGTAGGCGTCGGTGAGGCCGTCATACGCCATATGGTCGAGCACCTCGACGGATCCGTACGTCCAGCCGTCGCGCGACCCCATCAGCAGATGCGGGGCACGGGTCATCGACTCCATGCCGGCGGCGACCACGGTGAGCGCGTCGCCGGTGCGGATCATCCGCGCCGCATCGATGATCGCCGTGAGGCCCGACAGGCACACCTTGTTGACGGAGTGCGCGGGCACGTCCCAGCCGATGCCCGCACCGATCGCTGCCTGGCGCGCCGCGTTCTGACCGGACCCCGCCGCAAGTACCTGACCGACGATCACCGCGTCGACGGCGGCCGGATCCACACCGCCCTGCTCCAGTGCACCGCGGATCGCGAGGGATCCGAGCTGCGGCGCCGTGAACGACGCGAGCTGTCCCTTCAGCCGCCCCTGAGGGGTGCGGGCTGCGGCGACGATGACGACGTCTTCCGGGTTCTTGTCTGCGCTCATGAGCGCTCCTCCAGTCCTTCGGCCACCCGCAGTTCGGGTTCGGTGGCGTCTCTCACATCCTGCACGCTCACACCCGGGGCGAGCTCGGTCAGCACAAGACCGTCAGCGGTCACATCGATCACCGCGAGATCGGTGATGATCCGGTGCACCACTCCCCTGCCGGTGAGCGGCAGCGAGCAGTCGTTCACGATCTTCGCGGAGCCGTCGCGCGCCACATGCTCCATCAGCACGATCACGCGCCCCGCGCCGTGCACGAGGTCCATGGCGCCGCCGGGACCCTTCACCATCTTCCCGGGGATCATCCAGTTCGCGAGATCACCGCTCGCGCTCACCTGCATCGCGCCGAGGATCGCCGCATCGATCTTGCCGCCGCGGATCATGCCGAAGCTCAGGCCGGAGTCGAAGAACGCCGCTCCGGGCAGCGTCGTCACGGTCTCCTTGCCGGCGTTGATGAGGTCGGGATCGACCGCGTCCTCGGCCGGGTACGGGCCCACCCCGAGGATGCCGTTCTCGGACTGCAGCACCACGGTCACGCCGTCCGGCACGTGGTTGGGTACGAGCGTGGGCAGTCCGATGCCGAGGTTCACGTATGCGCCATCGGCGAGCTCCGCTGCCGCGCGCCTGGCCATCTCGTCTCTCGTGAGCGCCATGTCAGGCCCCTTCCGCCTGGCGCACGGTGCGCCGTTCGATCCGCTTCTCGATGCCGGATCCGACCTCGACGATGCGATGCACGAAGACGCCCGGCAGATGCACCCGATCCGGATCCAGCTCCCCCGGTTCCACCAGCCGCTCGACCTGCGCAATGCAGATCCGGCCGGCCATCGCCGCGAGCGGGTTGAAGTTGCGCGCGGCCTTGTTGAAGACGAGGTTGCCGTGCCGATCGCCGAGGGCGGCGTGCACGAGCGAGAAATCGGTGGTGATCGCCTCCTCCAGCACGAACTCGCGCGCGACGCCGTTCAGCTCGAACGTGCGCACGTGCTTCGCCGGCGAGGCGACCGCGATCGTGCCGTCGGGCAGGTAGCGCTGCGGTAGTCCGCCCTCGGCCACCTGGGTGCCGACGCCGGTCTGCGTGTAGAACGCCGCGATCCCGGATCCGCCCGCCCGCAGCTTCTCGGCGAGCGTGCCCTGCGGGGTGAGCTCGAGCTCGAGGTCGCCCTCGAGGAACTGCCGCTCGAACTCCTTGTTCTCGCCGACGTACGACGACGTCATCTTCCGGATCCGACGGGCGCCCAGCAGGATCCCGAGGCCCCAGTCGTCGACGCCGCAGTTGTTACTGACGACGCTCAGCCCCTTGGTCCCCTGTGCGAGCAGGGCCTCGATGAGGGCGATCGGGTTGCCCGAGAGCCCGAACCCGCCGACCGCCAGCGAGGCGCCGTCAGGGATGTCGGCGACGGCCGCGGCCGGCGACGCCCATTGCTTGTCGATCACGCGACACTCCTTCGTGAGATTGCCTCCACTCTCCGCCGCCGCCCACCCCGGCCTCAAGTCCGCGCTTGCGATGTGGGCACCGCGCTGAGTAGCGTCCACATCATGGAACAAGGCCTGACACCTCGGCGGACGGTTCCAGGAGCCCAGGCGATCGCCCGCGCCGCGGAGTTGCTGCGTCTGGTGACGGCCTCACCGGACGGCGCGGCACTCCAGCGGCTCGCGGAGGCGTCCGTACTCAGCCGGTCGACCGCGCACCGGCTGCTGTCCGCCCTGCGCGCCGAGGGCCTGGTCGACCAGGACCCGCACACGTCCCTGTGGATGCCGGGACCGGAGCTGTATCTCATGGGAACAGTGGCCGCGGCGCGCTACGACATCACGGAGATCGCCCGCGACATCGTGCGCTCGCTCGCCGTCAAGACCGAGGAGAGCGCGTTCCTCTCCGTGCGCCGGGCCGATGAGACCGTGTGCCTGCTCCGGGAGGAGGGGGCGTTCCCGATCCGCTCGTTCGTGCTGAGCGAGGGCGTACGCTTCCCCCTCGGGGTGGCCAGCGCCGGGCTCGCGATCCTCTCTTTCCTTCCCGACCACGATGTGGATGCGTATCTGTCCCGTCATCCCGAGCTCGGCGAGCGCTGGGGGCGCACGCACACCGAGAAGCCGCTGCGGCGGCGCCTCGACGAGACGAAGGCCCGTGGCTACGCGGTCAACCCTGGGCTGATCGTGGAGGGCAGCTGGGGCATGGGCGCCGCCGTGTTCGACCGCGACGGACGACCGGAGTGGGCGCTCAGCCTGACCGGCGTCGAATTCCGGTTCGGGCCGGATCGGCTCCCGGCGCTCGGGCGCACGCTGCTGTCCCACGCGCACCAGCTCTCGGCCCGCATCGCCGGCCGCGCCTCCCGCTGAAGGCTCCGGCAGATCGCGATGCGCCTTGCGAGTTCTGTGAACTCAATTACATACCAAGTGTTATATACTTTTGGTATGAATCACGGCGAGACCCTGCAGTCGATCATCTTCTCGACGCATGCGCTCACCCGGATCGCGGCGCAGGAGGCCGGCAACGACACTCCCGCCGCCCAATGGCGGGCGCTGAGCCTGCTGGACAGCGCAGACGGGCAGCGCGTGGGAGAGCTGGCGAGGGCCAGTCGCACCACGCAGCCCGGGATGACCCGGATGCTCGGACAGCTCGAGCACGAGGGCCTGGTACTGCGTTCGCCGGATCCCGAGGACTCCCGCGCGACGATCGTCACGATCACCGACGCGGGCCGTCACGCGCTGCATGCATGGCGCACCGAGATCCAGCGGATCCTCGCGCCGCGATTCTCCGACCTCGACGACGCAGACTGGAACCATCTCACCCGCGCCGCAGAGATCCTGCACACGCACTCGCTTCTCGAAAGGACAGCACGTTGAGCTCCCCCGCCGCTCCGGCATCGATCTGGAAACAGCCCGCTCAGGTATGGGCCGTGGCCTTCGCCTGCGTCGTCGCCTTCATGGGAATCGGCCTGGTCGACCCCATCCTCCCCGCGATCGCCGAATCCCTGAAGGCCACGCCGGTGCAGACCGAGCTGCTCTTCACCAGCTACCTGCTCGTCACGGGCATCGCGATGCTGTTCACCAGCTGGATCTCCAGCCGCATCGGCGCCAAGGCCACCCTCCTGGTCGGCCTCGCGCTCATCGTCGTCTTCTCGCTGTTCTGCGCGCTGAGCGGCAGCGTCGATGCCATCATCGGCTTCCGCGCCGGCTGGGGCTTGGGCAACGCTCTGTTCATCTCCACGGCGCTCGCGACCATCGTGGGCGCGGCCTCCGGCGGCTCCAGCGCCGCGATCATCCTGTACGAGGCGGCACTCGGCCTCGGCATCGCGATCGGCCCGCTGCTCGGCGGACTGCTCGGCGAGGTGGCCTGGCAGGGACCGTTCTTCGGCGTCGTCGTGCTGATGGCGATCGGCTTCATCGCCGTGTCCACTCTGCTGCGCGGCCCGTTCGAGAAGCGCCAGCCCGTTCCGTTCTCCGCGCCGTTCAAGGCCCTCGGCCGTCCCGCGCTGCGCGTGCTCGCGATCGCCGCGCTCTTCTACAACATCGGCTTCTTCGTGCTCCTGGCCTTCTCGCCGTTCCCGCTCGGGTTCGGCGCGATCGGGATCGGGCTGACCTTCTTCGGCTGGGGCGTCGCGCTCGCGATCACCAGCGTCTGGGTCGCGCCGATCCTGCTGCGCCGGATGCGGATCACGCAGATCATGGTCGTCGTGCTGCCGCTGCTGGCGATCGACCTCTTCGTCGCCGGGGTGCTGGTCGCGATCCCCGCCGCACTCGTCGTCTGCATCATCGTCGGCGGGCTGCTGCTCGGCGTGATGAACACGGTGCTGACCGAGGCGGTCATGGAGGCGACCGATCTCCCCCGCGCCGTCGCCTCCTCGTCGTACTCGGCCGTGCGCTTCATCGGCGGTGCGATCGCCCCGCCGCTGGCCGCACTGCTCTCGCACCTGTGGGGAGACACCGTGCCCTATGTGTTCGCCGGCGTGTCCGTGCTCGTCGCCACCTTCGTGGTGCTTCTCGGCCGCAAGGCCCTGGCACACATCGATCGCGGCTCGCACGACGCCGCCGAGGACGCAGAGGCGATCCTCATCGGCGACGCCGCCTGAGGATCCGCGCCCGCCCGAGGCGCCGCGAACGGCCCGCTCCGCACGATGGTGCGCGGGGCGGGCCTCGTCGTCTGTGCCGGGGCCTACGCTGGAGGGATGCTGATCGGTGTCATCCGTCCCGTCGAGTCCAAGACCCACACCGTACAGGCGGAGGAGCTGGATGAGATCCAGGATCTGCTCGCCGCCGAGACGCCTCAGGGCTGGGAGATCGCGGCCGCGCCCGTGGCCATGGCGAAGAAGGACACGATCCTCACGGCCGAGGGCACGATCGTCCGCCGCGATGGCGTGCAGGAGATCGAGGCGGACGACATGACCGCGCTCGAGGCGAAGGTGCCGGACGGCTATCAGCTGCTTTCCGTGCGCGTGGTCTGACGAGCACGACAGCGAACGGAGCGATCACTCGATGACCGAGCAGGACACCGAGGCGCCGGAAGGCGTGCTGCGCGCCGGACAGTCGGCGCGGATCCGCGTATGGGATCGTGCCGACGGCACCCTGCGCACCGTGCACGAGTCGCGCGAGCGCCGGTACGAGGCGCCCAACTGGACCGCGGACGGACGGCTGCTGGTGAACGCGGACGGGCGGCTCTGGCTGCTTCCGGCGGACGGCACCGCGCCGCCCGAGCCCATCGACGCCCACGGGCTCCCCGAGGCGAACAACGATCACGTCGTGGCTCCGGACGGGCGCACCGTGTACGCGTCAGCGCAGGACTGGCATATCTGGACTCTTCCGCTGGCGGGTGGATCCGCGCATCGGATCACACCCGATGACGGCGGGATGCACTTCCTGCACGGGATCTCCCCGGACGGCACCCGCCTCGGCTATGTGCGGCTCGACCCGGAGGGTGCGAACTGGTGGGCATCGGCGACGATCCACACCATCGGGGTGGATGGCACGGACGACGTCGCGGTCACGACGGATCCCGGCCCCGCCGACGGCTGCGAGTGGACGCCCGACGGCGAGTGGATCGTCTTCAACACCGAGCAGTTCTCGGATGCGCCGGGCAACGCCCAGCTCGCCCGCGTGCGGCCGGACGGCACCGATCTCGAGCAGCTCACCTTCGACGACCGGGTGAACTGGTTCCCCCATGTGGCACCGTCCGGGGATGTCGCCGTCTACCTCAGCTACCCGCCCGGCACCGTCGGCCACCCCGCCGACCTCCCGGTCGAGCTGCGACTGGTCACGGTCGGCGCCTGGGACGAACCGACGACGATCGTGCAGCTGCACGGCGGGCAGGGCACGATCAACGTGCCGAGCTGGGCGCCGGACGGATCCGCCTTCGCCTTCGTGGACTACCCGATGCAGGACGCCCCTCGGGCCTGACCTGACTCGTGCCGTTTTAGTGCCCTGATTTGAGGGCGTTCAGGATGGCCTTGGCGTCGCCGTCGGGTGGGGTTGCTGCGGTGATGGGGTGGCCTTGGACGATGATGGTCACGTCGCGTAGCGGCCGTAGCGCGCG
>JAFDWM010000019.1 GCA_018268455.1 Actinomycetota bacterium | reverse complement strand
CAGTACGTGCAGGCGCGCGGGCTCGCCGACTCCGGCCGTACCGCCGAGGCGGAGCAGATCCTCGCCGACCTCGCCGACTACAACCGGTACGACTGCGTGTCGACGCGGCGGCTGCGCAACTGGCTCGTCGGCCTCGCCCGGTCCACGGGCGTGCTCCCGGCTCCGCCCGACGAGCCCGAGACCCGCGCCTACGAGGAGGCGCCGCTGTCGCTGCTGCTGCAGGCCGAGGGCCGGCGCGCGCAGGCGGAGGCGGATGCTCGCCGGGACGAGGAGTCGTCCGGGGAGCGCCGTGCACCGGGTGGTGCGCACGAGCCTGATCCGGTCGCGCAGACCTACCGCGTGGCTGCCGCGGCCATCGACTACTTCCCGCGCGAGGCGAAGAGCTTCTGGATCTCGCACTACCAGCGCCTGCGCGAGCCGGTGTCGCTGTGGGAATCCACCCGTGACGTGCTGCGCGTCGACCCCGACCTCTCCGTCGTCGTCGAGGACTGGGGTGTCGAGGAGGGGGCGCGCGCCGTGACCCGTCTCGTCGACCTGCGTGGCGAGGTCGCTCCGGGCTCGACGCTCGGCCCCGGCGGCTCTCCGTACGCGCTGTACACCGCACCGCCGCCGTTCTTCGGTGAGTTCCCGGCGCGCGTCATCCACGTTCCGCACGAGGTGAGCGTCGTCGAAGTGCTCGAGGACGGCTACCGGATCCGGGAGCGCTCGGTCGGCGGCGATACCTGGGACGAGCTGCCGCTCGCGCTGACGCCCGCCTCGCCGCCGCGCGTGAACGCGCTGCAGGGCGCGATCGAGGAGTGGGCCGGCGCGTTGCTCTCGGCGTCCCCGGAGTTCCCGCAGGACGCGGCGACCGACATCCTGCGCCGCGCGGTGCCGCGCACGTTCTCCGGCAAGGCGCTGCCCAGCGTCGGCACGGGTGACGACGCGGATGCGCCGGCCGGCGACAGCCTCGCCGCCGCCGATGCGATCGTGCGCGGTGTGCTCGACCTCGATCGCAGCTACCTCGCCGTGCAGGGCCCTCCCGGCACGGGCAAGACATTCACGGGCTCGCACGTGATCGCCCGCCTCGTCACCGAGTTCGGTTTCCGCATCGGCGTCGTCGCGCAGTCGCACGCCATCGTGGAGAACCTGCTCGAGCGCGTCGTCGAGGCCGGTGTGCCCTCCGCGCAGGTGGCGAAGGCGCCGAAGGATCCGCAGGCGCCGGCTCCCGGCTACACCGTGATCCGCAAGGACGGCCTGGCCGCGTACCTCGCCGAGCACGGCCGCGGCAGCGCGGCGCCCGGCTGCGTCGTCGGCGGCACAGCCTGGGACTTCAGCAACACCAAGCGCGTGCAGCGCGGCGAGCTCGACCTGCTCGTGATCGACGAGGCGGGGCAGTTCTCCCTCGCGTCGACGATCGCCGTCGCCGCGGGCGCGCGCCGGCTGCTGCTGCTCGGGGATCCGCAGCAGCTGCCCCAGGTGAGCCAGGGCACGCACCCGGAGCCCGTCGACACCTCCGCCCTGGGCTGGATCATGCACGACCGCGCCGTCATCGATCCGGCGCACGGATCCTTCCTCGCCCGCTCCTGGCGCATGCATCCGGCCGTCGCCGCGCCCGTGTCGCAGCTCGCGTACGCCGGACGGCTCGCCTCGGCGGAGGGCGCCGAGAACCGCCGCGTCGAGGGGGTCGCGCCCGGGCTGCATGTGCACGCGATCCGCCATCGCGGCAACGCCACCCAGTCGCCGGAGGAGGCGGCGGAGGTCGTGCGGATCGTTCGGGACCTCATCGGCCGGGACTACGTCGACGGCATGGCGGGGGAGCAGGCGCGGCCGCTGACGGAGGCGGACATCATCGTCGTCGCACCGTACAACGCGCAGAAGCAGCTCGTGCACGACGAGCTCGCCGCGGCCGGGCTCGGCGCCGTCGCGGTCGGCACGGTCGACAACTTCCAGGGCAGGGAGGCGGTCGTCTCGATCACCTCGCTCGCGGCCTCGAGTGGGCGCGACGCCCCGCGCGGACCGGAGTTCCTGCTGTTGCAGAACCGGCTCAACGTCGCGGTCTCGCGGGCCAAGGTCGCCGCGTTCCTCATCCACTCGCCGGCCCTGCTCGACGATCTGCCGTGGACGCCCGAGGGCGTGGCGCGCCTCAGTGCGTTCGCGCACCTCGTCGGCGCCGACCGGGATCAGTGACTGCGCGTCGGTGAGCCGGCCCGCGGGCGTGCGGGCGGGTGTGCGCCTGCACGGTCACGCTGTCGAAACCTGGATCCGCTGCGCAGTTATCCGCAGCGGTTTCAGGAATGAGCCGCGCGAAGGGGATCCGGTCTCAGGAAACGGCAGCGCCTTCAGGAAACGGCAGCGCGAGTGTGCCGGTCCTCGAGCGTGCCGCGGCCGCGAGCGCGCAGCGCCAGGCTGGAACGGGGTCAGACCGTGCCGTAAAGGCGGTCGCCGGCGTCGCCGAGACCGGGCACGATGTAGCCCTTCTCGTTCAGGCGCTCGTCGAGGGCGCCGAGCACGAGGGTGACGTTGCGGTCGCCCACGAGCTTCTCGATCGCCGCGACGCCCTCGGGCGTGCCGAGCAGGCAGATCGCGGTCACGTCGTCGGCACCGCGGTCGAAGAGGAACTGGATCGCGGCGGCGAGCGACCCGCCGGTCGCGAGCATCGGGTCGATCGCGAAGCACTGGCGTCCGCTGAGGTCGTCCGGCAGCCGCTCGGCGTAGGTCGTCGGTTCGAAGGTCACCTCGTCGCGCACCATTCCGAGGAAGCCCACCTCGGCGGTCGGCAGCAACTTGACCAGCCCCTCGAGCATGCCGAGACCGGCGCGCAGGATCGGGACGACGATCGGGCGCGGCTCGGAGATCTTCACGCCCATGGTCGTGGTGACGGGGGTGGTGATCTCGACGGGGCTGACGCGCACGTTGCGCGTCGCCTCGTAGGCCAGCAGTGTGACGAGCTCCTCGGTGAGCTGGCGGAACACCGGCGACGGCGTGCGCTCGTCCCGCAGCACGGACAGCTTGTGGGTGATGAGGGGGTGGTCGGCCACGTGAACGCGCATGGATACAGGCTACTTGGCGACGGCGGTGCCGCGCATGCGCTTGCGGACGCCGACATACGATGAGCTGACGAGCAGGAGGCCGGGTGAGCGCGATACGCACGACGGACGACACGGCGATGGCGCGCGCCCTCGAACTCGCTGCCGAGGCCGCGGCCGTCGCCGAGATCCCGGTCGGAGCCGTCGTGCTCGACGCCGACGGGCGGCCGGTCGCCGAGGGGCGCAATGATCGCGAGCAGACGTCGGATCCGACCGGTCATGCCGAGATCGTCGCACTGCGGGCGGCGGCTGCGGCACACGGATCCTGGAATCTCGAGGGGCACACGCTCGTCGTCACGATGGAGCCGTGCGTGATGTGCGCGGGAGCGATCCTGCAATCCCGGATCGGCCGGGTCGTGTTCGGCGCGTGGGACGACAAGGCGGGCGCCGCCGGATCGCTCTACGACGTGTTGCGCGATCGCCGCCTGCCGTACCGCGCCGAGGTCGTCGGCGGCGTCCGCGAGGCCGAGGCCGTCGCACTGCTGCGGGCCTTCTTCGCCGACCGCCGCTGAGGATCGCATCGCCCGCGGCGCGGTGCGCCGACCGCGATGTGCCGCCGCGCGGTGTCCTAGGGTCAATGCCATGACGGATCTGCGCGTGGGCTTCCTCGGCGACGGGCACATCAACGGCGCCCTCCGCCGGGTCGTGCAGGAGACGCGTCCCTACCAGGTGATCGGATCCTTCGGACGCGATGACGCCATGCCGGATCGGACCGGCGTGGACGTCGTCGTCGAGGCCGCGACCCAGCAGGCCGTGCGCGAACGCGTTCCCGCACTGCTCGACGTGGGGGTGGACGTGATCCTGCTCTCGATCGGCGCGTTGGCCGACCCGGCGCTGCGTGCGGCGGTGCAGGAGCGTCGCCCCGACCGAGGCAGGGTGATCGCCTGCACCGGGGCGATCGGCGGGCTCGACCAGGTGCGGGCACTGCGCGCCGCCGGAGCCCTGCGCGCCGTCTCGATCGAGAGTCGCAAGCTGCCCGGATCCCTGATCCAGCCGTGGATGACGATGGAGCAGAAGGCCGCGCTGCACGCCGGCGACGCCGAGATCGTGCTCGCCGAGGGGCCCGCAGGGGACGTCGCGACGCGGTTCCCGGCTTCTGCCAACGTCGCCGCCGCGCTGGCGCTCGCCGCAGGGGCCTGGGACATCGCGAGCGCGCGGATCGTCGCTGACCCCGCCGCGGTGCAGACCCGGCACGAGATCCGTGCGGTCGGGGCGATCGGCGAGGTGCGCGCTGTCGTGACGAACGAGCCGTCGCCCGCGCGTCCGCGCTCGAGCGCGGTAGTGGCGTGGGCGGCCCTGCGCGCGCTCGACGACTACGCGCGGATCCGCGGATTCGACGCGCCCGACGGCGTGCCCTTCCTCTGATGCGCGCCGGAGCCTGACACGCGCGGGAGCCTGAGGCGTGCGGATGCACCGCCGGCCTCAGGGGCGACCCTACCGCTCAATGCAGGGTCGCGAGGTGCGCGATCCGCTGCACCGCGAACAGGTAGGCCTGCGCGCGGGCGTCGAAGTAGCCGCGGTGGCGCTCGCCCTCGTCGTCGACCTCGGTCTTCGACGCGTGGCCCTGGGTGGCCTCGCCGCGCTCGCCGCCGGTTCCCGGCACGATGCCGCCATCGGATCCGTACACGATCGCGCCTTCGATGTCGCGCGGATCCACCGGGTGCGCGCCCAGCCGGCCGAGCGGAGCGGTGGTGTCGCTCGCCGCCTCGGTCGCGTAGAACGAGAACGACTTCGCGGCGATCGCGTCGGCGACCGCATCCGCGGCCATGCGCGTCATCCCGGCCGAGGCGATGGAGAACGCCATCGAGACCGGGCCGGCGCCGTCCATGAGCACGAGCTCGCCGAACAGCGTCGACGAATACGAGTACGACAGCACGGCGATCCGCGTGCGCGGATGGCGGTGGCGCATCCGCACGAGATCGCCGGCGAGCCGCGCGGCTCCGATCGTCGCATGCCGGGTGGCGAGCGCCGACAGGTGCGTGCCGGAGTCGTAGCAGAACCACACCACGGTGGCCACGTGGGCGGATCCTCCGCGCAGCGTGCTCGCCCGGATCACGTCCAGGCACAGGCGCTGGCCGATCTCCGCCCAGCCGGGGAACGCGTCGAGATCGGTCTCGATCCCGTGCAGCACCACCGCGATCACGTCGGCGGCGTCGAAGTCGCCGAATGCCACCGCCGCACGCGGCTCCTCGCCCTCGAAGAAGAACGAGGTCAGCCGGGACTGCGGGTCCGCATCCAGCACGTCCCGCACGTTCTGCAACTTGCGCCGCACCTCGGGGGTGATCGACGGATCGTCCAGCGCCTCGGCGAGCGGGTCGACCATGGCGGGTCCGGTCAGTCGGCTGAGCGCAGCACGAAGGCGTCGGTCGAGGGAGTCGGATCCAGCGCGGGGCGGTACACGTCGGGCTCGAGGTAGATCACCCGGGCCGCGGGTACGGCCTCGCGGATGCGCACCTCGATCACGTCGATGTCGTCGGCTGCCGCACGCACCGGCTTGTCGGCAGGAAGGGCGATCTTCGCGGCGACCATGAGCTCATCGGGGCCGAGGTACAGCGTCTTGATGTGGATGAGCTTCTCGACCTCCGCCCCGTCGAGGATCGCGTCGACGATGCGGTCGTGGTCGGCCTCGTTCGCGCCCTCGCCGATGAGCAGGCTCTTCGTCTCGATGCCCAGGATGATCGCGATCAGCACCAGCAGCAGGCCGATCATGAGCGTGCCGAGGGCGTCGAACATCGGGTTGCCCGTGATCAAGGTCAGACCCACGCCGAGCAGCGCGAACAGCAGACCGGTGAGGGCACCGGTGTCCTCGAGCAGCACGACGGGTAGCTCGGGCGCCTTCGCCCGGCGGATGAACGACACCCAGGATTGGCCCTTCGGGCGCACGTGGTTGCTCTCCTTGACGGCCGTGCGCAGCGAGAACGACTCGAGCACGATCGAGACCAGCAGCACGGCGAGCGGCAGCCACCACCAGGTCTTGTCCAGCTCGTGCGGGTGGATGAGCTTCTGCACGCCCTCGTACACGGCGAACACGCCGCCGACCGAGAACAGGATGATCGACACCACGAACGCGTACACGTAGCGCTCGCGGCCGTAGCCGAACGGGTGCTCGCGGTCGGCCCGGCGCTGCGCCTTGCGGCCGCCCAGCATGAGCAGCAGCTGGTTGCCGGAATCGGCGACCGAGTGGATCGCCTCGGCGAGCATCGAGGCGGATCCGGACAGCAGCCATGCGACAAGCTTCGCGACCGCGATGCCCATGTTCGCCAGGAACGCCGCCAGGATCGCCTTGCCGCCGCCGGATGCACTCATGCCTTGAGTCTATGCGGCGCGGATCCGATCCACCCCGCGCCGGCCGGCCAGACGCCATCCTCGCCGGGGCACAGGCGCCGCTCGTAGGATGGCGGCATGGTCGATGCCCTCCCCTCTGTCGCGTTCATCGGTGCCGGTTCGATGGGAGGGGCGATCCTGCGGGGCCTCGTCGCGAGCGGCCTCCCGGTCGAGGGCGGGATCATCGCCACGAACCGCACCGCAGCCAAGGCCGAGGAGCTTGCCGGGCTGGCCGGCGTCCGCTCGATCTCCCTCGCCGAGCAGCCCGATGGCAACGCGGCTGCGGCCGGATCCCGCATCGTCATCGTCGGCGTGAAGCCGGCGATGGTGCCGGATCTGCTCGACGAGATCTCGCCGCACCTGGCGCCCGGCGCGATCATCGTGTCGATCGCCGCCGGCGTCACCCTCGCGACCTTCGCCGCGCACCTGCCCGCGGGCACGAGCGTGCTGCGCGCGATGCCGAACACACCGGCCACCGTCGGCCGGGCGGTGACCGGGCTGGCGGCGGCCGAGGGCGTGTCGGACGAGGAGCGCGCGGTCGTGCGCCGGCTGTTCGAGACGGTCGGATCCGTGATCGAGGTGGCCGAGGAGCAGATCGACCCGCTGTCCACGATCTCCGGATCCGGTCCCGCCTACGTGTTCCTGCTCATCGAGGAGTTCACGAAGGCCGCGATCGGCAAGGGCTTCGCCGAGCCGGAGGCCCGGCTGATGGCCGAGCAGACGTTCATCGGCGCGACCGCGCTGCTCGAGGCGTCGGGGGAGGATCCGGCCGAGCTGCGCCGCCGCGTGACGAGCCCCAAGGGCACGACGGAGCGCGCCGTCGCCGTGCTGCAGGACGCGCGCCTGGACGACGTGTTCGCCCGCGCCACCGACGCGGCGCTCGCCCGCGCACGCGAGCTCGCCGCCGGAGCCTGATCCCCGGAGGCTGACCGCGAGACTCCACCTGAGTAACGAGACTGCACGCCGCAGGCGCAGTCTCGAGCCCCGGATGCAGTCTCGCGGTTACCGCGGGCATCCGAATGCGGGCGCTGATTCGCGGCGCGATCACCGAACCTGCGCAGCGCGATCGCCGAACCTGCGCGGCTCGATCGCCGAACCCGATCAGCGGTCGAGCGAGGAGAACCGCTCGATGTCGCTGTTCGTGCCCGAGACGATGATGAGGTCGTGGTTGGTGACCACCGTCGTCGCCTCGGCGTAGCGGAACGGCTTGCCGGGGCTCTTCACGCCCACGACGGTCACGTTGTACTTGCTGCGCACGCCGGACTGGTTCAGCGGCACGCCGCGGATGAACTTCGGCGGGTACATCTTCGCCAGCACGAAGTCGTCGTCGAAGCGGATGAAGTCGAGCATCCGGCCCGAGACGAGGTGGGCCACGCGCTCGCCGGCCTCGCGCTCGGGGTAGACGACGTGGTTCGCGCCGACGCGGGCGAGGATCTTCCCGTGCGACTGCGACACGGCCTTCGCCCAGATCTGCGGCACCTTCAGGTCGACGAGGTTGGCGGTGATGAGCACGGAGGCCTCGATCGAGGATCCGACGGCGACCACGGCGACCTGGAAGTCCTGCGCGCCGACCTGGCGCAGCGCGTCGATGTTGCGGGTGTCCGCCTGGACGGCGTGCGTGACCCGCTCCGACCACTTCTGCACCAGGTCGAGGCTGGTGTCGATCGCGAGCACCTCGCGGTCCAGCCGGTCGAGCTCGCCGGCGCACGCGGCACCGAAGCGGCCCAGGCCGATCACGAGCACGGGCGCATCGCTGCGCAGCACATCAACCAACGATCGGCCTTTCCACGGGCAGCGAGTACAGCTGCGTGCGAGAGGTCGCGGCCACCGCCGCGGCGAGAGTCACTGTACCAACGCGCCCCATGAAGATCGTCGCGGCGAGCACGTAGGTCGCGGGATCGGGCAGGCGCTCGGTGATCCCCGTCGACAGCCCCACGGTGCCGAACGCGGAGACCACGTCGAAGAGCACGTCGACGACCGGGTACTTCGTGATCTGGCAGATCGTGACCGTCGCGATGGCCACGGTGGTCGCCCCCCATGCGACGACGCTGAGGGCGACGCGCTGCACGTCGGAGGGGATCCGCCTCCCGAACGCCTGCACGGCCGGGCGGCCCTTGGCCTCGCTGATCACGGCGAGGGCGAGCACGGCGAGCGTGGTCACCTTGATGCCGCCGGCGGTCGAGGCGGATCCGCCGCCGACGAACATGAGCATCGAGCCGACCAGCAGCGAGGAGCCGTTCAGATCGCCGATGTTCACCACGTTGAAGCCGCCGGAGCGTGTCATCGCCGAGAGGAAGAAGGCCTGGAACGTGGTGTCGCCGGCGTCCATGGATCCGAAGGTCTTCGGGTTGTCGAACTCGAGCAGCAGGAACACGGCGGCGCCGATGAAGAACAGCACGATCGTCGTGATCATGGTGAGCTTGGCGTGCAGTGACCAGCGCCGCACATGCCAGCGCTGCCGGGCGAGCGTGTAGATCACCGGGAAGCCGAGGCTGCCCAGGAACACGCCGAGCATGATCACCGACAGCACGTAGTAGTTCTGCGCGTACGGGGCGAGACCCCCGGGGTTCGGCGTGAAGCCGGTGTTGGTGAACGCCATGGCCGAGTAGAACGGCGCCTCCCAGAGGGCGGTGAGCGGATCCGTGCCGCTGAGCAGGAACGCCGGGTACAGCAGCACCATCAGGCCCGCCTCGATGGCGAACGCCGAGATCGCGACCGTGCGCAGCAGGGATCCGACCTCGCCGAGGCGCACGGTCTGGCTCTCGTTGACGGGGCCGCCGTGCGCGCGCATCGGGTTGGTGTCGCCGGCCGCGATGAGCTTGGCGCGCAGCCCGAGCCGCTTGGAGATCGCCAGTCCCATGACGCTTGCGAGCGTGAGCACGCCGAGGCCGCCGATGTTCACGCCGACGAAGATCACGCCTCGCCCGAAGCCGGACCAGTGCGTGGCCATGTCGACCGTCGACAGGCCGGTGACGCAGATCGTGGACATCGCCGTGAACAGCGCGTCGGCGAGCGGGGTGACCGTGCGGTCGGCACTGGCGATCGGCAGCGAGAGCAGCGCCGTGGTGATCAGGATGAGCGCCGAGAACACGACGATCGCGAACCGCGAGGGGGACGATGTGGTGACCGTCTTGGCGAAGCGGACCAGGCGTCGGCCGACGGCGGCGACGGATCTCGCGGCTGGGTTGGGCGCCATCGTCCAGCTCCTCCGATCGTCCCGTTCGCAAAGCCTTCGTCATGGTACTCCGCCCCCGGCGCGGCTACTGTGAAGGCATGACCGACATCTTCGACGTGATCGCCGACGGCACGAGACGGGACATCCTGCAGCTGCTTCGCCGACGGTCCGAGGACGGGGATGCCGGCACCAGCGTGACCCAGATCGTCAGCGAGCTGGGGATCAGCCAGCCGACCGTCTCCAAGCACCTCAAGGTGCTGCGTGAGGCCGAGCTCGTCACCGTTCGTGAGGACGGCCAGCGCCGCTTCTACAGCATCGAGGCCGCGCCGCTCGAGCAGGTCGACGACTGGCTCGTGCCGTTCCTCGCCGATCCGTTCGGCGAGTCGGCGCCCGACATCGCCGCACTGGGCATGGTCCCGCCGCTGCCCGACGGCGCAGCGCACGCGGCCGAGGTCGTCGGCCGCGCCGCCGCGAGCGCCAAGCACGTCGTGCAGACGGCGCTCAAGCGCCTCGGGGCCTGAGGGCCCGCCCTTCCCGCACGTTCGCGCTGCTTTTTCCTGGCTGCGCCGCACAGTTATCTGCAGCGATCCGAGGAAAGCACAGCGCGAGCATGAAGGCGGATCCGGTCAGCGCCGCGCGCGGCCGAACAGCCAGCGTCCCCAGAGCACCGCGATCACCAGGATCAGGGCGCACCAGCCGAGCGCCCAGAGCGGCTGCGCCTTCAGTTCGGTGCCCATGAGCAGGCCGCGGATGGTCTCGATGATGGGCGTGATCGGCTGGTTCTCCGCGATCCACTGCAGCCACGTCGGCATGGTGTGCACGGGCACGAACGCGCTGGACAGGTAGGGCACGAACATGAGGATGAAGCCGTACCCCGCCGCGGCTTCCGGGCTGCCGGAGGCGAGCCCGATGGCCGCGAACAGGTAGGTGATCACCAGGATGTAGACGGCGATCATCGCGAACGCCGCGACCCACTGCAGGGGCCCGGCGCTCGGCCGGAAGCCCACCAGCAGCGCCACCGCGAACACCACCGCGGTCGCGACGAGGTTGCGGACGAGACTCGCGATCACGTGCCCGGTGAGCACGGATCCGGGTCGCAGCGGCATGGTGCGGATCCGGTCGATGATGCCGGTGGACATGTCGCGCGACACGTAGGTCGCGGTCGACCCCGCGCCGAACCCGGCGCAGAGCAGGATGATCCCGGGCACGACGTAGTCGACGTACGACCCGTCGTTCTCGATCGCGCCGCCGAACACGTAGGTGAACAGCAGCATGAGTGCGACCGGCAGCATGATCGACATCGAGAGCGTCTCGCCGTCGCGCAGCGACAGGATGAGGCTGCGCTTGACGAAGACGGCTTCGGCTCTCAGCCCGCGCAGGCGGGGGCGGACGCCCGCGGATCCGGCCGGGCGGAGGGAAGCGGGTGCGGTGAGCGCGGTCATGCGAACTCCTTGACGGCTGGGCGATCGGCGTCGGTCGCGGTGAGGGTGAGGAAGACATCGTCGAGCGTGGGACGGCGCAGCTGCACGCTCGCGGGCCGACGGGACGGGTCGGCGTCGTCGAGCTCGTCGAGCGCGCGGCGCAGGCCGGCGATCGATCCGTCGGTGGGGATCTCGGCGATCACGGTGCCGGCGGCGTCCTCGGCGACGAGCGTGTCTGATCCGAACTGCGCCTTGAGCTCGCCCGCGGTGCCGGTGCGGATGATCCGGCCCTCGTGCAGCACGGCAATCCGGTTCGCGAGACGGTCGGCCTCCTCGAGATACTGCGTGGTGAGGAAGACGGTCGTACCGGCGTCGGCGAGTGATCGGATCACCTCCCACAGGTCGAGGCGGCTGCGCGGATCCACGCCCGTCGTCGGCTCGTCGAGGAACAGCACCTCCGGGCGCACGACGAAGCTCAGAGCGAGGTCGAGCCGGCGCCGCATGCCGCCGGAGTAGGTCTTGACGCGGCGTGATCCGGCGTCGGTGAGGGCGAACCGCTCGAGCAGCTCGCCGGCGCGATGCCGGGCCGCACGAGGGGAGAGGCCGGACAGGCGGCAGAGCATGACGACGTTCTCCACCCCGGTGAGCGCGTCGTCGACGGCGGCGGACTGGCCGGTGAGCGAGATGCGCCGGCGGACGCCCTCCGGGTCGCGGTGCACGTCGCACCCGGCGACGGTCGCCGTGCCGCCATCGGCACGCAGGAGCGTGGTGAGGATGGAGATCGTGGTGGTCTTGCCCGCCCCGTTGGAGCCGAGCAGGGCGAGGACCTCGCCCTGCTCAGCTCGCAGGTCGACTCCGCGCAGCACGGGTGCGCCGCGGTACTGCTTGGTCAGATCGCTGACCTCGATGGCCGTGGTCATCGCGGGTCCCTTCTGTGTATGGATAAAACTGTTTATGACAGTAACACACTGTTTATGAAGTAAACAGTCCTATCCTGGATCCATGACCGAAGCGCCCGATGCCCCCGAGCTGCCCGATCTCCCGCACGGCGTCGCCCTCGCCTGGGGAATGGCGGCGAGCCCGCAGCGCGGGCCCAAGCGTGAGATGAGCGTGGAGCGGATCGTCGAGGCGGCGGTCGCGCTCGCCGACCGGGACGGGCTCGGCGCGGTCTCGATGGCAGCGGTGGCGAAGGCGCTCGGCTTCACGCCGATGTCGCTGTATCGCTACGTCACGGCGAAGGACGACCTGCTGCTGCTGATGTCCGAGGAGGCCGCGGGCCTGCCGCCGCTGGCCGAGGTCGGCGCGGCGCCGACCGGCTGGCGGATCGAGGCCGAGCGGCTCTATCGTGCCCAGCTCGCGGTGCTCCTCGCGCATCCGTGGATGCTGAGTCTGCCGATCACGGGCACTCCCGCGACGCCGAGCACCGCCGCCTGGATGGACGCCTATCTCGCCGCCTTCGCCGGGTCCGCGCTCGGTCCCGACGACCGGATCGCCGCGATGCTCGCGATCATGGGCCAGGCACGCTGGGCCGGCACGGTCGCGGCGGGTTACGCCGAGACCGCGCGGACGAGCGGATTGAGCATGCCGGAGATCGCCGCGCGCGAGTCCGCGCTGTTCCTGGCGCTCGTCGACGGCGACGAGTACCCGCATGCGCGGGCGGCGCTGCAGGCGGGCGTCATGACCTCGGCGCAGGATCCGATGGCGTTCGGCATCGAACGGGTGCTGGACGGCATCGAGGCGCACATCGCGAAGACCGTCGCGAGTCGTGCGGGCGCGGCGAGCGGGCAGGGCGTCGCGGCGGATCCGGCCGTCCTCGCGGAGGATCCGGCGCTCGCCGCGGACAAGCGGCTCCGGGCGGCGGCGAAGAGCGTCCGCGAGGCGGAGAAGGCGCTGCGCACGGCGCAGAAGAACGAGCGACAGGTGCGCAGGGAGGCTCTCGAGCGGGTCGCACGCAGCGCAGGATCCTGACCTCGCGCTGGGGATCACCTGTCACAGCGGTCTCATGGGTTTACACGCGTCTCCGCCAGCCCCTACAGTTGTCGCAACCCGCTCGGCACTCCGTCCGCGGGGAGATGGGGGTCGTGGGGATGGCCGAACAGCTTCCGGATGTGCGCTTCTTGACGGTCGCCGAGGTGGCGGCGATCATGCGCGTGTCCAAGATGACCGTGTACCGCCTCGTGCACGCCGGCGAGCTTCCGGCGATCCGCTTCGGGCGCAGCTACCGCGTGCCGGAATCCGCCGTGACCGCCCTGCTGCACAAGCCCGTCGCCGACGCCGGCTGACGTCTCGGGGTGCGCGGAGCGCGGGCTGCGTCGGCGCGCACGGCGGCATGCGCTAGACTGTCCCGAGGCATTTTCCATGCCGCGATCCCGGGCATCGTCCGTGTACGACGCCCAGCCCCTGACGTAGTGAGGTTTCCGTGGGTTCTGTCATCAAGAAGCGCCGCAAGCGCATGGCGAAGAAGAAGCACCGCAAGCTGCTTCGCAAGACTCGCCACCAGCGCCGCAACAAGAAGTAAGCGGCCGCGCCGAGCGCGCAAGTCACTGAGCGCCCCCGATCGATTCGATCGCCGGGGCGCTTCGTGCTCTCCCGGTCTGGAAGAATCGGATCCATGAAGACGATCACCGTCGCCCAGCTCGCCGACCGCACCGACACGCCGCTCATCGACGTGCGCGAGCGCGCCGAGTTCGCGTCCGGCCACGTGCCCGGCGCCGTGAACCTGCCCATGTCGGAGATCGGCGACCTGCTGGACCGGCTGCCCGACGTCGCCTTCGACGTGATCTGCCAGCTCGGCGGCCGCTCCGCGCGCGTCGTCGAGGCGCTGGAGGCACGCGGCTACGACGTCACCAACGTCGAGGGCGGCACGGCGGAATGGATCGCCGAGGGCCGCGAGGTCGAGATCCCGGATTCGGAGAACGACGCCCGGTGATCGAGCTGACGCTCATCGGCAAGCCCGACTGCCATCTGTGCGAGGTGGCCTCCGATGTGGTGGACGCGGTGGTCGCCGACCTCCCCGACGCGCTCGCCGAAGAGCTCGAGATCACCGAACTGTCGATCCTCGACGATCCTCAACTGTACGAGCAGTACTGGGAGAAGATCCCGGTGCTGCTGATCGACGGCGAGCTGCACGGGCACTGGCGGATCGCGCCGGATCGACTGCGGCAGGCGCTCGCCGAGCGCGCGGCCGGGCGCTGACACGGCCCCAGAGTATGGACGACGACGCCGCGACCGCGGCAGAGGGAGTGACGCCATGACGCTGCGGCATGTGGTGACCTGGAAGATGGCCACGGAGGATCCGGCCGAGCGTGCCGAGCACGCGGCCGGCGTGGCCTCGCGGCTGCAGGCGCTCGTCGGCGTCGTGCCGTCTATCCGCTCGCTGTCCACCGGCGTGAACGCCCTCGCGATCGACGGCAACTGGGACGTCACCCTCGTCGCCGACTTCGACGACGAGGACGGACTCCAGGCCTACCAGGTGCACCCCGCGCATCAGGAGGTCATCGCGTACGTGCGCGCCGTGACGGGCTCCCGCTCGGCAGTCGACTTCACGATCTGACGGACGACGCACCGGCGCGGCGCGCTCGGCCACGACACGCTGTCTCGGATCCCAGATATTCTGAGGCCCGTCGCAGCGTCCGAAACCGCGGAATTCTGCGGTGCTGAAGGTCTTGCGCCCGCCTCCGCGGTGCGGCAGGACGAATTCCGTTACATCGCGGTAACCGCACCATGTCAAGATGATGGGCAACCCGCACCAGGACACAGTGTCCTCGACACAGGAGTCGAACATGGAACGTCGCTCGAAGATCGCCTACGGATTCGCCCTCGCGGCGGCCGCCTCCCTCGCCCTCGTCGGCTGCTCCGGCGGCGCGGGCGCCGACCCGACCGCGGCCGCCGGCGGCGGCACGGACTACGGCCTGATCACCGCAGGCACCCTCACCGTCTGCTCGGACATCCCGTACAAGCCCTTCGAGTACGAGGAGACGGCAGGCTCCGGCCAGTACACCGGCTTCGACGTCGACCTGCTCACCGCGATCGGCGACAAGCTGGGTCTGAAGACCCAGTTCCAGGTCACGAACTTCGACACCCTGCAGTCGGGTGCGGCGCTGCTCGCCGGGCAGTGCGACATGGGCGCCTCCGCGATGACCATCACGGACGAGCGCAAGAAGAACATCGACTTCTCCGAGGGCTACTACGACTCGCTGCAGTCGCTGCTGGTCAAGACCAGCTCCGGCATCAAGGACATCAACGGTCTCAGCGGCAAGAACGTCGGCGTGCAGCAGGGCACCACCGGCGAGAACTACGCGAAGGAGCACGCCAAGGGCGCGAACCTGGTGCAGTTCTCCGACGACGGCGTGCTGTGGCCGGCCCTGCAGGGCGGTCAGATCGACGCGATCCTGCAGGACCTGCCGGTCAACGTGCAGCACGAGAAGGACGACCCCTCCTACAAGGTCGTCGAGACCTACAAGACCGACGAGCAGTACGGCTTCGCGTTCGCGAAGGGCAAGAACGAGGCGCTGCGCAAGGCGGTCGACGAGCAGCTGAAGGCGCTCAAGGACAACGGCGAGTACCAGAAGATCTACGACAAGTACTTCACCGCGAAGTGACCGGGGCTCGACGCACGAGATGGCTCTGAAGAAACGGACCCGCACGCGGGTCTATCACTACACCGTCTATGCGGTGATCATCGGCCTGGTCGTGTGGGCGGCGGCGGTCACGGACTGGCCGACCGTCGCCAAGCAGTTCGCAAACCCCGAGGTCGCGCTGAAGATGCTCCCCGGCATCATCACCGTCGGTTTGAAGAACACGCTGCTGTTCACGATCGAGTCCTTCGCCGGCGGCCTCATCCTCGCCATCGTCCTGGCGCTGATGAAGCTCAGCAGCATCCCGCCGTTCCGCTGGGCGGCAACGGTGTGGATCGAGTTCTTCCGCGGCATTCCGGCGCTGATGACGATCTTCGGCTTCGCGCTCATGCTGCCGATCGCGCTGCACATCAAGATCCCCGGCGGACCGGTGGGAGCGGCGACGCTCGGACTCATCGTGGTGAGCTCGGCCTACATGGCCGAGACGATCCGCGCGGGGATCCAGGCGGTGCCGAAGGGTCAGACCGAGGCGTCTCGATCGCTGGGCATGTCGCCGACGAGGACCATGGTCTTCATCGTGCTGCCGCAGGGGTTCCGCATCATCATCCCGCCGCTGACGAACGAGTTCGTGCTGCTGCTGAAGGACACCTCGCTCTTCTTCATCGCGGGGGCGACGCCACTCACCTATGAGCTGACGACGTACGCCCGCAACGGCCTGTCCACCTACGCGAACGCCACGCCCATGGTCATGGCGGCGCTGCTGTACCTGGTCGTGACGATCCCGCTGACGCGTCTGACGGCGTGGCTCGAGCGGCGGATGGCGAGGGAACGATGAGCACCGACCTGATCAATCTGAACGCGCCCGCGATCGATATCCAGAGCCTCGTCAAGCACTACGGCGACAACGAGGTGCTCAAGGGCATCGACCTGACCGTGAACGCGGGCGAGGTCGTGTGCGTGATCGGACCGTCCGGATCCGGCAAGTCCACCCTGCTGCGCTCGGTGAACATGCTGGAGGAGCCGACCGGCGGCAAGATCGTCATCGAGGGGATCGACATCACCGACCCCGAGATCGACATCGACCGGGTGCGTGCGCGTATCGGCATGGTGTTCCAGAGCTTCAACCTGTTCCCGCACATGAGCGTGCTCGGCAATCTCACGATCGCCCAGCGCCAGGTGAAGAAGCGCGGGAAGGCCGAGGCGGAGAGGGTCGCCAGGGAGATGCTGGAGCGCGTGGGCATGGGCCACAAGGCCGACGCCTACCCGAGCCATCTCTCCGGCGGACAGCAGCAGCGGGTCGCGATCGCGCGGTCGCTGTGCATGAACCCCGACATGATGCTCTTCGATGAGCCCACCTCGGCGCTCGATCCCGAGCTCGTGGGCGAGGTGCTGCAGGTGATGCGCACGCTCGCCGACGAGGGCATGACGATGATGGTCGTCACGCACGAGATGGGCTTCGCGCGCGAGGTCGGCTCGCGACTCATCTTCATGGATGGCGGGCACATCCTCGAGGAGGGCGATCCGCGCGAGGTGCTCGCGAATCCGCAGCATCAGCGCACGAAGGACTTCCTCGCGCGCGTGCTCTGAGCATGGTCGACGTGCAGCACGGGCCGGCCCGTACGGACCGGCCCGTGCTGCACGTCATAGCCTTCTCCAAGCCGCGGCAGGGCGAGCGCTCCGGTCTCGCCGCGCCCCCGGGCATTAGCATGGGGAGTCACCGCCGTCCGGTGGCGGAAAGCTGAGGACCTCGGATGCCGCGCTGGTTGCTGGAGCTGGATCTCGTCGACGGCCCTGTCCCCTGGATCATCTGGGGCATCGCGGCCGCCGGAGTCGTGATCCTGTTCCTGCGCCGTCCGAAGCCGCGCCGGGTGGTGCGCACGTTCATCGCGGTCGTCGTCGGCGCCCTGGTCGGATGGTTCCTGGTCGTGTGGGTCGATGCCGCGGATCTGTTCGGCGTGCCGATGCCCGACTCCGTGAAGTGGTGGACGACAGGCGGGTTCGCGGCGATCGGCCTCGCGATCGTGACCCTGTGGGACTCGCGCTGGTGGCAGAAGGCCGTCGCGATCATCACCGTGATCGCGGCCACCCTGTCGATGGGCCTCGGCATCAATCAGGCCTTCGCGCTGGACCGCACGCTCGGCGACATCCTCGGGATCAACACGCTCGACGGCATCGGCTCGCTCGCGCCGCCCCTGAAGAACCAGGCGGATCCGGCTCAGCCGCTCGTCGACCGCTGGACGCCGCCGGCCGACATGCCCAAGACGGGTCGCTTCGGCGCGCTGAAGGGGGCGCTCGCGCTCCGCTCCTCGGCGGGATTCCACCCGCGCACCGGCACGCTCTACCTGCCGCCGGCCGCGCTCGTGAAGGACCCGCCGGCCCTGCCGGTGTTCGTCTTCATGATGGGGCTGCCCGGCTATCCCAACCCGCATCCGATCGTCGATGTGCTGGACAAGTTCGCCGCGAAGCATGATGGGCTGGCGCCGATCGTGCTGATCGCCGACCAGCTCGGCGCGGAGAACCAGAACCCGGGCTGCGTCGACTCCGCCGCATACGGCGGCGTCGAGACGTACTTCAACAAGGACATCCCGGAGTGGATCCGCACGCACGCGCGTGTGCTGCAGGATCCGAAGTACTGGACCATCGGCGGCTACTCCAACGGCGGCGCGTGCGCCTTCATCTACGGCGCGAGGCATCCGGACCTGTGGGGGAACATCGCCACCGCATCCGGCGAGCCCTGGGCCGGCTTCGGCGACCCGAAGTCGGTGCAGAAGGTGTACGGCGGCGATCAGGAGGCGTTCGACGCGAACAAGCCGGAGGCGATCCTCGCCGAGCACCCGGGGGCGTATGCCGGGCACGTCGCGGTGTTCGCCGCGGGTGAGCTGGACCACAAGTACGGCCCGGCCAACCGGGTCTCGGCCGACATCGCGGAGGCCGCCGGGTTCGACACCACGTACTACCTCGTGCCGGGCGCGACGCACACCGGACCAGGGCTGGTCGGCGGCCTGGAGAAGGCGTTCGAGGTGCTCTATCCGCACTGGGGACTGGCGCGATGAGCCTTTCGCTGCGCGCCACGACGGCCTCCGTGGCCCAGCGCGTCGGCCGCTACCTGCGCCGCCACCCGTTCTCGGTGGGGCTCAGCCTCCTGCTCGTGATCACCGGCCTGGTGTTCGGCACGCTCTGGAGCCGGCACGCGCCGCTGATCGGCGCGAGCCCGCTCGCGTTCGGACGGGAGCGGCACTGGTGGACCCCGCTGACCGCGCTGCTGGTGCCGAACTCGACCGGCGGCCTGCTGCTGGCGCTGCTGCTCGCGCTCACGCTGCTCGCCTACGCCGAGCGGCTCATGGGCACACTGCGGGTCGCGCTGGCGTTCGTCGTGACGGGGGTGACCGGCGTACTGCTCGGCATCGGCATCCAGGCCGTCGCGTGGTCGTGGGGGCAGGTGTGGGCGCGCATCGACTCGCGCGGCACGGTCACGGATCCCTCGATCGGGATCCTCGGCGCGATCCTCGCCGGCAGCGCCTTCGCCCCCGCGCTGTACCGCCGGCGGATCCGGCTGATCGGCCTCTCGCTGCTGGTCACCTTCACGCTCTACGGCGGCGACGCCGACAGCGTGTACCGCCTCATCGCGGCGCTGGCCGGGCTGCTGCTGGGGGTCATCCTGACCAGCGGGCGCGCCCGCCCCGCCTGGTACCGCAGCTCCTACCGCGAGACCCGCACCCTCATCGCGGCGATGGTCGCCGTCACCGGGCTCGGGCCGCTCATCGTGCTGCTCACCGGCGTCGGCATCGGGCCTCTCGCCCCCGTCATCGCAGGCCTGCGCGGCATCGACATCTCCGGGATCACCGACGCCTGCGCGCGCAACAACGCCTCCGACCACTGCGTCGCCGGCGTCACCACGGCCGTGGCCACCGGCACCGGGGTGGTGCTGATGAGCCTCATGCCGCTGCTGCTCAGCCTCGTCGCCGCGTGGGGCCTGCGTTCCGGCCGACGTGCGGCCTGGTTCCTCGCCATCGGCGTGAACGCCGTGATGGCGCTGCTCACCGGCCTCAGCGTCGTCGCGCACTCGCTCAAGGAGCCGACCGACGTGGCCGAGATCGACCGGCAGTTCCCCGGTTTCTCGGTGCTCGCGATCCTCATCCCGGTGGGCATGTGCGTGCTGCTCGCGCTCACGCACCGCCGATTCGCGGTGGTCGCCTCGCGGCGCAGCGTGCGGCGGTTCGTCCTGATCGTCGGCATCGCCTTCGTCGTGCTCGTCGGCGTCGATGTCGCCCTCGTGCTGAGCGCGGCGCCGAGCACCTCGTTCTGGGGTGCGCTGGGCGGCACACTGCGGCGCTTCGTGCCCACCGGCATCGGCCATCCCGGATCCAGGACCACGCTGACCGGCCTGCCCCGGGCAGTGCACCGCGATATCGGCGCGCTGTTCTGGCTCATCTTCGCGGCGAGCATGCTGCTCCTGCTGCGCGGCCGCTCCGGCCGCTCCGCCGATGACATCGAGCGGTTCCGCACCCAGCTGCGCGAGACCGACGGCGGCACGCTCGGCTTCATGGGCACATGGGAGGGCAACGAGCACTGGTTCACGAAGGACGGGCGCGGAGCCGTCGCGTACCGCGTGGTCAACGACATCGCGATCGCCGTGGGGGATCCGGTGTGCACGCCCGGTGATGCGCAGCACACCGTGCGCGGTTTCCTGGACTTCTGCGATGCGAACGCCTGGACCCCGGTGTTCTACAGCACGCACGAGGACTTCGCGCCGATCTTCCACGCGCTCGGCTGGAAGAGCATCTCCGTGGCGGAGGAGACCGTCGTGCCGCTGGATCGGTTCGAGCTGACCGGCAAGGTGTGGACGAAGGTGCGCCAGCCGTACAACCGCGGTCAGCGCGACGGTCTCACCACGCTCTGGATCACGTGGGAGCAGCTCCCCGCCGGTCTCGTCGCACAGCTCGACGCCCTCAGTGAGCAGTGGATCGCCGAGAAGGCGCTGCCCGAGATGCGCTTCACGCTGGGCGGCATGGATGAGCTGAAGGATCCGGACGTCGCGCTGCTGCTCGCGATCGGACCGGAGGGCGAGCTGCAGGCGGTGACGAGCTGGATGCCGGTCTGGCGCGAGGGCGAGCTGATCGGCCGCACGCTCGACTTCATGCGCCGTGCCGACGGCGCGATGCCGGGCGTGATGGAGTTCGCGATCGCGTCGGCGGCGCTGCACATGAAGGAGCAGGGACTCGAGGTCATGAGCCTGTCCGGGGCGCCGCTCGCGCAGACCGTGGAGGTGCCGGAGGGGGCGGATCCGGACACGATCACCCGGCTGCTGGGCTGGCTCAGCCGCGTGCTCGAGCCCGCCTACGGCTTCGCCTCGCTGCTGCGCTACAAGGGCAAGTTCAACCCCGAGCACCACCCGATGCACCTGTTCTACGCGGACAACGGCCAGCTCCCCGCGATCGGCCTCGCGATCGGGCGGGCCTACCTGCCGAACGCCTCGCCGGCCGAGTACGTGGCCCTGGCCCGATCGCTCGCCGGCTGAGCCTCACCGGGAATCCGGGCGACGGATGCGCAGACCAGGGGGGCGGACGACCGGCCGCCGTGTGCTGCGCATCGCCGTGCTGGCGCTGCTGGCGCTCCTCGCCTGCGGCGCGCTGTTGCGCGGACCGGCGATCTCGTTCGATCGGGCCGGATCTCCGACCGAGCTGTACGCGCGCTGGCAGCCGCCGCGGAACATGCCCCGGCAGGGCAGCGTCGAACTGCTCACCGGCGCCCGCCGGATCCCCTCGACGGCCGGCTTCGCACCGCGCGACGCGTCGCTGTACCTGCCGCCCGCGGCGCGGGTGCCGAACCCGCCCGCCCTCCCGCTGATCGTGTTCATGATGGGGCAGCCGGGGGATCCGGATCCGGGACCGCTGCGCACCGCGCTCGACGAGCTCGCCGCGCAGCACGGCGGGCTCGCGCCCATCGCGCTCGTGGTCGACCAGCTCGGCTCACCCGACGACAATCCCGCGTGCGTGGACTCCGCCGCCTACGGCGGTGTGCAGACGTACGTCACGCGCGATGTGGTCGAGTGGGCGCGGACGAACCTGCACGTGGAGCCCAGCCCGGCCTTCTGGACGATCGGCGGCTTCTCGAACGGCGGCGGGTGCGCGCTGGACTGGGGCCTGGAGCGCCCCGGGCTGTGGGGCGCCATCGTCAGCATCTCCGGCGAGTCGTACCAGGGCACCGAGTTCCCGGACCAGGTGCTGCAGCAGGTCTTCGACGGGGACGCCGCGGCCTACGCGGCGGCGAAGCCGGCAGCACAGGTCGCGCACTACCCGGGTGCGTACAGCGGTCATGTGGCGCTGTTCGCCGCGGGGAGCCAGGACGAGTTCTTCACCGCGCAGGTCGACCTCTCGGCCGACCTCACGCGTCAGGCGGGACTGGCGACGACCGTCTTCTCGATCCCGGGAAAGGACCACGTCGGCGCCCTGCCCGAGGGGCTGCGGGAGACGCTCGGAGCGCTCTACCCGCACCTCGGCCTCGCGCCCCCGCCGCGGCGGTAGCAGCACCCGCGCAGGAACATCGCCGGCGCCGGTGCGCGGGTGCGGGGGAGCGGGGCGTCTGATTGGATCGGAGCATGACGAGCCTGCCCGACGTGATCGCCCTCGACGGCGCCGACCTGATCCGCATCGACGCCCCGGACGACATCGCGTGCTGGACCGGAGGGATCGGCGGCGGCGACGGCGGCTGGACAGTGAGCATCATCGCGGAGCCGGCCGAGGAGCCGACCGCCGCGGCCCGCGAGGCCGCACAGGGCGTGGTCGACGAGTTCGCGACGCTGGTCGATGCGGCGACCGCGTTCCTGCGCGAGGAGCTCGCCGGTCCCGCGCTCTCCGGGGCCGACCGCGAACTGCTGCATGCCGAGGACGCCCCGTTCGGCGCACCCGAGGCGGTGGTGTGGCAGGACGGCACCTGGATGCTGCGCTTCGCCGAGACCGGCCTGGAGATCGGCGCGGACTACGGCATCGGTGTCATGTTCGCCGGCCGCGTCCCCGTGGCGGTCGAGGACCTCTCCGACCCCGACGAGGCCTGACCGGGTCCCGACGGGGTCGGGCTCAGCTCAGCGGCACCGAGTACTTGAAGCCCTTGTGCGAACCGGCGAAGCCGAGGCGCTCGTAGAACCGGTGCGCGTCGACGCGCTGCGCGTCGGAGGTGAGCTGCACCATCGGGGTGCCGAGGTCGACCGCCGCGACGTCGGTCACCCAGCGCATCAGCGCGGATCCGACACCGCTCGAGCGCAGCCGGGAGCTGACCCGCACGGCCTCGACGAGCAGGCGGGTCGCGCCACGGCGGGACATCCCGGGGATCCGCGTGAGCTGGAACGTGCCGATCACCGCGCCGTCGTGCTCGGCGACGAGCAGGTCGTTGGATCCGTCGGCCAGCACCGAGTCCAGGCCCGCGGTGTAGGCGGGCAGGTCGGCATCGGCGGCGACATCCCCGCGCGCCGCACTGACCGCATCATCCGCGAGCAGCGCGATGATCGCCGCGGCGTCGTCGGAACGGGCCCGCCGCAGCGTCACGACGCCGATCCGGCTCTCGAGCGGGACGGGCAGGGTGAGGTCGGCGAGCATGCTCGGCTCAGGCCTCGGCGGGCTCGGCCACGGCGTCGACGCCGGCCTCCTTGCGCTGCGCGGCCGTGATCGGCGCCGGCGCCGAGGTGAGCGGGTCGAAGCCGTTGCCGGTCTTCGGGAACGCGATGACCTCGCGGATCGACTCCGTCTTCGACAGGTGCTGCAGCACGCGGTCCATGCCGAGAGCGATGCCGCCGTGCGGCGGGGCGCCGAACTTGAATGCGTCGAGCAGGAAGCCGAACTGCTCCTGCGCGACCTCGTCGCTGATGCCCATGACCTCGAACACGCGCTTCTGCACGTCCTCGCGGTGGATGCGGATGGATCCGCCGCCGAGCTCGGAGCCGTTGCAGACGATGTCGTACGCGTAGGCGAGGGCGGATCCGGGATCCGTGTCGAAGGTGGCCTCGAACTCCGGCTTCGGTCCGGTGAAGGCGTGGTGCACGGCCGTCCAGGCGCCGGCGCCCACGGCGACGTCGCCCGAGGCGATCGCGTCGGCGGCGGGCTCGAACATGGGCGCGTCGACGACCCAGGTGAACGCGAACACGTCGGGGTCGAGGAGGCCCAGGCGGCGGCCGATCTCCACACGTGCGGCACCGAGCAGGGCGCGGGAGTCCTTCGCGGATCCGGCGGCGAAGAACGCGCAGTCACCGGGGGCGGCGCCCACGAGCTCCGCGAGACCCGCCTGCTCGGCCTCGCTGAGGTTCTTCGCGACGGGGCCGCCGAGCGTGCCGTCCTCGTTGAACAGCACGTAGGCGAGGCCCCGCGCGCCGCGCTGCTTGGCCCAGTCCTGCCACGCGTCGAGCACCTTGCGCGGTTGCGAGGCGCCGCCGGGCATGACGACCGCGCCCACGTAGTCGGCCTGGAACACGCGGAACGTGGTGTCCGAGAAGTACTCGGTCGCCTCGACGAGCTCGAGGCCGAAACGCAGATCCGGCTTGTCGGATCCGTATTTCGCCATCGCGTCAGCGTAGGTCATGCGCGGCAGCGGGGTCTGCACCTCGACGCCGATGGTCGCCCACATCGCCCGGATGACGTCCTCCATCATCTCGATGACGTCTTCCTGGTCGACGAAGCTCATCTCGATGTCGAGCTGCGTGAACTCGGGCTGCCGGTCGGCACGGAAGTCCTCGTCGCGGTAGCAGCGCGCGATCTGGAAGTACTTCTCCACGCCGCCCACCATCAGCAGCTGCTTGAACAGCTGCGGGCTCTGCGGCAGGGCGTACCAGCTGCCGGGGTGCAGGCGGGCCGGCACGACGAAGTCGCGCGCACCCTCCGGCGTGGAGCGGGTGAGGGTGGGCGTCTCCACCTCGACGAACTCGCGCTCGTGCAGCACGTCACGCAGAGCCTTGTAGACCTGCGAGCGCAGCTTCAGCGGGGCGATCGCCGCAGGGCGGCGCAGGTCGAGGTAGCGGTGCCGGAAGCGCACGTCCTCGCCGACCGGGTCGGTCTCGGCGAGCCCCGAGGAGACCTGGAACGGCAGCGGAGCGGACTCGTTGAGCACGACGACGTCCTGCACCACGATCTCGATCTCGCCCGACGGCAGGTTCGGGTTCTCGTTTCCCGCCGGACGACGCGACACCTCGCCGGTCACCTGCAGCACGAACTCGCTGCGCAGCGGGCGCGCCGTCTCCTCGTCGCGGATGACGACCTGCGCGATGCCGGATCCGTCCCGCAGATCGATGAAGGCGACTCCGCCGTGATCACGACGACGATCGACCCATCCCGCGAGGGTGACGGTCTGACCGATGTGCGAGGCGCGGAGGGCGCCGGCCGTGTGAGTGCGCAGCACGAAAATGCTCCAATACGAGGGAAAAGCGGATCCTCCCAGTCTACGGGGCGGCGCGGGGTCTCGTCGGGGAGGGGTCCGGCTCACTAGACTCACGGCTGACCCCGTCGAAACAACGGAAAGGCGCTCCCCATGAATCTCCTGCCCATGAACCTCGTGGCGACAGAAGACGCCACCGACGCAGTCAACCGCGTCTGGGTCACGCTGCTCTCCGGCACCAGCATCACCTTCTCGCTGATCCTGTACCTCATCATCGTGATCGCGCTGTGGCGGGTGTTCACGAAGGCCGGGCGCCCCGGCATCCTCGCGATCATCCCCATCGTCAACACGATCTACCTGATCAAGATCGCCGGCATGAGCGGCTGGTTGGTGCTGCTGTACCTGATTCCCCTCGTCAACATCGTGTTCGCGATCGTCGTCGCCGTGAAGCTCGGCAAGAACTTCGGCAAGGGCGGGGCGTTCTCGTTCTTCCTGCTCTGGCTGTTCCCGTTCATCGGCTACTTCATCATCGGCTACGGCTCGGCGCAGTACCGCCGGGCCTGATCCCGGGATGCCCGCGGAACGACTGCATCTGGTGCGGCACGGCGAGGTCTTCAACCCCGAGCACGTGCTGTACGGTCGCCTGCCCGGCTACCACCTGAGCGAGGCCGGGCGGGCGATGGCGCAGGCCGCCGCCGACCACGTGCTGGGCCTGGACTGCCCGGTCGGCGCGCTGCGCTGCTCCCCGCTCGAGCGCACTCAGGAGTCGGCCGCGCCGTTCGCCGCGGCGACGGGGCTGGATCCACAGCTCGACGAGCGCATCATCGAGCCGTGGAACGTGTTCGAGGGCACGCAGATGCGCAGGGCGCTGCTCAACCCGCTGAACTGGCGGCATCTGCGTCGCCCGTCCCGGCCGAGCTGGGGCGAGCCGTACGTCTCGATCGCCGAGCGGATGCGCGCCGCGATGGACGAGTGCTGGCACGGCACCGATGGCGGTGACGTCGTGCTCGTCTCACACCAGGCGCCGATCTGGATCACCCACCTCTCGGTGGCAGGTCTCCCGCTGCGGCACGATCCGCGTACCCGGCGCTGCGCACTGAGCAGCGTGACGTCGTTCGAACGCGTCGGTGACGTGTGGCGCGAGATCGCCTACGCAGAGCCGGCCGCGGCCGGCGTCGACCTCGGCGCGGTCTGAGCCCGATCAGCCTCTCGCGAGCAGCGCGTCGCGCACCGCGAGCACACCGGTCAGCGTCTCCTCGTGCGAGGTGCTCAACGGCGAAAGACCGAGGCGGATCCCGTCGGGGAAGCGGAAGTCGGGGATGATGCCGTCGCCCCAGAGCACCTGCGTCACGGCCTGGAAGTCGGGGTGGCCGATCGTGATGTGCCCGCCGCGCAGCGCGCTGTCGCGGGGGCCCAGCAGCCGCACGCCCAGCGGGGCGAGGAGCGCATCGCACGCCTCGACGGCGAAATCGGTGAGCGAGACCGACTTGGCGCGCACCGCGTCGATGCCGGCCTCCTCGATGAGATCGAGCATCGCCTGCATCGCCAGCATGCTGGTCACCGGAGGCGTGCCGCTCAGCAGCTGCCGGATGCCCGCGGTCGGCGCGTACGCCGGCCCCATCGCGAAG
The DNA here is from genome assembly GCA_018268455.1 of Actinomycetota bacterium. Classification (GTDB taxonomy): domain Bacteria; phylum Actinomycetota; class Actinomycetes; order Actinomycetales; family Microbacteriaceae; genus Microbacterium. The sequence continues at coordinate 7,019 of JAFDWM010000019.1, read as the reverse complement.
ATGTCGGCGGCGCTCCACCAGCCCTGGATCGGCTGCCGCAGTGCCGCCTGCAGGTCGCGCCGCACGTAGGCGAACGCCGGCGAGCCCGGTCCGCCGTTGAGGTACTTGTAGGTGCAGCCGACCGCGAGGTCGGCGCCGCACTCATCGAGACGCACCGGCACGGATCCGGCGGAATGGCAGAGGTCCCACAGCATCAGCGCGCCGGCATCGTGCACGGCCGCGGTGATCGCCGCCATGTCGGCGAGGGCACCGGAGCGGTAGTCCACGTGACTGAGCACGACCAGCGCGGTGCGTTCCGAGAGCACGGGTGCGAGATCGGCGACGGTCACCCCGTGCACCGGATCGGGCTCCACCCAGACGAGCTCCAGCCCGGCCTCCTCCGCGACGCCGGCGGCGATGAACCGGTCGGTGGGGAAGTTGCCGGCCTCGATGACGAGCTGCGTACGCGCCGGATCGGCCGCCGCGGTGGCGGACACGGCCGCACGCATGAGCTTGTACAGCAGCACGCTGGTCGAGTCCGCGACGATGGTCTGGCCGGGTGCGGCGCCGATCGCGACCGCGCCGATGCGGTCGCCGAGCTGCTCCGGCAGCGCCATCCACTGCTCATCCCACGAGCGGATCAGGCGTGTGCCCCAGTCCTCGCGCACGAACGCCGCGAGCCGCTCCGGCACCGAGGCGAGCGGGCGGCCCAGCGAGTTGCCGTCGAGGTACGCGGTGACGCCGGGGGCGTCGAGGAACGCGTCGAGGTGGGCGTGCAGCGGATCGGCCGCATCCAGGGCGCGTGCGGTCTCGATCAGGTCGGCGACGGTCGTGTCGACGGGCTGGGCGGTCATCGGGATCCTTCCGGGTGGGACAGGCGAGGGGCGCGGGTGTGCGGCGAGGTCTGCGCATGGCTGCGTCGTGCCGCCTCGTGCGCGGGCGGCGCGGGGACGATGTCGAACGGATCCGCATCGTGGGCGGGCAGCACGAAGCGCCGCTCGGCGGTGGCGGCGACCGGGACGAGCGCGCGGATCAGCGCCCCTCCACGCACCCCGGCCTCGCGCAGCGCGGCGACCTCGGCGGGGTTCAGATCGGCGGGCTGGTCGCCGTTTCCCAGATCCGTGCCGTAGCGCACGGTGCCGCCGTGCGCGTGGAAGCGGCGCAGGTTGTCGAGGGCGATCTCGCGGGCGGCGCCGTCGTGGATCGCGAGGGTGGAGATCCACGCGATCCGTCCCGCCTGACGCGAGACCTCGACGTCGCTGAGACGTTCGGTGAACGGGGTGTGCGCGAGTGCGCGCACACCCAGCTGCGGCATGCGCTGCGCCTCGCCCGCGCCTTCGGCGTGCACGACGACGGGCAGACCGAGCCGGTCGGCGATGGCCACGATCGCACGGATCATGTCGTCGTCGAACACGGGGCCCGCGGTGCTGTTGCTGGCGACCTTGATGACGGACGCCCCGGCCTCCTTCATCTCCGCGACCGCGGCCTCGGCGGCGTCGACGTCGGCGATCTCGCGGATGGACCCCTCGGGCGCCCAGTCGCGGTCGGAGGGGTAGCCGCCGGGTGCGGTGAGGAACGCCCCTGCGTAGGACACGGTCGCACCCGGCGGGTCGGCCGCGAGCGCGGAGATCGCTGCGGGAGCGGATCCGAGATCCAGCACCCTGCCCAGGCGGCTGTCACGCAGGCGTGACGGATCCACCAGCTGCAGATGCACGTGGTGGTCGGTGAACCCGCCGATGAGGGTGCCTTCCACGCTCACCTGCCGATCTCGGTGCGCACGGCGTACAGCTCGGGGAAGAACGTCAGGTCGAGGGCGCGCTGCAGGAAGTCGACGCCGCTGGATCCGCCCGTGCCGACCTTGCGACCGATCGTGCGCGTCACCGTGCGCAGGTGCCGGAAGCGCCAGAACTGGAAGTTGTCCTCCACGTCGACGAGCTCCTCGCACGCCTCGTACAGGTCCCAGTGCTCGTGCGGGTTCTCGTAGATCTCGGTGAGCACCGGCACGAGCGAATCGTGCATCCGGTACGGCTGGCGCACGTCGCGGTCGAGGATCTCCGCCGGGATCGGCAGACCGCGGCGCGCGGCGAAATGCAGGAACTCGTCGTACAGCGTCGGACGCTCGAGCTCCGCAGTGAGCATCGCGAGGTTCTCGGGGTGGGAGCGGAACACGCTCAGCATGCGCTCGTTCTTGTTGCCGAGCGCGAACTCGACGGCGCGGTACTGCACGGACTGGAAGCCGGAGGAGTTGCCGAGGTCGCCGCGGAACTCCGCATACTCCGTGGGGGTGAGCGTGGCCAGCACCGACCACTGCTGGGTGAGCACCTCCTGGATGTGCTTGACCCGCGCGATGTGCTTGAGCGCCGTGCGCAGGTCGTCGTCGGCGAGCCGGTCGCGCGCGGTGCCGAGCTCGTGCAGCACGAGCTTCAGCCACAGCTCGGTGGTCTGGTGCTGGATGATGAACAGCATCTCGTCGTGATGCTGGGGCACACTCACCGGGTGCTGTGCGCCGAGCAGCCGATCCAGATCGAGGTACGAGCCGTAGGTCATCCGATCCTTCAGATCGGTGACGATGCCCTCCTCGAGGGCTCGTTCGTTCTCCGCCACCTGTGACCTCCTCGTCGTGCAACCGTTCCAGTATCCCATCGGCGCATTTGCGGGCGCTTTGTGCGGCGGAACAATAATGGCGCCACCGCGCGTGCCGTCAGACGGGCCGTGCCAGCATTGAGGGGTGAACTCCCCGGAACCCCGGCCGCAGCACGCGCTCGGCGTGCTGCTCGTCGTCGGTTCCTGTCTCTCGCTGCCGTTCGGCGCGGCGATCGCGACGATGATCTTCCCGGCGCTCGGCACGTGGGGCGTCACCGCTCTGCGCGTGCTCATCGCGGCGATCGTGGTGCTCGTCATCGCCCGTCCGCGGCTCGGCCGCTGGACGCGCGCGCAATGGATCGCCGCGATCCTGTTCGGCGTCTCGATCGCCGCGATGAACGGCACCTACTACGCCGCGATCGACCGGATCCCACTCGGCCCCGCCGTCGCGATCGAGTTCCTCGGACCGCTCGTGCTCGCCGCCCTGCTCACCCGCCGCCTCGCCGACGGGATCTGGGTGGGCGTCGCACTCATCGGCATGGTGCTGCTCGGGGTGGACGGGCTCACCGGCGCCGAGGCGCTGGACCCGTGGGGTGTCGTGTTCGCGCTCATCGCCGCCGGGTTCTGGATCATGTACATCCGGATGAGCACCCGGGTCGGTGCGCTCACGAGCGGCACGGAGGGGCTGGCCGTCGCGCTCGCCGTCGCCGCCGTGCTGCTGCTGCCCTTCGGCGTGCCCGCGGCGGTGACCGCCGTGCAGGATCCGGCGGTGCTGGGGCTCGCAGCCCTCACCGCGCTGCTCGCCTCCGTCATCCCCTACATCCTCGAGCTCGCCGCCCTGCGTCGACTGCCGCAGCGCATCTTCGGGATCCTGCTCAGCCTCGAACCCGTCTTCGCCACGCTCGCGGGACTGCTCGTGCTCGGGCAGCACGCCTCGCCGCTGCGGCTCGCGGCGATCGCGCTGGTCGTGGTCGCGAGCATCGGCGTCACCGCCGGTGCTCGGCGTCGGCGCGGCGCGGGACCCGACGAGGAACCGCCCTCGCCTCTCACCGGATCCATCTCGGTCATCGCAGACTGATCCGTCATGCCCTTGCGGGCATCCCGGCCGGCCGGTTCGTCACACTCGCGGGGCGGGGCGAACGCGGGCGTAGCCTCGGGGCATGGCCACCCTCACCGACGTCCTCGGCATCCGCGTGCCGCTCATCCTCGCTCCCTTCGGCGGGCTCAGCTCGATCCCGCTCACGGCCGCCGTGAGCGACGCCGGCGGCCTCGGCTCGTACGGGCTGTACGGGTACGATCGCACGCGGATCCGCGAGACGATCGCCGGGATCCGTGCGGAGACCGACCGGCCGTTCGCGGTGAACATCTGGCTGCCGACCGGCGATGAGGTCGATCCGGGGCCCGAGCACGACGGCTACGCGGCGGCGCTTGCCGGATTCTTCGGCGAGGTCGGCGTCGAGGTGCCCGCGCGTCCCGAGCGCTACCTGCCGCCCGTCGAAGAGCAGCTCGAGGCGATCTTCGAGGCGGCCCCCGCCGTGCTGAGCGTCGTCTTCGGCGTGCCGTCGGACGCGCTGGTCGCCACAGCGCAGGAGCGCGGGATCCGGGTGGTCGGCACCGCGACGACGGTGGCCGAGGCGGTCGCCCTGAACGCCGCCGGTGTCGACGCGATCGTCGCCACCGGGGCGGAGGCGGCGGGGCACCGCGTGTCGTTCCTGCGGTCGGCGGAGGAGTCCCTGGTCGGGCTGTTCTCGCTGCTGCCGCAGGTGGTGGATGCGGTCGACGTGCCGGTGATCGCCGCGGGCGGGGTCTCGGATCGGCGTGGTGTCGCGGCCGCTTTCGCCCTCGGCGCGCAGGGCGTGCAGGTCGGCACGGCCTTCCTCGGCACGGCGGAATCGGCCGCGAACGACGCGCATCGTGCCGCGATCCGCGCCACGGCCGCCGACGAGAGCGTGCTGACCCGGGCGATGAGCGGCCGGCTCGCGCGCGGGGCTCGCAATCGCGCGGTCGCCGAGATCGAGGCAGCCGGATCCATCGCCCCGTTCCCCGCGCAGAACTGGATCACCGGCCGGTTCCGGTCCGCCGCCGGTGCGCAGGGCAGGGGAGAGCTGCAGTCGCTCTGGCTCGGGCAGTCGGCGCCGCTGGCCCGCTACGAGACCGCGGCCGACGCGTTCGCCGAACTTGCCGCGGGACTGCCCGCCTAGAGGATGACGGTCGAGCGGCCGTGCACGATCACGCGATCCTCGGCATGCCATTGCACGGCGCGGGCGAGCACCAGCCGTTCGACGTCCGCACCGCGGCTCTGCAGCTCGGCGGCCGACTCCGCGTGCGTCACGCGGGTGACGTCCTGCTCGATGATCGGCCCCTCGTCGAGGTCGGCGGTCGCGTAGTGCGCGGTGGCTCCGATGAGCTTCACGCCGCGCTCCTTCGCCCGCGCGTACGGGTTCGCGCCGATGAACGCGGGCAGGAACGAGTGGTGGATGTTGATCACCGGAGCGCCGAGCGAGGCGATGAAGTCGTCGGTGAGGATCTGCATGTATCGCGCCAGCACCACCAGATCGACGTTGCCCCGCAGCAGCTCGAGCTGACGGCGCTCCATCTCGGCCTTCGCGTCGGGGCCGGATCCCGACGGAATGTGCACGAACGGCACCCCGAACGAGCGCACCGATTCGGCCAGGTCGGGATGATTCGAGACGACCATGGTGACGTCGATGTCGAGCTGGCCGCGCTGCGTGCGCCACAGCAGCTCGAGCAGGCAGTGGTCGTACTTCGAGACGAAGATCGCCACGCGCTTGCGCTTGGCCGCGTCGTGCAGCGACCACTCCATGCCGAACCGTTCCGCGACCGCGGCGAGGTCCGTCTCCAGTGCGGGGCGGTGCGCGGCGAGCCCCTCCCGGTGGATCACCGTGCGCTGGAAGAAGCGCCCCCCGGCCGCGTCGGTGGAGTGCTGGTCGAGCGAGATGATGTTCACCCCGTGCTCCGCCAGCACGCCGGCGACGGCGGCGACGATCCCGGGCTGGTCGTCGCAGGCGATGAGCAGGCGTGCGGTGTCGGGCTGCGCCATGGCGTCTCCTTGCAGGGGGTGTGCGTCGATTCTGCCCTGCTCGCGCCCGCGAGGCGAATCGCGCGCCGGCGGGGCGGGATCGCGTCGCGGATCCGGCCGCGCTGCTCGACGGCCGGATCCGGATCTAGCCTGGAGACATGAGCATCCCGGCCTCCGGATCCCTCGACGCGCTCTTCGCCTCGGCCCGCGTCGCGCTCGCCGCAGTGCCGCAGGAGGCGCTCGGACGGGAGAAGACGCCGCGCTGGCGGACGCCGCGCATCGTGCGCGCGGGATCCGCGTGGCATGTCGGGGCCCTGCTGATCGGCGACGACGCGGTATTCGCGACGGCCGAGGTGCTGCGCGCGGCGGCGCCCGTGCGCCGCGGCTACGCCGCCGAGTCGGCGCGGGCGCGTGCCGAGCGCCGTGCCGAGGCCTCCCGGGGCGGGTTCGCCGACGGTGAGACGGTGCATGTGGGCTGGACCCCGGTCGACCTCGCCGCTGTCGAAGCAGGGGGATCGTCCGGCCCGCTCGCACTCGTGGGCGGCGTGCCGTCGGTGCGCTGGTCGCAGGCCGGCGGCTTCATGCCGCTCGCGGGGTACCTGCGCGAGCGGATCGATCTGCTGATCGCGATGGCTGAGCACTGACCGCTGTTCGCTGAGCGCGGTTCGTGTCGCCGCGTCGTCACCGATCGGTCGTGAAAAGCGCGGGGAAGCGGGCGAGCAGGCGGGCGCCGTCGACGTCGGAGGACAGCACCATCGACTCGGTCGCGGCGTACGCGGCGGGGTCGAAGTACCCCGATGCGCGATACACGGCCATGCGGTCGGCGAAGTCGCGCGGCGACGCCTCGGGATGGAACTGCGTGGCGTACAGGTGGGACCCGACGCGGTACGCCTGCACCGGGCAGGTGTCGTTGGTGGCGAGCAGCACCGCATCGGGCGGGGTGGCCGCGGCCGATTCCTTGTGCGCGGTGAACACCGACATGCTCGGCGCACTCGGACCGAACAGCGGATCCCGCGCGCCCGCCTCGGTGAGCCGCACCTCGGCGGCCTGCACGCGCTCCGGGTAGGCGAGCGTGACCTCGCCGCCGAGCATCCGCGTGACCACGCCGATGCCGTAGCAGGTGAACAGCGCCGTGGCCGCCCCGGCCAGGGCGTGCGCGGCGATCCGCTCGAGGTCGGTCTCGACCGCGCGCTGCGCCTCGTCCTTGTGCTGCTCGGTGACGTTGAACGGCGATCCGCCGATCACGAACCCGGTGTACCGGCGCCAGTCGACGTCGTCGAGCGGGGTGTGCAGCAGATCCAGGCGATCCAGCACGGGCACGCCCAGGTCGCGCTCGAACGAGCGGTGCTCGGCATCGGCCGCGCTCCGCTCGGGGCGCGCGCAGACGTACAGCACCGAGGACATGCGCCGAGTCTAT
>JAFDWM010000199.1 GCA_018268455.1 Actinomycetota bacterium | reverse complement strand
GGCGATGTCGGCGGGCTCGCCTAACGTGGTCGTCATGACGACGATCTCCGCCGACGAGCGCACACGCTGCCCCTGGGCCGGAGAGGATCCGGAGTACCGGCGCTACCACGACGAGGAGTGGGGCAGGCCGCTGCACGGCGACCGTGCCCTGTTCGAGAAGATGTCGCTGGAGGGTTTCCAGGCGGGGCTGAGCTGGATCACGATCCTGCGCAAGCGCCCGCGGTTCCGCGAGGTGTTCGCGGGGTTCGATCCCGCGGTCGTCGCGGAGTTCGGCGACGACGACGTGGCGCGGCTCATGGCGGATCCCGGGATCATCCGCAACCGCGCGAAGATCCTGGCCACGATCGGCAATGCGGCGCTCGTGCGCGCGATGGCCGACGGCGAGCTCGACGCACTGATGTGGTCGTTCGCCCCGCCGCGCAGCGGGATCCGCCCCCGCACGATGGCGGAGATCCCCGCCGTCACCGCGGAGTCCGAGGCGCTGAGCAAGGCGCTGCGTGCGCGGGGCTTCCGTTTCGTCGGGCCCACCACGATGTACGCGCTCATGCAGTCTGCGGGCATGGTCGACGACCACGTCGAGGGCTGCTGGCTGGCGGGGTAGCCGGTCTGGTCAGGCGGACGGGCTCGGATCCGTGTTCGCGCCGGTGGCTGGGACCGCGTTCGCGTTGGCGTCTGGTACCGCGTTCGCGCCGGTGGCTGCGACGGCGCCGGGATCCGCCGGCGCATCCGGCTTCCGGAATGCCTGGCGCATGTGGTCGCTGGTGAGGAAGTCGGCGATGCCGATCATGATGAGGCTGAACACGATCTGCTCGGTGACCATCCACGCCGGGTAGAGGCCGGGGATGGCCGCCATGACGAGCGTGATCACGGGGAAGATCTGCGCGAACAGGCGCAGCCGCAGGTACGCCCAGCGCCAGCCGAGGGCTGCGCGCCACGCGAAGTAGAAGAGCGTCACGGTCATCGCGAGCACGATCAGCGCACGCATCCACACCGCGAACGGCACCGCGGCGATCGAGCGCGCCTGCACGGCGATCACGACCGCGAGCACGACAGCCGCCACACCGATCAGGAGCTCGACCGCGAGCAGCCAGAACACCCAGCGGAAGGCGCGGACCGTGCGGTGGTGGTCGCGGTCCGATTCGGTGATCTTCTCGTGGGCGTTGCGGCCGCCGGCGATCCGGTCCACGCGCAGCAGGAAGGGCTCGACCGCGTGCAGCAGGGGATCCAGGATCATGCTTCGAGCGTACGGCGCGGGCATATGAGCCGAGTCCGGATCCCCCGTCGTCGCCGGCGAAATCGATCGAACGGTGGAGTGCGGGTCGGCTCGCGCCCTCACGCTCGCGCTGTCGAAACCCGTCTGCGCTGCGCTTCTTTCCGCAGCCTGTTCAGGAAACAGCAGCGCGAGCGTGCTCGGGCCCGGGACAGCGTGAGCGTGCCGGGGTCCGGAAACAGCAGCGCGAGCGCGAGCGGATCCGGAGACAGCTTCCCGAGCCTGAGGGGGATCCCGCGCTCGGGAGGAGAACTCGCGTTGGGGAGGAGGGATCCCGGGAATCGGTCCTCCCGAACAGGAGAACTCCTCCCGAACAGGAGAACTCCTCCCGAACCGTGTCGGAGGCCATCTCGCGTTCGGGAGGAGAACTCGCGTTCGGGAGGAGGGATCCCGGGTGTCGGTCCTCCCGAACAGGAGAACTCCTCCCGAGGGGGAGAGCTCCGCCCGAGCCGCGCCGGAGGAGAACTCGCGTTCGGGAGGAGAACTCGGGTTCGGGAGGAGAACCCGCGTTGGGGAGGACGGATCCCTGGTGTCGGTCCTCCCGAACAGGGGAACTCCTCCCGAGCCGGCGAACTCCGCCCGAACCGTGTCGGAGGCGATCTCGCGTTCGGGAGGAGAACTCGCGTTGGGGAGGAGGGATCCCTGGTGTCGGTCCTCCCGAACAGGAGAACTCCTCCCGAGCCGGCGAACTCCGCCCGAACCGTGTCGGAGGCGATCCCGCGTTCGGGAGGAGAACTCGCGTTGGGGAGGAGGGATCCCTGGTGTCGGTCCTCCCGAACAGGAGAACTCCTCCCGAACAGGAGAACTCCTCCCGAACAGGAGAACTCCTCCCGAACAGGAGAACTCC
>JAFDWM010000198.1 GCA_018268455.1 Actinomycetota bacterium | reverse complement strand
TCCTCCGCCTTGCGCTTGGCGACCGGGCTGGATGCGTCGGGGGCACCGGTCACGGCGCTGTAGAACACCCGCGGACGCCCGCGGGTGGTGCGGCGCTCGGTGGTCGGCACCACGTAGCCGCCGTCGATCAGGCGCTGCAGGTGCTCGCGCACGGTGTTCGCGTGCAGGCCCGTGGCGTCGCAGAGCTCGCCGATGCCGAGCGGACGCTCGTGCGTCGCGCTCGCCTCGAAGAGCAGGTGCAGAATCCGCACGCGCGAGTAACTGGAGATCGGCCCGCAGACGGGCCCGGCGCTGGCCATGTCTCCATCCTGACAGTGCCTGGGAGGGGGCTTGCCGGGTACGGCCGTGAATAATGCCTCCCGCGATAGGAGGTTCGGATCGGCACCATGCGGATCCGGAATCGGAGGCGCCACGCCCGGCGCCCGGTCCCGGTGGATCCGCAGGTCCTGTCACGATCTGCACACCCTGTGACGATCTGCACACGGATCCACGTCAACACGCGTGTGGATCGTGACAACGTGTGCAGATCGTGACAGCCGGGCGACGCCCGGAGGGGGTCAGCCGGGCGGGCGAGGCCCAGATGAGGGCGGGACGTCAGTCGGCGCGGTGGGCCAGCGCGAGCTCGGTGATCGCGGCGACCGCGGCGCGCACGTCGTCGGGGCTTCCTCCGGCGCGACCGGCGACGAGCCCGGCCACGAACGCGCTGAAGGGGGCGGCCGGGCGGGCGACGCCCTGGGCGACGTCGCGCGCGAGGTCGAGGATCAGTCCGATCGGGAGATCCTCGGGGGCGAGCCCGAACCGCTCGCGCAGTTCGGCGGCCCAGTCGTCGAGTGCTTCCGGCGGCAGCGTGCGCTTCTGGTCGGTCATGTCTGCTCCTCCTCGGGGATCCGTCGGGTGATGCGGCCCCGCAGCGAGCAGGTCCCGTGCGCGGGCCAGGTCGTCGAGGGTGTCGATGTCGGCCGTGATGCCATCCTCGTCCTCGATCCACCACGTCGCCAGTGCGCCGAGCAGCGCGCGGCACGATGCCCCGGCGGGTGCGCCGAGCTCGACGAGGGCGGCCCGCAGCGCGTCGGCACGGTAGCGGCCGGACAGCCACTGCGCGTGCCCGCCGGATCGGAGGACGATCGCGTCCGCGGGCCGAGCAGTGCTCGCGGATCCGCCTCCCCATCCCCTGTCCACACGGTCGTCGTGGGCTGCAGCACCGGCCGCGGCGCGGGCCCTGTCGTCGCCGTGCGTGTCGGGATCCGCGCCAGGCAACGGGGCGGACGGCACCCCGACGAGCCGGGCGATCACCGCCTCCGGATGCGCGAGGTCGCCGGCGAGGAACAGCACCTCCTCCGCACCGGCGAGCGCGGGATGTGCGAGGGCCGCGGCGAGCGCGGCGACGGGGCCGCCGAACGGCGGATCCTCACGCGCCCAGGCGACCCGTGCCGCCGACGCATCGCCATCGTCCGGGCTGGCGTCCTCGACAGGCGGGGCACCGACAGCGACGATCGGGGCGACGCCCGCTGCCTCGAGGGCCGCGACCGTGCGCGCGAACAGCGTCGCACCGCCGACCGTCAGCAGGTGCTTGGCCGCACCGCCCATCCGCGTCGCGCGTCCGCCGACCAGCACCACCGCACCCAGACGCACCGCGCCGGCCGGGTCATGGGGTCGCGGTGTCGCGCGCCGCGAAGCCGCGCGCCGCTCGAGGTCCAGCGGGTCGACGCGCCGTTCGAGGTCCGGCGGTCCGCCGTGCCGTTCGAGGTCCGGCGGTCCGCCGTGCCGTTCGAGGTCCGGCGGTCCGCCGCGCCGTTCGAGGTCCGGCGGGTCGCCGCGCCGTTCGAGGTCAGGATCCGGTCGCGCGCCGGCGGGATCCGACCGAGCTCCCGTCACCCGAGATCCCACACGTCGATCGGATCCCCGGCGCGCACCTCCGCGATCTCGGCGGGCACGATCGCGTAGGCCGTCGCCGCGGCAAGGCCGACCGAGAGATGGGAGCCGGATCCGCCGCCCGTCGCCGGACGCACCCGGCCGTCGGCGTCGATCACTGCGGGCAGGTACTGACGGCGCCCGGGCGGGGTGCGCCAGTCGACCCCGGCGCGCAGCTGCCGCACCGGGCGGTGGATCTGCGTGCG
>JAFDWM010000197.1 GCA_018268455.1 Actinomycetota bacterium | reverse complement strand
GTCGGATCCGTGTCCGACCTCGGGCAGGGGCTCAAGTACGTCGGCCCGGTCGCGCAGTCCGTGGGCGTCAGCATCGACCAGACCGTCGGATCCCTCGCGATGCTCGCGCAGAACGGGATCCTCGGCGAGATGGCGGGCACGTCGCTGCGCGGCATGCTGCTGTCGCTCACGTCGCCGTCGAAGCTCGCGTCGAAGACCATGGACGAGCTCGGCATCAGCGTCTACGACGCGCAGGGCAAGTTCATCGGCCTCGACGGCATCGCCGAGCAGCTGCACACGAAGCTCGGCACGCTCGACGAGGCGACCCGGAACCAGGCCCTCGGTCAGATCTTCGGCAACGAGCAGATCACCACCGCGACCGTGCTCATGCAGGGCGGCGCGAAGGCCGTCGACGACTGGACCAAGTCCGTCAACGAGCAGGGCTTCGCCGCTGAGCAGGCCGCGGGGAAGATGGACAACCTCAACGGGGACCTATCGAAGCTGCAGGCCGCATTCGAGTCCAGCGTGATCCGTTCCGGTGGTGGCCTCAACGACGTGCTGCGCGACGTCGTCCAGAACACGACCGGCGTCGTGACGGCGATCGGCCAGCTGCCGGCTCCCGTGCTCGAAGCGGGCGTCCAGGTTGGCGCCCTCGTGGCGGGCGCTGCGCTCCTCGGCGGAGGATTCCTCCTCCTGCTGCCGAAGATGGCGGCGGTGCGCGTCGAGCTCGACCGGCTCAAGAGCAGCGGCATGAGCGCGGGCAAGGTGTTCGGGAAGGGCGCCGGGCTGACCGCGCTCCTCATGGCGGCCGCGGGCGCCGCGTCGGCCTTCGGTCGATCGGCGTCGCTGTCGGCCGGGCAGATGTCAGACCTGAACCGGGCCGTCGACTCGAACAACATCAAGGAGCTCGACAAGCAGTTCTCCGACGTGATGATCAACTCGTCCGGGTTCGCGGACTCGATGAAGCGGCTGTTCTCGGACGACCTGTCCCTGTCCGGGGCGTCGGCCGTGGCGCTGAACGGCGCCGTGGACACGCTCTCCTTCGGGCTCACGCACCTGTCGGATCGCGCCGACGAGTCGCGGGCGAAGTTCGCGGAGATGGGCCGTCAGCTGGGGGAGAGCGCCCGGAGCGACTACCCGAAGGCGACGGAGCAGTTCAACCGCTACGTGAAGGCCCTCGGCGGTGGGAAGGAGAACGTCAAGCTCGCGCTGTCCGCGTTCGGCGACTACAAGGCCGCCCTGGTGGACATGGCGAAGGAGCAGGGGATCTCGCTCACCTACTCGGAGCTGCTCGAAGCCGCTCAGGGCAAGGGCGCGTACGCCGCGCAGCTCGCCGCCGCGCAACAGTCGAAGAACGGCGAGGTCGTCGCCGAGATGGCAGGCAAGGCGAAGGACGCGACCGACGACCTGAACAAGCTCGCGGACGCTCTCAACAACCTCGGCTCCGCGGCGCTCGACGTTTCCGGCGCGCAGATCGCGTTCCGGCAGGCGGTCGATGATGCGACGGCGTCGCTCGAGCGGAACGGGCAGAACCTCGACATCAACACGCAGGCCGGGCGCGACAACCGGTCCGCGCTCGACGAGATCGCCTCCGCGGCGGTGCGCGTGGCTGGCGCGCAGGCAGAGACGGGTGCAAGTCAGGAGGCCCTGACGTCGACGATCCAGGCTGGTCGCGACGAGTTCATCAACGCGGCGATCCAGATGGGCATGAATGCCGACGAGGCCGCTGCGCTCGCCGATGCCTACCACCTGGTGCCCGCGGACGTCGGGACGCTGTTCCAGACGTTCGGGGTCGAGAAGGCCACCTCAGACGCCGCGAACGTGCGCGACACGGCGAACAGCATTCCCGACTGGCGCACCGTGAACATCCTCGTATCGGGCGCATACGTCGCGATCGATGAGATCAACGCGGTCAACAGCGCGCTGTCGAACTTGCCCGAATACAAGGGCATCACAGTCGGCGTGAACGGTGGCGTGTCGGGGCTGTACTCCCCGCCGCAGGCGCTCGGATCGATCACCGAGTTCATGGCCGCAGGAGGCATCCGCGGACGTCGGCTGACGCCGATGTCGAAGATCGCGCAGATGGTTCCGCCGAACTCGTGGCGAGTCGTCGGTGACCGCGGTGATGTGCCGGAGATG
>JAFDWM010000196.1 GCA_018268455.1 Actinomycetota bacterium | reverse complement strand
GCACCGGTGGCGGAGGCGGTGGCGGAAACGGCTGGGTGCGTCCGTTCGGCGGCTACCAGTCCTCCGGCTACGGCTACCGCACGCCCGACTGCGACTCGTGGGGCTGTTCCTCGAGCTTCCATGAGGGCGTCGACCTCGCCGACGGCGCGTGCGGCGACCCCATCTACGCCGCGCATTCCGGTTCCGTGACCATGGCCTGGTACTACGGCGGTTACGGCAACTACGTGCGCATCGAGAACAACGACGGCACCGGGCTCGCCACGGGCTACGGCCATATCCTCCCGGGCGGATTCAACGTCTATCCCGGCGAGTGGGTGAACGCGGGCGACGTGATCGCGTTCGCCGGCAACACCGGCGGATCCTTCGGGTGCCACCTGCACTTCGAGGTCTACCAGTGGGGCAGCACCATCAACCCGATCACGTTCATGGAGAACCAGGGCATCTACATGGGCTGATCCTCGGATCCGCACGCAGAAGACCCCCGGATCCCGCTCAGCGGGACGATCCGGGGGTCTTCTGCGTTCAGCCCTCTCGGGCTCAGTGCTCGTCGTTGGCGAAGCGCTCGATCGCCTCGTCGAGGATGCGCTGCGCCTCAGCGGCATCACCCCACTCGTCGACCTTGACCCACTTGTTGGGCTCGAGGTCCTTGTAGTGCTCGAAGAAGTGCGCGATCTCCTTCTTCGTGTACTCGGGAAGGTCGTCGATGTCCTGGATGTGTGCCCAGCGCGGATCCTTGCTCAGAACGGCCACGAGCTTGTCGTCACCACCGGCCTCGTCGCTCATCTTCAGCACGGCCACCGGGCGGACGTTCACGACGACGCCGGGGAAGATGGCCTGGTCCAGCAGCACGAGCACGTCCAGCGGGTCGCCGTCCTCGCCGAGGGTGTTGTCGAAGTAGCCGTAGTCGGCCGGGTAGCCGAAGGTCGTGTAGAGCACGCGGTCGAGGTGCACTCGCCCGGTCTCGTGGTCGACCTCGTACTTCACGCGGCTGCCGCGCGGGATCTCGATGACGGCGTCGTGTGCGCTCATGCCAGTGCTCCTTGGAAAGACGGTTGAATGCCGCGCACCAGCCTACTTGCGCGCGCCCGTTAGCGTGGAGTCGTGCCGTCACTCGCCCCCTCTGTCGCCGAGATCCGTCTCGCGGTGCGCGCCGCGCTGACCGCCCTGCCGGATCCGCCCGCCGCGCTCGTGGTCGCGCTGTCCGGCGGTGCCGACTCGCTCGCCCTCGCCGCGGCCGCCGCCTTCGAGGGGCGCGCTGCCGACATCCGGGTGCTGAGCGTCACCGTCGATCACGCGTTGCAGCACGGATCCGCCCGAGTCGCCGCGACGGCCGCGGCGCAGGCGGAGGCGCTCGGCATCGAGTCGGCCGTGCAGACGGTCGCCATCGCAGAGTCCGGGGAGGGGCCGGAGGCCGACGCCCGCACCGCCCGCTATGCCGCGCTGCGGGCGGTCGCGCAGCGCGAGGACGCCGCCGTGCTGCTCGGGCACACGCTCGACGATCAGGCCGAGACGGTGCTGCTCGGGCTCGCCCGCGGATCCGGTGCGGCCAGCCTGCAGGGCATGGCGCCGGTGCGCGAGGACGACGACGGCACGGTGTGGATGCGGCCGCTGCTCGCCGTGCGCCGAGAGACGACGCGGGCCGCGTGCGCCGCCGCGGGCCTCGAGCCGTGGCAGGACCCGCACAACGCGGATCCGCGGTTCGCGCGGGTGCGCACGCGGGAGCGCGTGCTGCCCGTGCTCGAGGCGGAGCTCGGGCCCGGCATCGCGGAGGCGCTGGCTCGCACGGCCGAGCAGCTGCGCGAGGACGCCGAGGCGTTCGACGAGATGATCCACGAGACGATCGAGGACATCGTGGAGCATGCCGAGGCGGGGATCTCGGTGAGCGCCGCTGCTCTCGCCGCGAACCCGGCCGCGCTGCGCAACCGGATCATCCGCCTCGTCGTGCAGAGCGAGTTCGGGGTCTCCCTCACGCGCACGCAGACCGTGGAGGTCGCGCGCCTCGCCGTGGACTGGTCGGGGCAGGGCCCGATCGACCTGCCCGGCTGCACCGCGACTCGTGTCGGCGGCCGGATCGTGGTCGCCGCGCGCTGAGCCCGCACATCGCGCTGAGCCCGCACAT
>JAFDWM010000195.1 GCA_018268455.1 Actinomycetota bacterium | reverse complement strand
GGGTTCCGGCGGGTGATCACGGATCCGGTGCGCGGGGTGGTGCTGGACATGGACCGGCGCACCTACCGGCCGACGAAAGCGCAGCGGGACTGGCTGGTGCTGCGCCACGGCACCTGCGCCCGCGACGGGTGCGACCGGCTCGCGCTGGACGCGGACCTCGACCACGAACGCGCGTGGGCGCACGGCGGACCCACCGATGTCGGGAACCTGCGGCCGCTGTGCCCGGCCGACCATGTCCGCAACCACCGCACGAAGATGATCTACCGGCCGCGGGAAGATCACACCGTGCAGGTCATCACCCCGACCGGCTTCCACACCACCGACCCACCACCCTTCTGAGAACGGAAGAGAAACGTCGGGCCGTGGCAGTCCGGCGACACGATGCGTCGTGACCGGCAGGATCCGTGAGCGGAATCAGTCGATCGTGATCGACTGTGCTGTCGTGGCCTTGCCCGACGACTCGCCGATTCTGGTCGACCACCGGGAGCGTATGAGCAGCTCTATCCCGATCGCGATGAGGAGCGCATACACGGCGAAGGCGGACAGGGGCAGCGCGGGCAGAACGTAGAACAGCACGATCGTCACAGCTCCGACGAGCACCAGGAGCACGCGGAGCACGCGGAGCACGCGGCTGAGTGGCAGCATCCGCGCCGTGCCGACACCGATCAGCCACACGCTCACGCCGATGAAGCCCAGCGCCATCGTACCGAACAGGACGATGTCCAGCGCGTACAGGATCGTGCCCTGCGTCTCGGGCGGCACCGGAGCCGCGCCGAGATGGCCCGCCGGCTGCGACATCGGAGCAAGCCGCAGCGCCGACTCCGCGAGCCAGCCCGCGCTGCCGATCAGCCCGAAGACGGTGGCGACCCGCGGCCACAGCCGGTCGGACGCGAGGCGCGACGTCGCCACGACCAGCACGATCATCGCTGACGGGTACACGCCCCACACGATCGCCTGAACGGTCGAGCGAAGAGCGAGGACATCGAGGCTGCCGGGCGGCAGGAACTCGGATCCGTCGGGTGCGGGGAGCAGGAAGATGAGGAACGGCTGCGGCAGGAACGCGAGGCCGACGATGAGCGCCGCCCAGCCCGGCGCCCGCAGCGCTCGCGAGGAGATGGTGTCCATGCCGTCACTGTGCTCCACACCGAAGTGGGGCACATCGGCGAGTTCGCCTATTCCGGGAGATGACGCGGGCGCCGGCACGGGAGTCCGCGGCTCGCCCGGCGATCCCGCCCCCGCCGTGCGACACCGCCGCGGTGCAGAATGACTGCATGAGCGCCATCAACGTCATGCAGGACGAGCTTCTCAGCCGCGCCGAGGGACTCGCCCGGGGGCGCGCGCTGCGCACGCAGCTGCCCCGCACCGAGCTCGCCCGGATCACGACCGAGGGCCGGGATCCGCTCGGGATCCTCGCACGCCAGAACGCCACGCGCGTGCAGGAGCTGGTTCCACTGCGCACCGAGCGGATGGCCGCGAGCGCGTTCGCCTTCTACCGCGGCACCGCGGCGCTCATGGCCGCGGACTTCGCCCGAGAGCCGCACACGAGCATCCTCGTGCCATCCTGCGGCGACGCGCACATCAGCAACTTCGGATTTTTCGCCTCCCCGCAGCGCACGCTGATCTTCGATCTCAACGACTTCGACGAGGCCGGCTCCGCGCCGTGGGAGTGGGATCTCAAGCGGCTCGTCGCGAGCATCGTGATCGGGGCGCGGGACGCGCGCGGTCAGGCGGTCGCCGACGAGGCCGCACGACTCAGCGTGCTCGCCTACGCGCGGGCGCTGCGCGCCGCGGTCACCGCGGATCCGCTGCGCCGCTACTACGCGCACTTCGACGCCGGCACGCGGCTCGAGGGACTCGACGACGCCTCGCAGCGCGATCTCCAGCAGGCGATCGCGGCGGCCGAGAAGCGCACCGGCGCCCGCGCCGCGCGGCGGCTCACCACGACCGATGCGGACGGCGCGCTCCGCTTCGTCGAGAACCCGCCCGTGATGACGCACGCGGATCCGGAGATCCAGGCCGTCGGGGCCGAGGCGTTCCGGCAGTACGCGGAGTCGGCGAACGTCGACATCCGGCTGCTCCTGCGGCAGTACTCGCTGCGCGATCTCGCCCGCCGCGTAGTCGGCGTC
>JAFDWM010000194.1 GCA_018268455.1 Actinomycetota bacterium | reverse complement strand
GTTCCAGCAGGGCACCGACAAGAAGGACACCGGCAAGGTGGACCTGCAGTCGATGGTCGACTGGTTCGCGGCGAACAAGACGGGATCCCCCGACCTCGCCCAGCGCGCGGTCGGCACCGTCCTCTCCGCTCCCGCCGACGCGGCCGGCTACAAGGCTGGGGAGAGTGTCACCCTGAACCTCAGCTCGCTCGCGTTCACCGCGGGGGAGCAGGCGCCCGGTGACGTGACCGTCTCGCTCGGCGGCCAGGATCTGGCCACGGCCCCCGTGAACGCGGCCATGACGATGGACGCCTTCGATGAGGCGGGCACCGCGACGCTGACCTTCACCATCCCGGAGGGCGTGACCGGCGTGCAGGCGCTGCAGGTCTCGGTCGCCGGCACCGGAACCGCGGTGCAGCTGCCGATCACGGTCGCCGGATCCGACACCGGATCCTTCAACGGCACCGTCTCGGTCGGGGCGGCCAAGGTCCTCGCGGGCGAGAAGCTGACGCTGACCGGCCAGGCCTTCGAGCCCGGCGAGACGCTGACGCTGCAGCTGCGCGAGCAGGGCAAGAAGCGCACGGTCATCGACCTCGGCACCGTCAAGGTCGCCGCCGACGGCTCGTTCTCCGTGTCGCCGGTGGTGCCGCGCTCGACCAAGGGCGGTGACTACCTCGTCGCCGCGACCCAGGCCGACGGAGACGAGGCGACCGCCGCGGTCACCGTGGTCCGGGGGAAGGGCCAGCTCAAGCTCGGCTCCTCCTCGGTCTCCGCGGGCGGCAGCATCACGATCGCGGGCTCGGGGCTCGAGGAGAACGAGAAGGTGGCGCTCGAGCTGCACTCCACCCCGGTCTCGCTCGGCTCGGCGACGAGCGACGCGGATGGCGCATTCTCGGCGACGGTCACGATCCCCGCGAACACCACCCCCGGAGAGCACCATGTGGTGGCGATCCTGGCGGACGGTTCCCAGATCACCGCGGCGCTCACCGTCGTCGCGGCGGGATCCGTGGCCGGCGGCGGTCTCGCACTGACCGGTGCAGACTCGGGTTCGTTCCTGCTCCTCGCCGTGGTGCTGCTCGCACTCGGGCTGGGCTTGGTCGTCGCCCGTCGTCGCCTGCGTGCGGAGTGATCCTCCCGCGCTGACCGGTGAAGGCCGTCGGATCCTCGGATCCGGCGGCCTTCACCGTTCGTGAGATCCTCGGCGGTCGTCCGTGAACCCGGAATCGCGCACGGGGCCGGCGCCGAGGATCGTGTGCATACCCTCGGCCGCGGTTCCGGGTGACCCGGGAATCGTGCACAGGTCCGGCGCCTAGAATGGTTCCATGCCCGAACCCAAGCCTGAGAGCTTCTCGGCCATCCGCGGGGCGCTGAAGTTCTACCAGATCGCCTCGGTCATCACCGGAGTCATGCTCCTGCTGCTGGTGACGGAGATGGTGCTGAAGTACACGCCCATCCACCTCGAACTCTTCGCCGGCGGCTCCGGCGGGTTCCTGCACTTCGCGCCGGTGGTGGAGAGCGTGCACGGCGGCCTCGAGTCGACCGGCAGCGGGCTGAACCTCTCGATGGGGATCCTCGTCGCACACGGCTGGTTCTACGTCGTCTACCTCTTCGCCTGCTTCCGCGTGTGGAGCCTCATGCGCTGGCCGTTCCTGCGGTTCATCCTGCTGGCGCTCGGCGGCGTCGTGCCGTTCCTCTCCTTCATCATGGAGACCCGCGTCGCCCGCGAGGTGAAGGCGTACCTCGCGAAGCGCGAGTCCGCCGGAGCCCCGGCACCCTCAGACCAGACCTCGTCCGCCACCGCCCCGGAAGGTGCCCGTTGACCGACAACACTCCCGACACCGAGCAGCGACCCGCCCTCGTCGTCGACTTCGGTGCGCAGTACGCGCAGCTCATCGCACGGCGCGTGCGCGAGGCCGGTGTCTACAGCGAGATCGTGCCGCACACCGCGACCGCCGCCGAGATCGCGGCGAAGAACCCGGTCGCGCTCATCCTCTCCGGCGGTCCGTCGTCGGTGTACGAGGAAGGTGCGCCGCAGCTCGACCCCGCCGTGTTCGAGCTCGGTGTGCCGACGCTCGGCATCTGCTACGGCTTCCAGTACATGGCGCGCACGCTCGGCGGCGAGGTCGCGAACACCGGCCTGCGCGAGTACGGCGCGACCGACGCCACCATCCCGGCCAA
>JAFDWM010000193.1 GCA_018268455.1 Actinomycetota bacterium | reverse complement strand
GGAGGGCGTGGCCGCCGACGCCGTGCTCACGAGCGTCGTGCAGCAGACCCGCGTGCCGTTCTAGGGGATCCGATGTTCCTGACCGGCCGTGCCGTGATCGTCGCCGCCGTCGGCGTCGTGCCCGTCGTGCTGCTTGATGCAGCGGGCGTCTCGGCGTGGGCGGCGCTGGCGGGCTGGCTCGTGCTGTGCGCGGCGCTCGTCGGCGTCGACGTGCTCGCCGCGGCGCCGCTCTCCGCTGTCCACGTCACGCGCGACGTTCCGGCTCGTGGACGCCAGCACGAGCCGGCCGCGACGGCGGTGATCGTGCAGAACACGGGATCCCGGCGCCTGCGCGGCACGCTGCGCGACGCGTGGCAGCCGACGGCCGGCGCGGCGGCACACGGCCGAGCGAAACTGGATCTGCCCGCCGGCGAGCGGCGGCGGATCCCGATTGCGCTGCTCCCCCGGCGCCGCGGCGAGCTGTCCAGCGAGTTCATCGCGATGCGCTCCACCGGCCCGCTCGGCCTCGCCGGACGCCAGGGCCGGCATCGGGTGCGCGGCGCGATCCGCATCCTGCCGCCGTTCACGTCCCGCCGGCATCTGCCCTCGCGCCTGGCGCGGCTGCGCGAGCTGGACGGCAACACCAGCGTGCAGGTGCGCGGGCAGGGCACCGAGTTCGACTCCCTGCGCGAGTACGTGCGCGGCGACGACGTGCGCTCGATCGACTGGCGTGCGACCGCGCGCGCCGGCACGACCATGCTGCGCACCTGGCGCCCGGAGCGCGACCGGCACGTGGTGATCCTCATCGACACCGGCCGCACGGCGGCTGCGCGCGTCGGCGACGCCACCCGGCTCGACGCCGCGTACGAGTCGGCGCTGCTGCTCGCCGCGCTCGCCCAGCGCGCCGGCGATCACGTGCACCTGCTGCTGTTCGACCGCGCGGTGCGCGGCCGGGTGAGCGGCGTGGAGGGCGCCGCCCTGCTGCCCGCACTGTCGGACGCGATGGCGCCCGTGCATGCACGGCTCGTGGACACGGACTGGGGATCCGCGTTCGCCACGATCCGCACCGTCACGACCCGTCCGTCGCTCATCGTCGTGCTCACCGCACAGGACGCCGTGGAGAGCGCGCGCTCGTTCCTCGGCGCCTTCCCGAACGCATCGCGTGCGACGACGATCCTGGTCGGATCCGCCACCGACGTCTCGATCGCCGATCTCGCCCGCTCCCGCCGCTCGCGAGACGAGGTGTATCTCGCCGCGGCCGCCGAGCGCACGCTCGCCGACGCCGCGCGTGTGGCCGACGCGATCCGGCGCGCCGGCGGAGAACCGCTCGCCGCGGATCCGGACGACCTGCCGCCGCGCATCGCCGACCGCTACCTCGAGCTGAAGGCCGCGGGCCGGCTCTGACCACCGGGGACGACACGCCCAGCCAGGCTCCGTTTTCCTGAATCATTCAGGAAACGCTATCGTGGGGGGATGGACACGTCAGGCATCCTCCGCGACGCCGGTCTGCGCGTCACCGTGCAGCGGATCGCGGTCCTGCAGGCGCTCGCGCTGTCACCGCACAGCTCGGCGGATCGGATCCACGCCGCCGTCGCCGGGGCCGACATCGCCCTGCCGACCGTGCACGCGATCCTCGGCGACCTCGCCACGGCCGGCGTCATCCGCCGGGTGAGCCTGCCGGACGCCGACCGGGCGCTGTTCGAGGTCGAGCGGGGCGACAACCACCACCACATGCAGTGCGTGCGCTGCGGCCGCCTCGAGGTGGTGTCGTGCGCCGTCGGGGCCTCCCCGTGCCTGCATCCGGCCGAGGACCACGGCATGCGCCTGCTGGAGGCCTCCGTCACCTACCGCGCGATCTGCCGCGACTGCGACGAGGTGCGCCCGGCGCCCTGATCGACTTCGCGCCGCCCGGGGATCCCCTCCGAGCGGTGTCCGGCGTGCCGAAAAACCCCACGAAAGAACAGGAAGGATCAGCCTTGACTGACCAACTCACCTGCCCGATCGACCACACCGGCAGCGATGCCGCCCCACGCCCCGCGGCCGGCCGCACCGGCAACGCCGACTGGTGGCCGGAGCGCCTGAACCTCCGCCAGCTCGCGAAGAACCCCGCCGTCGGCGACCCGTACGGCGCGGACTTCGACTACCGCGCCGCATTCGAGGCACTCGACCTCACCGCCGT
>JAFDWM010000192.1 GCA_018268455.1 Actinomycetota bacterium | reverse complement strand
GGATGTGAGAGTTTCCTCGAAGGATCACACGGTGACCGCGTCTACGTCGTAAGCGACGAGCCAGCCACCGCGCGCTACACCACGTTAAGGGACGCAACTCATCGATGTTAGCGCTGACCGCCCGCTTGGCGTGGAGGCAAGCCGGCGAATTCGTGTATCCACGTCTCGCGAGGCACGCAACTTCGAGACATCTCCTCGCCCTGCGATCAATGAGTCAGAATACCTCCCGAGATGCCGGGCATCTTCCGTGACGAGCTTCTCTGCCATCGCAAGGGAAGTGCTGGCTGCGTTGATGCGCACCATTCGTACGATACCCTCGATCGCTTGAACCGCCGCGAGGAGCGCTGGGATGAACAAAGAAACAACAATCTTTGCCATCAGCGGATTTGGTGGCACCCAGATTATTACGAACGGTATAGGAAGAAATACAACCGCTCGCCACAGAAACGTTCTCCAGAATTCCTGGGAATTACTTTTAATATGCAATGCTCCGCCCGCCCGGTGCGCGCCTATTTGCGGCGAGAATGCTAGCTGGAAGCGGCGAATCTATCTGCGAAGCAGCAAAATTAACGGCGCTTCTTGTAACGTCCGTGATTCCATATCCAATAGAAGCCGTTTCTGTCCACGACGCACGGGTAGCCAGCCTAGACCATGAGGATCGAGCAGGTGGAGCCAGCTTGAGCGCAGTGGCAGTTCGCATAGTAGCCGCCCCGGTTCGAAGCAGCCTCGCCGCACTCCCGAACGCACCGCCTATCATACCGCTCAAGATGTCAAATACTCCCTCCGGCCTGCCTGTTGATACCCGATATACACCCATGCCGATGCTAACCGCCGCTCCTACGGCTCCGATGATCGCGCACACAGCACATACCAGCGCAAACAGCCCGACCACGCCCGCCACAAGTAGCCCGGCATCCACACCGTCCTCCCACGTAGCTCTTCCGGTGAGGTCGCCATTGTTGATGGGGTCCGTTGGCCAGGCGTAGTCGTTGTCGACGCCGCCTTCGACCGGGTCGACCTGCAGGAACCTTCCCAGAGCGGGGACGTAGACACGGGCGCCCATCTCGATCACAAGGGTCGATCCGGCCGACTCGGTGAGCTTGAGCGCGCCCTGGTGCCAGAGGCCATTGCCGGCAACCTGTCCGGTGTCGTCGGTCGCGGTCGTACCCACGGCGTAGTTCGTGGGGTCGACGGGCTGCCCGAAGGGATCCCAGAGAAGCATCGCGCCCGTCATCGTCCCGGTGCGGGTGACGAGTCCGTGCCCGAGCAGGTCGGGGAAGGACCAGGTCACCGTGGGTCCGACCGCAGTCCGGCTCAGACCGCCTGGGAGGGTCGAGCTCGTCGTCAGCGTGGTCCCCGAGGACTGCCCCCAGGCGACATCGTCCGCACCGGCGTACAGATACTTCGTCAGGACAGCTGGTGGCGCTCCCGCGGGGTCGATCGTGCGAGCAGCGACCCGTCCGGCCGCGTCCCGTGTGATGGTGACGGTCGTCCCGTCGGCGTACGTGGTGCCGATGTGCCGGTTCGACGCGTCGTAGAGGAACGTCATGTCGGCGAGTTTGGTGATGTTCCCGTGGGCGTCGTAGACGATATCCGTCGCGGACAGCCCGTCGGTGACTGTCGTCGCGCCGGCCGGCGCACCGGTCACAGTCGAGGATTGGATCCGGTCGGCCCAGTCATAGCAGTACCCGGTCGTTGACACCGCAGTAGGCACCCCGGGGGCGGTCCACTCGTCGCGGAGGGTCGTGCGGTTGCCCGACTTCCCTGCCTCGAGGTTGACGCCGCAGCCCGTCGCGGTTCCGAACCCGTAGGTCAGCTTGTGGCCAGGGATTGCCGCGGCAACGAGCCGTCCCGCGCCGTCGTACCCGAACGTGGACGCATATGTCAGGCTTCCACGGGTCGAGGTGTGTGACACGATCCTGCCTGACTGTGACCGCGCGACCTCGTCGATCACGGTCTCGCCCGCGACGGACCAGTCGTTGCGGATCGCCCGTCTCCCAGCAGAATTCGAGGATATACACAGACGACGCTCACCGACATAACCAGCGGTCATGTCGACAACACCGGACCGCGCGCTACGGCCGCTACGCGACGTGACCATCATCGTCCAAGGCCACCCCATCACCGCAGCAACCCCACCCGACGGCGACGCCAAGGCCATCCTGAA
>JAFDWM010000191.1 GCA_018268455.1 Actinomycetota bacterium | reverse complement strand
GGTGGCGGATCCGCCGTGGTTCGCGCTGCGGATCCCGGTGGTTCGCCGGACTCGTGTTGCCGCATCCGCGTCGTTCGCCTGACTCGCGTTGCCGGTGCGGGGCGGACGGAGGGGCATCTGGCGTCAGGGGAGCGGAGGGTGGCGGATCCGCCGTGGTTCGCACCGCGGATCCGCAGTGGTTCGCCGGACTCGTGTTGCCGGATCCCGGGGGTTCGCCTGACTCCTGTTGCCGGTGCGGGGCGGACGGATAGGCATCTGGTGTCAGGGGAGTCAAGAGGGCGGATCCGCCGACGGCGGATCCGCCCTCGCGCTCCGGCTGGAATGCGATCCCCCAGCGCCCACAGCCCCGCGCTCACAGCCCCGTGCACACGACCGCGAGCCCCCGGGCCCGACGCCCCACCAGACCCCGCCCTCACCCCCGGGCGCGCAGGTCCTTGCGCAGGATCTTGCCCGAGCTCGACTTGGGGACGACGTCGATGAATTCGACGAGGCGCACCTTCTCGTGCGGGGCGACGCGCGACGCGACGAACTCCTTGACCCCGTCGGCGTCGAGTTCGGCGCCGGACTGCAGCACGACGAACGCCTTCGGCACCTCCTGGCCGTCCTCGTCGGGCGCGCCGATCACGGCCGCGTCGGCGATCAGCGGGTGCTCGAGCAGTACGGCCTCGAGCACGGCCGGCGCGACCTGATACCCCTTGTACTTGATGAGCTCCTTCAGCCGGTCGACGATGCGGAACACGCCCTCCGCGGTCTGCGTCGCGACGTCGCCGGTGTGCAGCCAGCCATCGGCGTCGATCATCTCGGCGGTCGCGTCGGGGCGGTTCAGGTAGCCCTTCATGACCTGCGGCCCGCGGATGCACAGCTCACCGGGCTCGCTCACGCCGTCGGCCGGGATGGGGATGTCGGATCCGTCCTCGGCGACCAGCCGCCCCTCGGTGCTCGGCACCAGCAGTCCGATCGACGACAGGTCGATGTCGGGGCGGTCCAGCGGGATGGTGTGCGTGGCCGGGCTGGTCTCGGTCATGCCGTACCCCTGACGCACGTCGCAGCCGAGCCGTGCGGCGACGGCGTGGGCGAGTGCTCCGTCGAGCGGGGCGGCGCCGGAGAACACGCACACCACCGAGCTCAGGTCGTACTGCTCCACGATCGGATGCTTGGCCAGTGCGACGGCGATCGGCGGCGCGATGAACAGCCAGGTGAGGCGGTGCTCCTGCGTGATGCGCAGGAACTCGAGCAGGTCGAACTTCGGCATCGTGTACAGCCGCGCGCGCGTGCGGAAGGCGAGGTTGAGCAGCACGGTCATGCCGTAGATGTGGAAGAAGGGGAGCACGGCCAGGATCCGGTCGTCATGGTTCACCGGGATCGAGTACTCCGTCGCCTGCTGCACATTGGCGACCAGGTTGCGGTGCGTGAGCATGACCCCCTTGGGGCGTCCGGTGGTGCCCGACGAGTACGGCAGCACCGCGACGTGGGTCGCCGGGTCGAACGAGATGACGGGGGCGTGGTGGCCCTCGCCGAGCAGGTCGCGCAGCGACGGGTGGCCCTCCGCGCCGTCGAGCACGATCACCTGGTCGTCGGGCAGTCCGAGCTCGGCCGCGGCGGCCTTGGCCTGCGCCAGCAGCGGACTGACCGTCACCAGCCAATACGCGCTCGCGTCGCGCAGTTGGTTCGCGATCTCCTCGGCGGTGTACAGCACGTTGATCGTCGTCGCGGTCGCGCCCGCGCGCAAGATCCCGTGGAACACGGTCGCGAACGCCGGCACGTTCGGACACAGCACCGCGACGGCGTCGCCCACGCTGATGCCGCGGGCCGCGAGAGCCCCGGCGAACAGGTCGATCTGGCCGACCAGCTGCCGGTAGGTGGTCTCGGCGCCGGACGCGCCGTCGACGAGCGCGACGCGATCCAGGTCGTCTGCGGTGATGTCCCCGAAGAGATAGTCGTAGATCGAGACCTCGGGGATGTGGGCGTCGGGGAACGTGCTGCGGACCATGGGATCTCCTTCGATCGCGGTCTGTCGGCTCGGGTGCCGACGCTGGCGCTGTGCGAGTCAGTCTCGCACAGCATGAAACCGAGTATCAGTGCGGATCCGCGTCCCATCCGGATCCGATCCGATACGACCACCATGCCAGGGATCCGGGCAGGGTGGGGAGACGTTTTTCCTGCGGGCCG
>JAFDWM010000190.1 GCA_018268455.1 Actinomycetota bacterium | reverse complement strand
TCCCGCGATTTCAGTACGTCGAGTCTCATTGCCGCCCCCCGTGGTCAGGATTCTTCTGTCAGGGCACGCCTGACAGTCAGGCGAGGGCGGGCTGCCCGTCGCAGGGCAGGGACACGGAGCCGGTCGCGAACGCGCCGACGCCCCCGCCGATGCTGCCGGGCAGGATGGTCACGGTGGCTGTGGCGGACTTCCCGCCCGCCTTCGGCGTGAACTTCGCCGTCACCTTCTTTCCGACGTTCGCGAGCAGGTAGTTCGAGAGGCTGGTCGCGGTCTCCCAGTCCTGGGCGTAGTCCATCGCGCAGGACCATTCGGGCGCGGCGACATCCTGGGTGACGGACGTAGGCGTGAGGCCCTTCCACGTCTGGATCGCGACATTGGGCGTGAACTCGACCTTGGAAACGGACGCCTCGAAGTCGCCGACGTCGGTCGCGCCGTCCTTGATGTTCAGCACGCAGTCGCGGAGGACGAACGGCTTGACAGTGATCTTGGCCATGTCTTAGCTCTCTTTCTGGGCAGTGATGGTGGCGGGGATGTCGTAGGCCAGGCGGTTTCCGTAGCCGACGAGTTGCGCGGGCTCATGCAGGTATCTCGGGTCGAGCCAGTCGAGGAGTGGGAGCGCGAGCGTGTCGAGTTGGTCGGCGGCGGCGTCGAGGTCGAGGTGCGGGCTGATGAGCGTGAGCAGGATCCCGACGTTGCGGTGCGAGATCGGCGCGTCCGGGAACACGTCGAGACTCTTCCGGCGGATCAGGAGCGTCGGCTTGCGCACGTCGGCGAGTACCTGCTCGGTCGCGGTGACGTTGAGCCCTGGGAAGTCTGTCTTGAGGGTCTGCTCAAGCTGCTTGACGATGCTGCTCATGCGATTGCTCCCGTGGCGCGCTGGGGTCGGAGGAGTTGCTTAACCTGCCAGTCGAGCGGGTGGATGGTGATTCCGTAGCTGCCGCCGTCGAGATCGCCGTTACCGGGTGCGGCGTTGTTCGCGTTGTATGCGTTCTGGGCTTGGAGTGCCTGGGCGAGCCGCCAGCCGTCCGGGATCTGGACGGGTGCGGGGACGAACACGTTCGGCCGGTAGGTCTCGGTGCTCGCGGATGCGTTCGGGTCGCCGTCCCACGCGTAGGTGCGGCCCAGGCGCTCGGCGGTGTCGCCGGAGAACCAGAGACCCGAGTAGTCGCCCGCCATGATCCCGAGCTGGTCGTACCATGTGTCTTGTGTCGGGGACGGGTGCAGGATCGCGGGGCCGTTGATGTTCTCCCGGATCTCGGTGACCACGTCGCCCGGGTCGCGGCGGGTGGCGAGCATGGTCGCCGCGCCCGGCGCGTTCGCGATGGTCACCGCGGGTGCCGGTCCTGTCGGGATCGTGCGCATCGACATTGCCCCGTCAGCCGCCCCCCAGATACCGGAACGGATCGCGAGACAATCGGTGGCGGTTACGCCGGGCACGAGTTCGACAGAGAGTGTGGAGGAGCTGCCGTTGACAGCGCCAGTCCACGCGGCGCGCATATCTGGGTCGGGCGACGCGTCTCCGGAGAATGGCACACCATCGCCAACGCCCCACGTACCGACCCACACAGAGGTACCCGCGGGAAGATCCACATAGTCGCGAACAAAGACCACCATTGAGGCGGCGCCTGCGGGTGCTGCCGCGCCCGTGCCCACCATGAGCGTTGGTTCGGCCGGGTTTGCAGACACGACACGTCGGGTCGCGGCCACGCTGGAGGACAGGTACGTACCGCCCGGCCCTCGATAGTCGATGTCGATAGACCATTCCCCACCCGTCGCCGCGACAGGTACGGAGATTCGCGGCTGTTCTCCCGCGACGACCGGCACCTGACCGGTGGCAACGGATTTGGCGATCTGGATCCGCCTGGTTCCCCCCGTCATGGCGATATCGACCTGCACGCGAAGCACCGCGGCGCCGCCCGGCCCGGTGTTCTCGTTGGTGAGCGTGCCTGCCCCATTGCCCCACTGCATCGTCACGGTATCCGGAGTCGGGTTAGGCTGAAGCGCCCTGTTCGTCCGCACCACGTCGGTCGCGCCCGGTGTGGCGATGGTGGGGTCGGGGAAAAGATTCCTGGCCATGACGGGCCTTGACCCTTGTTCTTGGACACGTTGATTCCGGTCTCTGGCCGGGGAAGCGAGATGATCGTCATCATGGTCCGCAAGCATTACTCGGAC
>JAFDWM010000018.1 GCA_018268455.1 Actinomycetota bacterium | reverse complement strand
GGATCCGCCAGTGCTTCCTTGAGTGTGACGGCGGCCGCGTCGAACCTCCCGGTCGCGTGCAGATCCCGCGCGAACACGGCGAATGCCGGCCGCAGCGGTCCCGGTGCCGCCTCCTCGAGCGCGGCCACCGCGTCGGGCAGTGGCATGCCGACCCTGATCGAGGCGATGAGCAGGTCGCAGACGTCGGGCCAGAGCCCACGCCGCAGGCGCAGCAGACGATGCCGGCGCGAGCGCAGGAACACGATCGGCGCCGCCGCCCCCGCCACGGCGAGCACGAGCGCGAACGCGCCCGTCCCGGTCACCAGCCAGGCGATCGCGCCCGTGACGATCGCACCGGCGATCACTGCGACCACGAGCACGCGGGCGTCCGAGCGGAAACCGGCCTCACGCAGCAGCCGCGTGGCCGGCCCGGTCTGGGGCGGGCGTGGGGCACGCTCCCCCGCGGGCCACAGCCATGGCGACGCCGCGAGCACGAGTCCCGCCGCGAGCAGCGCGCCGACCAGAAGCGTCATGCGATGCGCTCCTCGAACGCGACCGGCTCCCGTGCCTCGGCATCCGCATGCACGACGCGGTGCCGGATCCGCCCTTCGGCATCGACCGAGACCGGTTCGATGACCTCCGCGATGCGCCGCCGCCCGTCCTGGTCGCGCACGCAATGCACGACGAGGTCGACCGAGGCGGCGAGAGCGGGGGCGATGAAGGCGCGGTCGATGTTGCGGCCGGCGAGAAGGGGCAGCATGGCGAGCTTCTCCAGCGCCTCCGCCGCGGAGTTCGCATGCACGGTCGCCGCTCCCGGTACCCCGGTGTTCAGGGCGAGCACGAGGTCGAGCGCCTCGGCGTCGCGCACCTCGCCGACCACGAGCCGGTCGGGTCGCATACGCAGGGCCTCTTTCACGAGCCGCCGCAGGGTGATCTCGCCGCTGCCCTCTAGACTCGCCTGCCGTCCCTGCAGGGCGACCAGATCGGGGGCCTGCACGCCGAGCTCGAAGGTCTCCTCGACCGTGATCACACGCTGATCTCGGCACTCCGCGATCAGCGCGGCGAGCAGGGTGGTCTTGCCCGCGTGGGTCGGACCCGACACGACGACGCTGCGGCCCGCCCGCATCGCCTCGGACAGCCGCGCGGCGACGTGCGCGGGCATCATCCCCTGCGCGACGAGCGCGTCGAGGGAACGGTAGCGAGGGATGAACTTCCTGATGTTCACAGCCCACGATCCGCGGACCACATCGGCGATCGCGACGTGCAGGCGGGATCCGTCCGGCAGCGACGCGTCGACGAAGGGCTGCCCGATGTCGACGCGGCGCCCCGTGCTGTGCAGCATCCGCTCCACGATGTCGCGCAGCTGCGCGTCGGTGAGCGCGATCGGCACGCGCTCGCTGATGCCCTCGCGGGCCACGAACACGCTCGAGGGGCCATTGAGCCAGATCTCCTCGATCGTGTCATCCTCGAGCAGCGGCTGCAGCGGTCCGTAGCCGGCCACCCCGGCGAGGATGTCGCGGACCAGCGCGGCCTCGTCGTCCACCGTCGCGGTGCCCCGGGCCAGCGCCTGGTCGTTGTGCCGGCGCACCTCGAACTGGGCGATCCGACGCGCCTCCTCCAGATGCGTCGACGGATCCGTGCGCTCGGCCCGCAGCCGGGCACGCACCCTCTCGGTCACGGCGGCGGTCGACTGGCTCACCCCGTGATCGTCGCAGGATCCGCGGATCGGCCTCGGAAGTTATCCACAGCCTGAACCGGATCATCGCCGCGTGACCGGCGCCGAACGCAGAGAAGGGCGGATCTGTCTCGCGACAGGATCCGCCCTTCTCATCATGTGCGGAAGGTGGGACTTGAACCCACACGCCCGAAGGCACAGGAACCTAAATCCTGCGTGTCTGCCGATTTCACCACTCCCGCGCGACGTCCCCCAGTCTAGGTCGCACCGCCGAACCGGACCGGATCCTGCGCACCATGCTCCCAGGCTGGCGACAAGCCCACGGTCATAGACTTCTCCCATGCCGCGCTCCGCGGCGAGCGTCGTGCGGAACCGCGCGACGGCTGGTCCACCAGCGACGACACCACGGACGGGACAACCTGTGCATCACGCCGCCCTCATCCCCTGGCTCGACCCGAACGTCATCATCCACGGCGCCGGCCCCTGGGCGCTCGCCGTGGTGCTGTTCATCATCTTCGCCGAGACGGGCCTGCTCATCGGGTTCCTGCTCCCGGGCGACACGCTGCTGATCATCTCCGGCCTGCTCACCAACACCAACCACGTGTTCGGGCTCGACATCTGGGCAGTCGGGTTGCTGATCGCGCTGGCCGCGTTCCTCGGCGGCGAGGTCGGCTACCTGATCGGGCACAAGGGCGGCCCCGCGGTCTTCGAGCGCAAGGAATCCGGGCTGTTCAGCCGGAAGAACGTGGAACGAACGAACCGGTTCTTCGAGCGCTTCGGCGGTCTCACCGTGATCGTCGCGCGCTTCGTGCCGGTCGTGCGCACGTTCGCACCGGTCGCCGCGGGCGTCGGGCACATGCCGTGGCGCAAGTACAGCCTCTACAACCTCATCGGCGCACTCATCTGGGGCTTCGGGCTCACCTACATCGGCTATCTGATCGCGTACATCCCCTGGGTCGCCGACCTCGTCACCAGGTACATCGACGTGATCCTGGTCGGCGTGGTCGTGCTCACCCTCGCCGTGACCGCCTGGCACTACCTCAACGAACGTCGCAAGGCCCGCAAGGAGACCGAGGCGGGAGCCCCGGCCGTCGAACCGGAGATCTGAGCCCGGCTCCCACCGCCCGCGCGGCGGTCGGTCTCACACGGCGTCGCGCCGCTGCTGATCGGAGGCGGCGCGCGCGGCCCGCGACTTCTCCACGCTCGCGCGCAGCGCCTCCATGAGGTCGATGACCTCACCGCCCGAGTCCTCGGCGGGCGCGAACGCGACGGATGCGTCGAAGCCCTCGCCGGCCTCGATCTTCGCGTCGATGAGGGTGCGCAGCTCCACCTGGTACTCGTCCACGAATGCCGTCGGATCGAAGTCGCCGGAGAAGCCCTCCACGAGCGACGCCGACAGCTCCAGTTCCTTGTCGGAGATCTTCACGTCCTCCTGCAGGGCCGGGAAGTCGGCCTCGCGCACCTCGTCGGCCCAGAGCAGCGTCTGCAGCACCAGCACGTCGCCGCGCACCCGCAGCGCCGCGAGCCGCGTCTTCTGCCGCAGCGTGAACCGCACGACAGCCGTGCGGTCGGTGGCCTCGAGCGTCTTGCGCAGCAGCACGTACGCCTTCGGAGAGGCGCCGTCCGGCTCGAGGTAGTACGGCTTGTCGAGGGTGAGCAGGTCGATCTGATCGGTGGGCACGAACTCGACCACGTCGATCTCGCGGCTGCGCTCGGACGGCAGCGCGTCGAGGTCGTCCTTCGTGAGCACGACGGTCTGCGTCTCGTCCTGATAGGCGCGATCGATGTCGGAGAATGCCACGGTCTCGCCGCACACCTCACACACCCGCTTGTACCGGATCCGTCCGCCGTCAGCGCCATGCACCTGATGCAGGGAGACGTCATGATCCTCGGTCGCCGAGTACACCTTCACCGGCACGTTGACCAGTCCGAAGGTGAGCGCGCCCTTCCAGATCGTCCTCATGCGTCCAGTGAACACCACCGGCCGGACCGCCCGATAGCCTGACGACATGGCAGAGGGCCCGCAGTTCGTCCGCATCGGCGAGCGCCGCCTGCGCGTCACGAACCTGGACAAGGTGGTGTATCCCGCCACCGGGACCACCAAGGGCGAGGTCATCGACTACATGGCGCGGATCGCGCCGGTGCTGCTGCCCGCCGTCGCCGGCCGACCGGTGACCCGCAAGCGCTGGGTGGAGGGCGTGGGGACGGACACGGATCCGCACGGGTCCTTCTTCGCGAAGCAGCTCGAACCGGGAGCGCCCTCCTGGATCCCGCGCCAGGCGATCCCGCACTCCGGCGGGGCGAAGGAGTATCCGCTCGTCGACGAGGTCGCGACCCTGGTGTGGATGGCCCAGGTCGCCGCGATCGAGCTGCACATCCCGCAGTGGCGGTTCGCGCCGGACGGGAGCCGCGGGGATCCGGACCGGCTCGTGCTCGACCTGGATCCCGGTCCCGGCGTCACCCTCGCGCAGTGCGCGGAGGTCGCGTTCATCGCGCGCGGACTGCTCGAGGGCATGGGACTGGATCCGGTGCCGGTCACGAGCGGCAGCAAGGGGATCCACCTGTATGCGGCCCTTCCCGGAGACCGCACGAGCGACGAGATCTCGGCCGTCGCGCACGCCCTGGCCCGCGCGATCGAGACGGATCACCCGGATCTCGCCACGAGTGTCATGACGAAGACCCTGCGGGCCGGCAAGGTCTTCATCGACTGGAGCCAGAACAACGGCAAGAAGACGACGATTGCACCGTACTCGCTGCGCGGACGGCCCGAGCCGTGGGTCGCGGCGCCGCGCACCTGGGCCGAGCTGGAGGATCCACGGCTGCGCCAACTGCGCTTCGACGAGGTGCTCGCGCGCGTCGAGGACGGGCTGGATCCGTTCGCGCCCATCTCGGGGCACGCGCCGAACGCCGGTCCGACCGCGGGTGCCGTCGCAGGCGTTCGCGACCTGATCCGGAGCGCAGACCGGGCTCTCGGTGCGCGTGCGAACTCCGAACCCCGGCGTGCGGCAGCCCCTGCGCACGGAGAACCCTCCGACACGTCCCCGGCGGCGGGGATCCCCGTCTATGCTCCGATGCTCGCCGAGCACGGCACGCCGGGCACCGCCCGGGCGCTGGGCTGGGCGGAGATCAAGTGGGACGGCGTGCGGGCGATCGGCACCTGGTCGGCCGGCCGGTTCCGGCTGCGCGCCCGCAGCGGCACCGACATCACCGACCGCTACCCCGAGCTGACCGCCGACGGGGCACCCGGCTTCGCGGTCGGCGAGGCGGTGGTCGACGGCGAGATCGTGGCGTTCGACGCGGCCGGCCGACCGAGTTTCTCCCGGCTGCAGGATCGCATGCACCTCACGCGGGCGCGCGAGATCGAGCGCGAGGTCGTGCGCACCCCGGTGCGGTACCACCTCTTCGATCTGCTGCGCCTGGAAGGGCACGACCTCACTTCGATGCCGCTGCGAGACCGGCGCGACCTGCTCGAGCGGATCGCCGAGGATCTGCCGGCCCCGGTCCTCGTTCCACCCGTCTTCGACGACGTCGATGCCGCGCTCGCCACGAGCGCGGCGCTCGAGCTGGAGGGCGTGGTCGTGAAGGATCCCACGTCCTCCTACGCGCCGGGCTCGCGTTCGCCGCGGTGGCTGAAGATCAAGCACACCCGCACGCAGGAGGCGGTGATCGTGGGGATCCGCCCGGGCAGGGGCGACCGCACGGGACGGATCGGATCCCTGCTGCTCGCGATCCCGGACTCGTCGCGGCCGAGCGGCCTGCACTACGTCGGGCGGGTGGGGACGGGCTTCACCGATCGGGGCCTGCGCGATCTTGGCGTGCGCCTGGAGCCGCTGCGCTCCGACGCCCCGGCGGTGGACGACGTGCCGGAGGCCGATGCGGCGGACGCGCTGTGGGTGCGTCCGGAACTGGTCGGCGAGGTGGAGTTCGCGAACTGGACGCCCGACCGGGTGCTCCGGCACGCGCGCTGGCGGGGGCTCCGGCCGGACAAGACCCCCGGTGAGGTCGTCGTCGAGAGCTGACCGGCCCTCAGGCGTGCGCGGCCTCGCAGTCTGCCGCGCCGCCCCGGCCGTTCGGGTCGGGCTCGATCTGGAACCTCGAATGCTCCACGTCGAAGTGCTCGGCGAGGCAGGTCTGCAGCTGCGCGAGCAGCGTCGCCGCACCGTCGTCGGCGAGCGCCTGCGGCTGCACCGAGACATGCGCGGTGAACACCGGCGCGCCCCGGGTGAGCTGCCACACATGCACGTCGTGCACGCCGGTCACACCGGGATAGCCGAGCAGATGCCGGCGGATGTCGCTGACCGCCGTGCCCTTCGGCGCCGACTCGGCGAGCACCGAGAACACCTCGCGCAGCAGCGCGATCGCCCGCGGGATGATCATCGCGGCGATGATCAGCGACGCGATCGCATCGGCGGGCGCCCAGCCGGTGGTGACGATGATGATCGCGGCGACGATCACCATCGCGGATCCGATCAGGTCTCCCATCACCTCGAGGTACGCGCCGCGCACGTTGATGCTGGTGCGCTGAGCCGCGCTGAGCAGCCACATCGAGATGCCGTTGGCGATCAGGCCGACCACCGCGACGGTCAGCATCACCGGCCCGGAGACGTCCACCTCGGTCGGGTGCAGCAGCCGCGAGACCCCCTCGAACGCCACCCACGCCGACAGCAGGATGAGGATGATCGCGTTGATGAGTGCACCGAACACCTCGGCGCGCTGGTAGCCGAAGGTGCGCCGGTCATCCGCGGGCCTGGCCGCGACGGCGCTGGCGATGAGCGCGATCACGAGCGCCGAGGCGTCGGTGAACATGTGCGCGGCGTCGGCCAGGAGGGCGAGCGATCCGGACAGGATCGCCCCGACCACCTGCACGATCATGATCACGCTCGTCAGCGTCAGGGAGATCGCGAGAAGGCGGCGATGGCCCCCCGAGCGGATCCCCGTGGCAGGTGCGTGATCGTGCATGCTTCCAGGGTAGAGCGGTCCGTCCCTGGTCGGAGCGGATTTCGCCTAGTCGGGAACAGTAACGGTTCTCAGTAGCGAGACAGGTGGTGTCAGAGGTCCACGAGCAGCGGCACGAGGGCGTCGAACGCCCGTGCGCGGTGGGACTGCGCCTGCTTCTCCTCGGCGGAGAACTCGCCGACCGTGCGCTCCGGCGCGCTCTGCCCGTCGGGCACGAACACCGGGTCGTAGCCGAAGCCGCCGTCTCCGACTGCCTCATGCGCGACCCGGCCCGGCCACTCGCCCCGCACGGTCCACTCGCGCCCGTCGGGGTGCACGAGCGCGATGACGCTCACGAACCGGGCCGAGCGGTGCGGATCCGCGATGTCGCGCAGCTGATCCAGCAGCAGGTCGCGGTTCGCGATCGCGTCCTTGCGCTGCCCGGCCCAGTACGCGGAGAAGACGCCAGGAGATCCACCCAACACGTCGACCGAGACGCCGGAGTCATCGGCGAGCGCCGGCATCCCGGTGTGCGCCGATGCGGCGCGCGCCTTGATCAGCGCGTTCTGCTCGAACGTCACGCCGTCCTCGACCGGCTCCGGGCCGTCGTAGCCGACGACCTCGAGGTCGGGGCGGGTCGCCGCGATGATCCCGCCGAACTCGGTGACCTTGTGCGGGTTGTGCGTCGCGAGGACGACCTTCACGCCTGCTCCCCTGCGAGCGCTGCGCTCTGCTGCTCGCGCAGGTCGGCGCATCCGTTCACGCCGAGTTCGAGCAGCGCGTCCAGCTCTCGCTTGTCGAACGGCGCGCCCTCGGCGGTGCCCTGCACCTCGACGAACAGGCCGCGGCCGGTGACCACGACGTTCATGTCGGTCTCGGCGCGCACGTCCTCCACATAGGCGAGATCGAGCATCGGCTCGCCATCGATGATCCCGACCGAGACCGCCGCGACCGAGTCGAGGAGCACCTGCGACTTCTGTCCGATGAACTTCTTCCGTCGGCCCCACTCGATCGCGTCCGCGAGCGCCACATAGGCGCCGGTGATCGCGGCCGTGCGGGTGCCGCCGTCGGCCTGCAACACGTCGCAGTCGATGACGATCGTGTTCTCGCCGAGGGCCTTCGTGTCGACCACCGCCCGGAGAGCCCTGCCGATCAGTCGGGAGATCTCGTGCGTGCGCCCGCCGATGCGGCCCTTCACGCTCTCGCGGTCGTTGCGTTCGTTCGTGGCCCGCGGCAGCATCGCGTACTCGGCCGTGACCCAGCCCTTGCCCTTGCCGGTCAGCCAGCGCGGAACGCCGTTCGTGAACGACGCGGTGCAGAGCACCTTGGTGTTCCCGAAGCTGATCAGCGCGGATCCCTCGGCCTGCGCGCTCCAGCCGCGCTCGATGGTGATCGGGCGGAGCTGGTCGACGTGGCGGCCGTCCTTGCGCACGGTCGTGGGGGTGGCGGACTCTGTCATGGGATCTCCTTGAGGTGGGGCAGGTCGATGACGCCGGTCTGCACGAGCTGCACCTCGCGCACCTCGCGGCCCATCAGGCGGTTGGCGAGTGCGGTGAAGTCGGAGGCGGAAGCACCGGTGGCCTCGTAGACGTAGCGGGGGCGCGCATCGGGTGGTGCGAGCAGGTCGCCGCGCACGAGATGGCGGTACACGTCGCCGGCGGTCTCATCATCGCTGGAGACGAGCGCCACGCCCTCCCCCATCACGTAGCCGATCGCCCCGCGCAGGAACGGGTAGTGCGTGCAGCCCAGCACGAGCGTGTCGACGCCGGCGTCACGCAGTGGCGCGAGATAGTGCTCCGCGGTGCGCAGCACGTCGGGGCTGTCGGTGATGCCCGCCTCGACGAACTCCACGAAACGCGGGCAAGCCGCGGTGGACACGTGAAGGTTCTCGTTCACCTCGAGCATGTCCTGGTAGGCACGGGATCCGATGGTGCCGACGGTTCCGATCACGCCGATCCGCCCGTTGCGCGTCGTCGAGATCGCCCGCCGCACCGCGGGCCCGATCACCTCGACGACGGGCACGTCGTAGCGTTCCCGGGCGTCGCGCAGCATCGCGGAGGACGCCGTGTTGCAGGCGATCACGAGCATCTTCACACCCTGATCGACGAGCGTGTCGAGTACTTCGAGCGAGTACCGCCGCACGTCGGCAATGGGCTTGGGCCCGTACGGAGAGTGCGCGGTGTCGCCGATGTAGACGAACGACTCCCGCGGCAGCTGCGCCCTGATCGCCCGGGCGACGGTGAGCCCGCCGACCCCGGAGTCGAAGATCCCGATCGGCGCGTCGTTCATGATGCCCAAGCCTAGTCGGCGCACGCATCCACGCGCTCAGGAGGGGCCCGCGCCCGTATGCTGATCGCCATGACCGCGTCCAGCGCCCTGAAGACCGATCGCTACGAGCTCACGATGCTGGAGGCCGCGCTGCGCGACGGCACCGCGGCGAGGCGGAGCGTATTCGAGCTGTTCTCCCGCCGGCTGTCCGGTGGTCGCCGGTTCGGCGTCGTCGGCGGCACCGGCCGGCTGCTGTCGCTGCTGCGCGATTTCCGCTTCGGGGACGACGAGCTGCGCTATCTGCGTGATGAGCGGATCGTGGATGCGGCGACCCAGCGCCATCTCGAGGGCTATCGGTTCTCCGGCACCATCCGCGGCTACCGCGAGGGCGAGCTGTACTTCCCGGGATCCCCGATCCTCACCGTCGAGGGGACCTTCGCCGACGCCGTCATCCTGGAGACCCTGGCGCTGAGCGTGCTCAACCACGACTCCGCCGTCGCGACCGCCGCCAGCCGCATGAGCATCGCCGCGGGCGAGCGCCCGCTCGCCGAGATGGGTTCGCGCCGCGCCGCGGAGGACTCCGCGGTCGCGGCCGCACGCGCCGCGTTCATCGCCGGATTCGGCGCGACGAGCAACCTCGAGGCGGGGCGCACCTGGGGGATCCCGACGATGGGCACCGCCGCACACTCCTGGACGCTGCTGCACGACAGCGAGGAGGACGCCTTCCGGGCCCAGATCGATGCGCTCGGCACCGGCACCACGCTTCTCGTGGACACCTACGACATCCGTCGCGGGGTCGAGACCGCGGTCCGCGTGGCGGGGACGGCGCTGGGCGGGGTGCGCATCGACTCCGGAGATCTCCCGATCATGGCCGCCGAGGTGCGTGCACAGCTCGACGAGCTCGGCGCGACCGGCACGAAGATCACCGTCACCAGCGATCTGGACGAGTACGCGATCGCGGCCCTCGCCGCCTCTCCGGTGGATGCGTACGGCGTAGGCACCTCGGTGGTGACCGGTTCCGGCTACCCCACCGCGAGCATGGTCTACAAGCTCGTCGCCCGGCAGGGCGCCGACGGCGGCTGGGTCGCCGTGGCGAAGGCGTCCGCGGACAAGGCGTCCAAGGGAGGCCGCAAGGCGGCGTTCCGGGTGCTGCGCGACGGCACCGCGCAGTCCGAGACGATCCTCGTCGCCGACGGCTTCGAACAGCTCGGCGCCGCGCAGCATCCGGACGGGCGCCCGCTGCAGGTGACGCTCGTCGAGGCCGGCGAGATCGACACCGCGTACGAGGGCCCGGCCGGCACCGTCGCCGCGCGCGAGCATCACCTGCGGGTGCGCGAGGAACTGCCCGTGCGAGCGCTCGCGCTCAGCAAGTCGGATCCGGCGATCCCGACGGTCTTCGTCGACGTGGCGTGAGGGTCAGCCGACCATCGACTCGTAGATCTCCTTGCAGGTGGGGCACACGGGGAACTTCTCCGGGTCGCGTCCCGGAGTCCACTTCTTGCCGCACAGGGCGCGCACCGGCTTGCCGGTGAGTGCCGACTCGAGGATCTTCTCCTTCTTCACGTAGTGGGAGAACCGCTCGTGGTCTCCCGGCTCCTGGAGCTCCTCGTTGAGGAGCTGCTCGAGTTCGCGATCGAGGGTGGCGACGCCGCCCTGATCCGGGGCATCCAGCGGGGTACTCATGATCGCGAGTCTAATCGCGCGCGGCGGGACTGGCGCCGGACGCGACGGGCGGATCCGGTCAGACCGTCTCGACGAACTCCATCAGCCGTGAGCCGCGGCGCTCGAACACGCGCCCACCGGTCAGCACCCCGAGGATCAGCACGGCGAGCCCCGTCAGCAGCCCCGTCCAGAACGCGGCGGACGCCGGGGTGCCGGCACCGCTGGCCGTCTGCCAGCCGAACAGGATCGCCGGGGCGCTCAGCACGATCGCGCCGATCAGCACCACCGCCTGGCCCAGCGCGCCCCCGCGGGAGCGCTGCGGCTGCTGGAACGGGCTGTCGCCGGGGCGGGACACGGCGTAGGGAGCCAGGGCCGAGAGCAGACTCGACAGCCCGAAGCCGCTCAGCAGCAGGCTCGCGACGACCCCGATCAGCACGGGCAGCAGCGACCACTGCCCGTTCACGGCGAGCGTGACGGGGATCGCGATCGCCAGCACGGGCACCGCGATGAGCGCCGCCGGGATGAGCCGGCCCACACGATCGGCCACGCCGCGCACCCCGCTGGCGACGTGGATCCAGAACGCCGTGGAGTCGTAGGCGA
Organism: Actinomycetota bacterium; assembly: GCA_018268455.1. GTDB lineage: Bacteria > Actinomycetota > Actinomycetes > Actinomycetales > Microbacteriaceae > Microbacterium. Next base: position 22,452 of record JAFDWM010000018.1, on the reverse strand, counting down.
CGTCGTTGTGCGGAAGCCACCCGAAGAACAGCGCCATCACCAGGACCGGGAGAAGTGCGGCCAGCTCGAGCCGCACCCCGGCGACCAGCGGCGGGAACACGGTGAGCACGCCGGCGACCGGCACGATGACGACGTTCATGATGTAGCGGCGGTCGCGCAGCCAGTACACGAGGCTCCGCGCGGCGACCGCGCCGAACGCGTTCGACGGCAGGATGGCGAACCAGCCCAGCCCCGGGCGATCGCGGATCGCCGTGGGCCGCTCCGGCGCGGTCAGCGCGCGGCGGGCGAGCCAGAGCCATCCGGCGACCAGGACGACCGCGGTGAGAACGGACGTGACGACCGCGATCCCGACGCCGGATCCGCCGCCCGCGACGAGGAACGGCAGTGCCGCGGAGGCACCGAGCGGCGTCATGCCGAGCACACCGGCGATCCTGTGCAGGATCGGCGGCACCACGCCCTCCCAGCCGGATGACGCGACGAACACGCACACCGGCACCGCCACCACGATCACGAGCAGCGCGAACACCGCGGAGAGCTCGCGGGAACGGCGCTCCGGCAGCAGGCGCGCACTCAGCGCCATCCCGATCCGGGCCGCGAACACGCCGGTCACGAGCGTGAGCAGGCCCGACAGTACGGCGACGATCCACGGCGCGCCGAACGAGATCGCGACGGTGATCAGCGCGACCTGCAGCACGAACAGCGCGAGGCTCGGCACGCTCGTGAACGCCGCGACGCCGAGCACTGCCGGCAGCCGCCATTCGTCGAGGCCGAGCACGAAGAACCGGCGCGGATCGAGCTGGTCCACCGTTCCGCAGACGATCGGTGCGACGAAGAAGCCCAGCAGGACGGCCGAGCTCCCCAGCACCACGACCGTTCCCGCCGCCTCCGGGGAGGTGTGCACGAGGCTGCGCACGGCGATCACGGCGACGACGGTCGCCGTGATCGTGAGGACGAGGGCGAGGATCGAGCGCGCCACGCGGCTGCGGTCGCCGCGCAGCGCCCCGAGCGCGAGCATCACCCTCAGTCGGAGAACGAGTGCAGCCACTCCAGCCCCTCCGCGTCGCCGCCGATGCCGGAGAGCTCGACGAAGCGCTGCCCGAGCGTCTTGCCGGCGCGCACCTCGTCGATGGTGCCCTCGGCGAGCACCTGCCCGTCCACGATGATCGCGACGCGCGAGCACACCTGCTCGACGAGCTCCATGCCGTGACTGGACAGGATCACGGTGCCGCCGTGATCGACATAGGCGCGCAGGATGTCCAGGATGACGCCGGAGGAGACCGGATCCACCGATTCGAAGGGCTCGTCCAGCACGAGGACCCGCGGCGAGTGGATCATGGCGCCGGCCAGCATGATCTTCTTCGTCATGCCGGCGGAGTAGTCCGACACCACCCGGCTGAGCGCGCCGGTGAGGTCGAACGCGCGCGCGAGGTCGGCCACGCGCTTCTCCACGACGTTCGCCGGAAGGCCCCTCAGCAGACCGTAGTAGTGCAGCAGCTGACGTCCGGTCAGCCGGTCGAAGGTGCGCAGCCGGTCCGGGAGCACGCCGATCGCCCGCGTCACCGAGCGCGGCGAGGTGCGCTGGTCGATCCCGCTGATGCGCACCAGCCCCGCGTCCGGGCGGAGCAGGCCGGCGATGATCGACAGGGTGGTGGTCTTGCCCGCGCCGTTCGGACCGACGATGCCGTAGAACGAGCGCACCGGCACGGTGAGATCGATCGCATCGACGGCGACGGTGTCGCCGAACCGCTTGACGAGTCCCCGTACGAGCAGCGCGGGTTCCCCCGGCTCCTCCTCGACCGCGATGTCCGACAGCACCGGCTCGGGCCGATCCTCGACTGCCGGCGTCACGGATGCCGTCGCTCCGGCGGCGGCCTCGGGCACGACCGGCGTGTCCTGGAGACTCGGCTCGTCCGGTGCGGCGGACCCTGGCTCGTCCGGTGTGGCGGATCCTGGCTCGGTCGGCGCGTCCGCGGACGCGGGCTCGCTCACGAGCGCCCGTGGCGGCGCGGGCCGCGGCGGAATCATTGCCGGGACGGCGACGTCATCGAACGGAGGTGGCGGCGCAGGCACGCCGGAGGGAGCACCCACCGCCACGGTCGTCGGCGACGCCCCCGCTTCGCTGTCCACAGAAGCATCATGGCCCCTGCCCGCGTCCCGTGGCGACAGATTCTTCGTCTCCTCTGCCGTTGCACCGCTGGTCGTGTGTGCTGCGCCGCGCGCTCGCGGGGTCGGCGCGACACGCGCCTCCGCCTTCTTCACGGCGGCGACCCTCGCCGCCGACGCCGCGGCGGCGGCGGCCTGCTCTGCGGTCTTCGCCGCCACCGCCCTGGATCTCTCCGCCTTCGCAGTCGCAGCCCTGGCCGCCGCCGCGCGCGCGGCCGTGCGCTTGGCGGTGGCCGTCTGCGCGGCCCCGGCCTGCGCTTCGGCCTTCACCCGCGCGGTGTCCGCAGCGACGCCGCGCCCCCCTCCTGCCGTCGCGCGCCGGCCGGACCGGGGCCGTGGCGCGCCCGGCGGCGAGGAGTCCGAGGGGACGGGTGTCGACTGCGATTCTCCGGTCATCCCCACACGGTAGCAACCGGTCCTGACAGGCGCGGCGGCGCCGAAACGAGACGACGCACACTCGACGACGAAGGCATTCGGGAAGTAAACTGTGACGAAGCTGTGCAATCCATAACGGAATCGCATCGGCCCCCCAGTGCTCATGCTGCTCACAGATGCAATCGCTAGCATCCCAATGGCACGAGGAAGTGTCCCATCGGTGACTTAGCCGTGAACACACGTAACAGGAGCATTTCTGTGACTCTTCAGACCATCATTCTCGCTGCCGGGATGGGCTCGCGCCTCGGGCGCTCCCTCCCGAAGCCGCTGACCGAACTCCACGACGGCCGTTCGATCATGCGGCAGCAGCACGACAACATCCACGCAGCCTTCGGCGACGACGTGCGCATCACCACGATCGTCGGCTACCGCGCCGAGACGATCATCGAGGCCTTCCCCGATGTGAACTACGTGCACAACGAGCGCTACGACCAGACCAACACCTCGAAGAGCCTGCTGCGCGGGCTCGCGGCGACCGGACGCCACGGCGTGCTCTGGATGAACGGCGACGTCGTCTTCGATCCCCGCATCCTGGGCCGTGCGATCGACTACATCGAGCGTGACCAGTCGTTCGTCACCGTCAACACCGCGAAGGTGAGCGACGAAGAGGTCAAGTACACGATCGATGCCGAGGGCTACATCAAGGAGCTCTCCAAGACCGTGCGCGGCGGCATCGGCGAGGCGGTCGGCATCAACTACATCTCCTCGCGCGACAAGCAGGCGTTCATGCGCCAGCTGCAGCGCGTGAACGACCAGGACTACTTCGAGCGCGGCCTTGAGCTCGCGATCGTCGAGAACGGCCTGCTGCTCGAGCCGATGGACATCTCCGACCTGTACGCGGTCGAGGTCGACTTCGCCGAAGATCTGGAGCGCGCGAACCTGTTCGTCTGATCGACCCCGCTCCGAGGAGCCCGTGCCACAGTCCGCGGCACGGGCTCCTCGTCTTCCGGCCTCCACGACGGAACCGGGTGGCCATCGGGGGTCTCGCAGATCCGCCATCTAGGCTCAGGGCATGGGGAAAGACGTCGACGCGGGCAAGATCCACCGGATCCATTCGCTGCCGGATGACGCACCCTGGGCAGGTGGTCTCCCACCGACCGGATCCGCGGAGCATCCCCTTCCCATCCGCGGTCTGGACCGCGTGCTGGCGGTGCAGCGCCCACTCGTCCTGGCGCACATCCGCAGCATCCGGCTGCGCCATCCCACGGCCTCCGCGGCCCAGATCATCACGATCCTCGAACGCCGCTACCTCGCCGCGATCACCACGGGCGGTGCAGCCGTCGGCGCGACCGCCGTCGTGCCGGGGATCGGCACGGGTGTGACACTGGCCCTGTCCGGTGTCGAGACGGCCGGGTTCATCGAGACGACGGCACTGTTCGCCCAGTCGATCGCCGAGGTGCACGGCATCACCGTCACCGACCCGGATCGGGCACGAGCCCTGGTCATGACGCTCATGCTCGGCAAGGAGGGCGTCGACCTCATCCGCCAGCTGGCGGGCCAGGCCGGCGGCAAGGGCGCGGCACGGTCGTCCTACTGGGGCGAGCTGGTGACGAAGTCGCTTCCCCGCGCTGCCGTCGGCCCGCTGGCGGACCGGCTCAAGAGCATGCTCATCCGGCAGTTCGCCGGTGTGGGCGGCGCCTCGTTCGTCGGGAAGGCTCTGCCGTTCGGCGTCGGAGCGGTGATCGGCGGCGCCGGCAACCATCTGCTGGGCCGCCGGGTGCTGACGAGTTCTCGCCGCGCCTTCGGCGTCCCGCCGCAGCGGCCGCCCGCCGAACTCGAACCGGTGCCGGGCGCCCAGCGCATCGAGCATCGGATCGTGCGCGGCGCCCAGCTGGCGGGATCCGCGGTCGCGGGCGCCGTGGGGACGGTCGGGCGAGGTGTCGGGAGCGCGGCGGGCTCCGCGACACGCGCGGTGGGCGGCGCCGGGCGCAAGGCCGCGCGGATCGTCACACGCGCGCCCGCGCCGATCTCCGCACCCGAAGCGCCGGGGCCGGCGCTGCACCCCGAGCCGCGGGAGGACAGGGCGGATCCGATCGTCTGATCGTCCTGCACCGGCGCGCGCAGAAAGGACTTGTGCACCGGTTGCGTGCGCGGCACCCCCAGCGCGAGGCCTCTCGTCGGCGCCCGCTCGTAGCGTGACGCCATGGCTCCTCCCCCTGCATCCCCACCCGTGCGGCGCCCCGATCCCTCCTACCCGGTGCCGTGGGACATCGACCGTCGCGACCGCACCCACCCGGTGGTCACGAACCTCGGCGGCGAGGTGCACTTCGCCCGGGTGTTCAGCCGCACGTCCCGGGATCCGGAACGCATGCGGCTGTGGGGGCGCGTGCGCCCGGGCGATCAACTCGAGGTGTGCCTGTGCGACGTCGACCCCGACGACGTCGTCGTGACGCTGGCGTGGCACCGTCCGGAGGACGGATTGGAGTACATCTGGCGCTTCGTCGTGTGACTGCTCGGGCTGCGCGCGGCGGAGTCCGTCGCGCCGCACCTCCGGCACCGCGCGGTCTCGCAGGTGCGACATGAAAGGATCGACACGTGAGTGCGAACGACGACCGGCCGCGCGCCGACGGCCCGCTGAGCGGTGCGGGTGTGTCGTTCGTGATGCCCGTCCTCAACGAGCGCGCGTACCTCGAGCACGCGGTGCGATCGGTGCTGGAGCAGGACATCGACGGTCCCACCGAGCTCGTGCTCGCGCTCGGCCCGTCCTCCGACGGCACCACGGAGCTCGCGGAGCGGCTCGCCGCCGGCGAACCGCGGCTCACCATCGTGCAGAACCCCGCCGCCGACATCCCGGTCGGGCTGAATGCCGCGATCCGTGCGAGCAGGCACCCGACGATCATCCGGGTCGACGCGCACTCCGAGCTCTCCGCCGGGTACGCCCGCCGTGCGCTCGAGACCCTCGACCGCACGGGTGCCGCCAACGTCGGCGGCGTCATGCGCGCCGACGGACGCACCCCGTTCCAGTCCGCGGTCGCACGCGCCTACAACTCCCCGGTCGGACTCGGCGGCGGCAGCTATCACGGCGGCACGCGCGAGGGACAGGCCGAGTCGGCCTACCTCGGCGTCATGCGCCGCACCGTGCTCGACGAGGTCGGCCTGTTCGACGAGTCGATCCGGCGCGGCGAGGACTGGGAGCTCAATCTTCGGATCCGCCAGGCGGGGCACCTGGTGTGGTTCGATCCGCGGCTCGCCGTGACGTACTGGCCCCGGGAGAGCTGGACCCGCCTCGCCCGGCAGTTCCGCGCGACGGGCGCCTGGCGCGGCGAGCTCGTGCGCCGCTACGGCCGCCGCAACGGCGTGCGGTTCTTCGCCCCGCCCGCGCTCGTGCTGCTGCTCGTGGTCGCCGTCGTCGTCGCGGTGCTGCAGCTGACCGGCGTGCTGTCCGGGCTCGGATCCGCGATCGCCTCGGTCGTGTATCTGCCGCTGATCGCCTATGCACTGCTGGTGGTCGTGATGGCGCTCGCACCGGGACGGCCGGGCGATCCTCCGCGCAGCCCGCGCGAGCGCATCTGGACGCTCGCCGTGCTGCCGACCATGCACCTGTCCTGGGGCGTCGGATTCCTCGCCGGGGTGCTGCGCGGGGCCCGTGACACCGTCGACGCCTCGCGCCTGGGTACGCGCAACACGCCGCTGCCCTGATGATCGGTGCTCAGGCCTCGAGCCAGCCGAGATCCAGGATCCGATCGACGACGCGACCCCCCGCACCGCCGTCGTCCCGACCGTTGAACTGCGCCTGCCAGGCGACGTACGCGCCGGCATGGTCGGCGATCGCGCTCACATCCGCGAGTGCGGCGACGAGTTCGTCCTGCGTGCGCACCAGCGGACCCGGTGCGCGCTCCGCCAGGTCGAAGTAGAAGCCGCGCAGTTCGCCGCGGTAGTGCTCGAGGTCGGGAACGAGGAAGTACATCGGCTTGCCGGTCGCGCTGAAGTCGAACATCACCGACGAGTAGTCGGTGATGAGCGCATCGGCGACCAGCAGAAGCTCGGCGGTGTCCGGATAGCCGGTCACGTCGACCACCCGGGATCCCGCGCGATCACGCCCCGGCTTGATCGTGCGGGAGTGGCCGCGCACGAGCACCACCGCATCCGCGGACGCGGCGAGGGCCTCGGCGTCCAGGAAGTCGACCATCTCGGAACGGTCGTCACGCCAGGTCGGTGCGTACAGGAGCACGCGCTCATCGTCGCCGATGCCGAGCGCGGCCCGGATCGGCGCCGGATCCCCGGTGCTCAGCACGTCGTTGCGCGGATAGCCGTCGACCCAGACCGGCTTGCGCAGGAACGCGTACGCCTTGCGCAGCACCCGCTCCGCATACGGGTTCTGCGCGAGCAGCGCGTCCCAGCGGCGCGCCTCGCGCACCACCGCGAGCCAGCGCCGCGGATGGAAACCGGCGCGATGCAGCGCCAGGCGCTTGAGCGGGGTGCCGTGCCAGGTCTGCAGCACGTGCTGACCGGGCTTGCGGTCGAAGCGCCTGCGCAGCCAGTCGTTGACCACGAGCAGGCGCGCGTCGGCGCGGGCACGCCACCACTCGGCCGACCCCTCGACGACGGCGACGGCGCCGTCGGGAACCGGCACGGACAGATCCACGACGCTCCAGTACCGCGTGACGCCGGGAGCGCGCCGGGCGAGCTCCCGGTCGATCGCACCGGGGTTGCACCCGCTGGACTGTCCGTAGAACGACTCGAAGAACACGGCGTTCTCGTCCGCGCCGGGTTGGGCGGCGTAGCGCCCCTCCAGCGCGAGGCGCCCCTCCGCGCTCTCGTGCGCGGGATCGACGGGCGCGGAGATCCGCACGGTGTCGCCCGACGCCTCGATGCGCAGCCCCGGCAGCAGGGTGCGCTCAATGCCCAGGTCGCGCACGCGCACGCCGTCCACGAGAAGCGCGTAGTCGCCGCTCGGCAGCGGCAGCGCGGCGCCTCCCCAGCGCACGGCCTGCAGCGGCAGCACGGCATCCCAGCCGCTCGGCGCCGCGACGACCTGCGCAGTGCTCGCGGCGCGGCGGCCGGACAGCTCGATGCGCGAGGGCGCGGGCTCACCGGCGGCGGCCGTGCCGGAGATCAGCAGTGCCTGCCGGGCTTCGTCCAGGCGGACCGTGGTCATGCGTTTCCCTTCGGGGCGGGTGCCGGACGGAGTGCTGCAGGCGCGGTCGCGGTACGGGCGAGGATCGCGGCGAGCACGCGTTCTGCGTTGCGGCCGTCGCGATGGGCATGCATCCCGGCGCTGAGCGCCCGGGACCGGTCGGCGCGCCCACGGAACTCGGCGTCGTCGCTCAGCGTGGTCTCCAGCTGGGCGGCGGCGCCCGCCCAGTCCGAGGCGGGGTCAGGCCCCGAGACCTCGGCGTAGGAGCCGTAGAAGCCGCGGCTGCGCGCATATTCGTCCGGATCGGGGGCGAGGTAGATCACCGGCATCGCGAGGAGGCCCACATCGTACGCCAGCGACGAGTAGTCGGTCACGAGAACGTCGACGGCCGGCAGCACCGGTGTGATGTCGGCGACGATCGCGGATCCGATCGAGCGCACCCGGCGCGTCTCGATCGGCGGCCGGTACTCCCCCTCGCCGAGCGGGTGCGACCGCACCAGCAGCACGGCGTCGGCGGCGTCGAGAACGTCGATGATGCGCCGCCACTCTGCGTCGCCGGGCACGGCCGGATCCGGTGCGCCGTCGCGCCAGGTGGGCGCGTACAGCACGATCCGCGTTCCCTCGGCGATCGGCCCGACGGCGTCCTGCAGGCGCGCGGCGGCCCGCGCCCGGCGCGTGCCGGGGTCTCCTGCCGACAGCACGTCGACACGCGGTTCGCCGGTGACAAGCACCTGCCGCACCCCGAGTCCGAAGGCGGACTCGAGACGCCCGCGGGAACGGTCGGATGCGGCGGGCAGCACGCGGATCCGCCGCGTCTGCGCCCCGTACAGCAGGCCCAGCAGCCGCTGCAGCGGCGCGAAGCCGGGCAGGATCGCGCTCTGCACAGTGGCCGGCGAGTCCAGTCCGATGCGCTTGAGCGGGATCCCGTGCCAGAGCTGCACGAGGAAGGATCCGGAAGATCCGTAGCGGTTGACGTCGCCGAAGCCGTGCGTGACGATGACCACGCCGGCCCGCGCGGTCGCCCACCAGCCGCGCAGTCCGCCCTTGGGGATCGCGCGGATCCCGAGCGCTGCCGCGTCTCGCAGCTCCCGGTCGGAACCGGTGAGCCAGAGCGGCCGCAGTCCTGCATCGGTCGCGGCGCCCCACAGCGCGAGCGCGCCGTCGCCGATCCCCGCGCCGCAGCCGATCACCCAGCCGCGTCCGCGCGGGACGAGCAGCGTGCCGAGACGGCCGAGCAGGTACAGCGGGATCCTCGCCAGTTTGCCGGCGTTGCCCGCACGGAAGGAGAAGGACGCCACCCCGCGAGCCTATCGCGGGGTGCGCGGTCGATTCGGATGCCGGGTTCAGGAACGCAGATGTGAAGGACGCCACCCGCGATGTCCTCGCGGGTGGCGTCCTTCTGCCGGATGCAAGATCCAGGGGCGGATCAGGGGGATGTCACTGCGCCAGCGTGCCGAGCGTGACCTTGACCTCCTGCGACTGGCCGTTGCGGTTGATCGTGAGCGTCGCGGTGCTGCCTGCGGCGAGCGCACGCACCTGGGCGGTGAGGTCGCTGGCGTCGGTGATCGGGTTGCCGTCGAACCCGGTGACGACGTCTCCGGCCTGGATCCCCGCGGCGGCGGCGGCGCCGCCGTTCGTGACGGAGGCGATCAGCGCGCCGACCACGGTGGCGTCCTTCTGGCTGCTGGCGTCCTTCACGCTGGCGCCCATCAGGCCATGGGTTGCCTTACCGTCGGCGATGATGTCGTCGGCGATGCGCTTGGCGATGTTCGAGGGGATCGCGAAGCCGACGCCGATGTTGCCGGTCTGGCCGGACGACGAGGAGCTCGAGCCCGCGCTCGCGATCGCGACGTTCACGCCGATCAACTTGCCGCTGCTGTCCACGAGTGCGCCTCCCGAGTTGCCGGGGTTGATCGCCGCGTCGGTCTGGATGACCGAGATCGAGATCGTCTGCGTGGCGCTCTGCGACCCGGATCCGGAACCACGGCCCGGGATGTCGAACTGGAACGGCTGCTGCCCGTTCGGATCCTGCTGCTGTTGCTGCCCGTCGCTGCCGTTGGACGGCGCGGCCGAGGACTGGATCTGGATGCTGCGGTTGAGCGCGCTGACGATGCCGTTGGTCACGGTGTTGGACAGGCCGAGCGGGGCTCCGACCGCGACCGTCATCGCACCGACGTTGACCTTGGACGAGTCGGCGAACTCCATCGGCGTCAGGCTCGATCCGTCCTTCACCTGCAGCACGGCCATGTCGTAGATCGGGTCGATGCCGACGACGGTCGCGGCCATGATGCGCCCGTCCGAGGTGGTCACGGTGATGGTCGGGCTCGCGACCTCGCCGTCCAGTGTGGCGACGTGCGCGTTGGTGAGGATGTGCCCGCTCTTGTCGAGCACGATGCCGGATCCGGATCCCGCGGCACTGGAGCCCGTCACGTTGATGGTGACGACCGAGGGCACGGCCTTCGCGGCGATCGCCGTGGCTTCCGACACGGACTCGGGGTTGTTCACGGTGACCGTGCTGGGGCCCGCGGCCGGTCGCGACGACGACGATGCGCCGGACGCGGTCAGGGAGTTGACACCGACGGCGCCGCCGACGCCGGCGATGCCGCCGACGAGGGCCGCAGCGATGATGATGGCCGCGATCTTGCCGCCGCCGATGCTGCCGCGACGCTCCTTGGCGGCGGCGCCCGTCGGCGTAGCGGTGCCCGTCGGCGCGGCGGTGCCCGTCGGCGCGGCGGTGGCGGCGGCGCCGAAGGCCGCGCCGTTCTCGCCCGGGTGGGCACCGGGCAGGTGCCAGCCGTGCGGGTGGCTTTCGGGCTGTCCCGCGGCGGGCTCTGCCTGGCGCGGCGGGATGCTCTGGCCGGAGGGCGCATACGCGCCGGTCGGGGGCAGCGGCGCGGTGGGCGCCGTGGATTCCGCCGGCGCGGAGGCTGCGGGGGTGGACGAGAACGCCGGGGGCACGTCGTGCCCGGCGTCCTGGTTGGGCATCTGCTCGTTCATGTCTGCTCCTTCGAACCTTGCCCTTACAGACTGACGATTGATTCTGTGTTTTTTCTATGCCCCTCGGCTGATTCGCCTAAGCCGTTACCCTGGGGCCCATGGGAATCCTGCCGGGCGCCTGGCGCCGCACCGCAGCCGGCGCAGGGCTGCTTTCGGCGGCCGGCGAGGTCGCCCCTACCATCTTCGCCGAGATGTCGGCCCTCGCGGGCCGCACCGGCGCGATCAACCTCGGCCAGGGCTTCCCGGACGAGGACGGACCGGCCGAGGTGCTCGACGCGGCACGCGCCGCGATCCTCGAGGGCGCCAATCAGTATCCGCCCGGACGCGGGATCCCCGACCTCCTGCACGCGATCTCCGAGCACCAGCGCCGCTTCTACGGACTCGAGGTGGATCCCGACCGCGAGGTCGTCGTGACCGCCGGTGCCACGGAGGCGATCGCCGCGGCCCTCCTGGCGCTCGTGGACGGCCCCGACGACGAGATCGTCGTGTTCGAGCCGTACTACGACTCCTACGCCGCCATCGCCGCGCTCAGCGGTGCCAAGCTGCGTACGGTGCCGCTGCGCCGGCCCGACTTCCAGCCGGATCCGGCCGAACTTGCCGCCGCCGTCACCGACCGCTGCCGGATCATCCTCGTCAACGATCCGCACAATCCGACCGGGGCCGTGCTCTCCCCGGCCATCCGCGAGGAGATCGTCCGACTCGCGCAGCGGCACGACGCGATCATCGTCACCGACGAGGTGTACGAGCACCTGGCCTTCACGGCCCCGCATGTGCCGATCGTGACGCTGCCGGGTGCGGCCGAGCGCACGCTCACCATCTCCTCCGCCGGCAAGACGTTCTCCGTGACCGGCTGGAAGATCGGCTGGATCCACGGTCCGGCCGAGCTCATCACGGCGGTGCTGAGCGTCAAGCAGTTCCTCACCTACGTCAACGGCGGCCCGTTCCAGCCCGCGGTCGCCGCGGGTCTGCGCCTGCCGGATGCGTTCTTCTCGGACGCCCGCGACCGGCTGCGCGCCAAGCACGATCTGCTCGGCGCGGCGCTCGCCGAGGCCGGCTTCGCCGTGCACCGTCCGGACGGCGGCTACTTCACGGTCGCCGACGCCACGGGAATCGGCGGCGGCGACGCCGACGCGTTCTGCCGGGCGCTGCCGGAGCGGATCGGGGTGGCCGCGATCCCGCTGACGGCCTTCGTCTCGCCCGCGCATCGCGATGACTATCGCGGACTGGTGCGATTCGCGGCGTGCAAGCGCCCCGACGTGATCGCCGAGGCCGCCGAACGGCTCGCCGGCCTCGCGGCCGGAGGCTGATCGCTCAGGCGGGTACGACCCGGTAGCGGCGCAGACGCAGCACCGGGTTGACCTCGCGCACGCGGACGACCGCGGCGGGATCCAGCTCGGCCAGCGCGATCCCCTCCCCCGTGCCGACCCCCGCGATCGTGACGCCCTGCGGATCGATGACCGCGGAGTGGCCGACGCCGATCGGGGTGGGATGGTCCGCCGCCACGACGTAGGCGGTGCTCTCGATCGCGCGCGCCGCGAGCAACGTCGTCCAGTGATGCTCCTTCAGCGGACCGCGCACCCACTCCGCCGGCACGGCGATCACATCCGCGCCGGCGTCGACGAGCGTGCGGGCCACCTCCGGGAAGCGCAGGTCGTAGCAGGTCATCAGCCCCACCGTCAGAGCGCCCAGAGCGAATGTGGAGGCCCCGAGCTCACCCGGCTCCAGCCAGCGCGACTCCGTCTGCCCGAACGCGTCGTACAGGTGCTGCTTGCGATAGACGGCGAGGATCCCGGATCCGTCGACGGCGACGAGCGCGTTGCGGATCCGTCCGGCGTCCGCCCGCTCGACGAGTCCCGCGACGATCACCACGCCCTGCTCGGCCGCAAGCGCCTGCAGGTGCCGCGTGAACGGACCGTCCAGATCCTCCGCGTTCTCTGCGAGCGACGCGTCGAGCGGGTCGACGAAGTAGCTGGAATACTCCGGCAGCACGACCAGCCGTGCGCCGCGCGCCGCAGCCTCGGCCACCAGCGCGCCGATGCGGGTCCGGTTGGCGGTGAGGTCGGCGATCGGGGCGAACTGGCAGACGGCGGCGAGGACGGATGCGGACGACATGGATCCATCATCCTCTCCCCTGCGCCGACGGCCGCTCCGGCCGAGCCCCGGTTTCCTCGGACCGCCCCGTCGACCGTTCGGAAGGGAAAGGCGAAGGCCCCCTGATCGGGATTTCTCCTGATCAGGGGGCCTTCTCTTGTTGCGGGGACAGGATTTGAACCTGCGACCTCCGGGTTATGAGCCCGGCGAGCTACCGAACTGCTCCACCCCGCGGCACAAGAATTGAGCTTAGCACGGGATTCTGCGGTGCGCGAATCGGGCCCGTTCCGGCTACTTCCCGGGCGTGTTGGACGTGCCCTGCAGCTGGATCAGCTTGTTCACCGCGTCGGTGAGCTGCTGGTCCGCGGTCGCGAACGCCGCCAGATCGCCCGCCTTCAGTGCGGCATCACGGGCGAGCATCGCCGTCTTCGCGTCGGACAGCGCCTGCTCGAACGCGGCGCTGGGCGTCGACGGCGTGGTCGTCCCGCCGGTGCCGGGGCTCGGGCTCGGCTCCGGCGTCGGGGTGATGTTGCCGTCCCCGCCTGCTGCGCCGGCATCACCACCGAAGAGCTGATCGAGAGCCTCGGTGAGCGTGTCGGCGAAGGCGATCTTGTCGCCGAAGGCGACGAGGATCTTCTGCAGTCGCGGCACCTGGGTGCCACCCGACGACTGCACGAACACCGGCTGCACGTACAGGAATCCACCGCCGACCGGGAGCGTCAGCAGGTTGCCGTGCGTCACCTTCGACTGCCCCTGCTTGAGCAGGTTGAGCTGCTGCCCGACGGTCGGGTCGGAGTCGAACGAGTTCTGCACCTGGCCCGGACCTGGCACGGTCGTGTCCGCGTCGATCTCGAGCATGTGCAGCTTGCCGTACGAGTCGGACTTCTTCCCGGCCGTGGATCCGGCGTCCGCGTCGACGGAGAGATAGCCGAGCAGTACGTTGCGGCTGTTCGCACCGGATGCCGCAGGTATGAACGACGTGTACATGGAGAACTGCGGCGATGACTGCCCCGGCATCTTCATGCTCAGGTAGTACGGCGGCTGCAGCTCGGGGTTCGCCGAATCGCTCTGCGGGTCGTTCGGGGTCTGCCAGCGGTTGTCCTGTCGGGCGAACGAGGCCGCATCGTTGATGTGGTAGACGCCGAGCATGGCGCGCTGCACCTTGAACAGGTCGGTCGGGTAGCGCACGTGGCTCATCAGCTGCGCGGACATGTCGCTGATCGGCTTGAGCGTCGACGGGTAGATCTTCTGCCACGTCTTCAGCACCGGATCCGTCGGATCCCACGCGTACAGGGTCACCTTGCCGTCGTACGCGTCGACGGTGGCCTTGACCGAGTTGCGGATGTAGTTGATGTCATCGGTCACGAAGCCCGGCTGCGTGTTGACGGAGTCGCTGATGGCCTTCGGCAGGTTCACGCTCGTCGAGTACGGGTAGCTCGAGCTCGTGGTGTACCCGTCCACGATCCAGACGATCCGGCCGTCGACGATGCTCGGATACGGGTCGCTGTCCAGGGTGAGGTACGGAGCCGCCTTGCCGACGCGCGTGAGCGGATCCCGGTCGTACAGGATCTGGGAGTCGGCGTTCACGCTGTCGGAGAAGAGGATCTGCTCGGACTGGAACTTCAGGGCGTAGAGCAGCTTCGTGAAGAAGTTGCCGATGCGCGGCCCACCGTCGCCCGTGAACGTGGTCTTGGTCTGGTTCTCGCTCGCGTCCTTGCCTCGCGGGTAGTCGATCTCGATCGGCGCGGTGCCCTTGGGTGCACCCACGATCGAGTACTGCGGCGACTGCTCGCCGAAGTACACGCGCGGCTCGAACTTCTCGTTGTCGGTGAGCACGCCGGAGCTCGGGATGCCGCGTTCGAGGAACACCGGCTCTCCGTCGTCCGTGCGCTGGTTGCCGGCCGCGGCGACGAGACCGTAGCCGTGCGTGTAGACGAGCGTCGAGTTGTTCCAGGTCGGGTTGTCCAGCTGCGAGCTGTCGAGCTCTCGCACCGCCACGACCGCATCCTGCGTCTTGCCGTTGAGCGTGTAGCGATCGACATCGAGCTTGGAGGCGAACTTGTAGTAACTGCGGTACTGCTCGAGTTGCTGGAAGGTGGGGCCGATGACGTTCGGATCCATGATGCGGATCGACGCGGTGGTGTCGGCGTCGCTGCGCAGCTGGCCGGGAGCCGCCGTGGTCTGCGCCTTGAACGGCGTGGTCTCGACGTCATTGATGCCGTAAGCGGCCTTGGTGGCCTTGATGTTGCGCTCGTAGTACTGCGCTTGCAGCTGGTTCTGGTTCGGCTTCACCTGGAAGGTGTTGACCGCCCAGGGGTAGCCGACGCCGAGCACGAGCGCCGCCACGATCAGCAGCGCCGTCGCCGCCAGCGGAAAGCGCCACCGGCCGATCACTGCAGTGACGAAGAACAGCACCGAGACCAGCGCGGCGACGATCGCGAGGATGCCGAGGCCCGGGATCACGGCGTTCACGCCGGTGAAGGCGGCACCGGTGATCTTGTCCTCCGACGTGGTCAGCGTCTTGAAGCGGTCCATCCACAGGCTGACCGCCTGCACCAGCAGGTAGACGCCGGCGATGACCGCCAGCTGCACGCGCGCGGCCTTCGAGATGCGCAGCTCACCCTGGCCGATCCGCACCGAGCCGTACAGGTACAGCACGAGCGCGGAGACCAGCAGGCAGAGGATCAGCACGGCCGAGATGAAGCCGAGCAGGGCCTGATAGAACGGCAGGTCGAACAGGTAGAAGCCGGTGTCGAGGCCGAACTGCGCGTCCTTCTGGCCGGTCGCGGTGCCGTTCGCCCACTGCCATACGGTCTCCCACTGTCCGGAGGCGGCGAAGCCGGCGAACAGGCCGAAGAACACCGGCATCCCCCACATCGCCAGACGCCGCAGCGGCTCGACGACCTCCTGGTAGCGGTCGAGCTGCGAGCTCAGCCGCACATACACCGGGCGCATCCGGTAGGCCAGCTGGATGGCGATGAACATCGGCACCGCCATGCCGAGGAAGCCGATCGCGAACATCAGCGTGGTCGCGAACCAGCGCGTCGTCAGCACCTGCGCGAATCCCAGCTGATCGAACCAGAGGAAGTCGGTGTAGAGCGAGGCGAACACGAAGAACGCGGCGATGAGCACCGCGAGGATCACGACCGTCACGAGGACGATGCGTCGGGCGGTGCGGGGCGCGGCCGGTGCGGGAGAGGTGGTCACCCGTCCATCCTAGGTCGGGCTATTCGCCGGTTCCTGAGCATGCAGGAGGCTCAGATCCGCTGGTCGCGAACGGCCCGTCTACTTCTTCACGTCGGCGGCGGTGCAGGTCGGCAGGGCGGCCGTATCGCCGCCGTCGGCGATCACGTTCAACGCGTCGAGGGACTGCGTCAGGCTGTCCGTGCGCACGACGGTGAGGCCCGACGGCACGTGCCCGTAGACCTCGCCGCAGTTCGACCCCGGCGCGAGGAAGTAGCGCGCCCCCGCGTCGCGCGCACCGAACAGCTTCTGCCGGATCCCGCCGATCGGGCCGACGGTGCCGTCCGCGGTGATCGTTCCGGTGCCGGCGACCTCCTTGCCGCCGTTGAGCTTGCCCGGGGTGAGTGTGTCGATGATGCCGAGCGCGAACATCATCCCGGCGCTCGGCCCGCCCACGTTGTCGAGCTGCAGCTTGACGTCGATCGGGAAGTCGTAGGTCTGCTGCAGAGTGATGCCGAGCAGCCACCGGCTCGCGCCGTTCACCGTCTGCTGCGTCGGCGTGACCCGCACGTCCTGCCTGCTGCCGGCGCGCTCGATCGTGAGCGTCACGGGGGATCCGCCGGACTGCTGGATCTCCGCGCGCATCGTGTCGCTGTCGGCCGGGTTCGCCCCGTTGACCGCGACCACGACGTCGTCCTTCTGCAGGATCCCGTGCGCGGCACCGTCGTCGGTGACCGAGGCCACCCGGATCGTCACCGGCACCGGGTAGCCGAGCTGACGCAGCGCCGCCGCCGTGGCCTCCTGCTGCGAGTCGACCATCATCAGCTGGTTCGCCTCATCCCGTTCGGAGGTGGTCACGCCCTGCGGGAATACGGAATCCATCGGCACGACGGCGCGCGACGGATCGAACCAGGCCAGCACGATCTGCATCCAGGACGGCGGCGTCTCGCGATTGCCGACCACCTGCACGGTCGTGAGGTCGAGGCTGCCGGAGGTCGGGTGCGTGTCGGCGCCGGTGACCGAGATCAGCGGCACCTTCGCGCCCTTGGCGTCGGTCACCTCACCGAGCGTGTTGAAGACCGGGCCCGGCTGCTCGATGACGTACGGAAGGGGCAGGAAGGTGAGCACCAGCAGCGCCGCGAGCGAGGCGATGAATGCGATCAGCCCGATCCTGGTGGCGCGGCCGCGCCGCTCGCGGGAGGACCCTGAGGAGGCCGGAACGTGCGCGGGCGGCTCTGGGCTGATCGTCAACGGGGCCTCCAAGCCGGTTCGGGGCTGCTCGTTCGCGAGCGGCGTACAGCGGAGGATCCCGGATCAGGGCGCTTCCGAAGGTGGTGTGACTAGCGTAGTCAGCACGGGCTTTACACGTGCTGAGAGGGCATCCGATGGCTGAGAACGACCCGAATTCCGATGACTTCATGGAGTTCCTGCGCCGCATGCTCGGCTCGGGCGCAGAGGGCATCGACCCGAGCGCTCTCGAGGGCATCCGAGGCCTGAACCTCGACCCCGCGATGATGCAGCAGATGATGCAGCAGCTGCAGCACGCGATGAGCGGTGACCCGTGGGAGACCACGCTGCGCCAGGCGCTGCACATCGCCAACCGCGACGGGCTCGGCATCGACGCGGGATCGCGTTCGTCGATCTCCGACGCCTTCGCCCTCGCCGACCTGTGGGTGGGTGAGGCGACCACGATCTCCGAACTCGGATCCGCTCCGCGCGCCCTCACCCGTGGTGAGTGGGTCGAGCAGACGCTCCCGGTCTGGAAGGAGGTCGCCACCCCCGTCTCGACGAGCATCGCCGATGCGCTCATGAGCGCGCTCGAGGGGCAGACCCCCGAGGAGATGCAGGGCGTCGTGCAGGGCGCGGGGAACTTCATGCGGGGCATCGGCGCGTCCGTGTTCGCCATGCAGTTCGGTCAGGTGCTCGGCAATCTCGCGCTCGAGGTGGTCTCCGGCGGCGACGTCGGCATCCCCGTGCTCCCTGCCGGGACGGCGGCGGTGATCCCGCAGAACCTGGCCGCGTTCGGCGAGGGCCTGGAGATCCCGGAGGACCAGATCTCCCTTTACCTCGCGGCGCGCGAACTGGCCTACGCCCGTCTGTACCGGCACGCACGCTGGCTGCACCTGCACGTGATGACGCAGATCACCGAGTTCGCGAAGGGCGTCACGGTCGACGTGGACAAGCTCGAGGACGTCGCGGGCCGGCTGGATCCGTCCGATCCCGAGGAGCTGCGTGCCGCGATCGAGGGCGGCGCTCTGCTGCCCGAGCAGTCCGAGGCGCAGCGCGAGGCACTGGAACGCCTGGAGAACCTCATCGCGACCATCGACGGCTGGGTCGACGTCGTCACGACCGCCGCCACCTCCCGTCTGCCCGACAGCGCGCGCATCGCGGAGGCGGCTCGCCGCCGTCGCGCCGCCGGCGGCCCCGCCGAGGACGCACTGGGCGCCCTGGTCGGGCTGCAGATCCGTCCCCGCCGGCTGCGCGAGGCCGCGGCGATGTGGCAGGCGGTGACTGACGCGGTCGGCATCGAGGCACGCGATGCGCTCTGGGACTACCCGGACATGATGCCCGATGCCGGCGACATCGACGACCCCGCCGCGCTCGTCGCCCGCCTGCAGGCGCGTGCCCGCGGGGAGCAGCCTGCGCCCGACGAGATGGATGAGGCTCTCGAGCGGCTGCTCAATGGGGAGTCGTTCGGCGACGGTGACTCGGAGCACGACCGCCCGGAGGACGGATCGGCCGATGGATCCGGCGAGAAGCCGGTCTGAGCGAGTTCTCCACCGATTGCGCATCACGCCGTCGCACCACCTCGTTCTGCGGCCATGATCGGGGCATGCTCTCGCTGAGACTCGATCCCGCCCTCCCCGTACTGTGGCGCGACGCCGACACCGTCCAGTTCGGTCTCGACGGCGGTGCAACCGGTGCCGCCCCTGCCCTGACCCTGTCGGTCGACGCCCCCTGGGTGACGCGCATGCTGCACGCGTTGGCACGCGGGATCCCGCCGCGCGGCTTCGAGGTCGTGGCGCACGGCTTCGGCGCACCGCTCGCCGACGCCCGCCGGCTGCACGATCGGCTCCGCTCGGTGCTGGTGCAGGATGCCGCGCGCCCGCTCGCTCGCCTCGCGCCCGCGGCCGCGGTGAGCGCGCGGGTCGTGCTGCGGCTGGAGGAGGCGCTCGACGAGGCAGGAGTCGAGCTCGTCGACACCGCCGACGCACCCGTTCTGCTCGTGCAGCATGGGGCTGCGTCCGCCCGCGACGCCGCCCCGATGCTGCTCGGCGACCGCGCCCACCTCGCGATCGCGTTCGATCCCGGCGGATCGACCGTGGGGCCGTTCGTCGTGCCAGGGCGCACGCCGTGCCTGTCCTGCCGGGACGCGCACGATCGCGACCGGGATCCGGCCTGGGCAGCGCTGCACGTGCAGCTGCTCGAGCGCGATCCGGGCCACGTGCCTCTGAGGGCGATCGCCGCGGCCGCGGAGGCCGCGAGCGCGATGCTCGCCGAGCTGCCCGATGCCACGCGCAGCGGATCCGGTCGCGTCGAGCGGATCAGCCGCGACGGATGCCGATCAGCGCGGACGGTGGGATTTCACGAAGACTGCCTCTGCCGATCTCCCCGAGGAATCGCGACGGGCGCCGCCCCGCGCGATCGACGTCCCGCGACCACGTCATGGTCAGAGTTCGCGCGGCCCGCGTGACACCGACGTACGCGAGCCGGCGCTCCTCGTCGATCGCCTCGAAACCGCTCGCGTAGGAGATCGGGAGCAGTCCCTCCGAGCAGCCGACCAGGAACACATGCGGCCACTCCAGTCCCTTTGCTGCGTGCAGTGTCGACAGCGTCACCGTGTGCAGCACCGGCTCGTGCTGGTCTCTCGCGCGCGCGAACAGGTCGTCGGCGAAGGAGCGCATGGTCGTGCCGGCCGGCGCGTCCTCGGCGAGGCGCAGCACCGCCCGCCGCGCCTCCCACATGTCGCGCAGCGCGCCGCCGGCCTCCGGCGGTTCATCGCTGAATCCGAGCCCGCGCAGCACGTCGCGCACGGCGGCCAGGAACGAGTGCTGCTGCGGGGCGACCGCGGCCGCCCGCAGGGCCTGCACGGCTTGGCGCACCTCCGGCAGGTCGAAGAAGCGCCGCCCGCCGAGCACCGTGGCGGCGACCCCGGCGGCGGCGAGCGCCTGCAGCAGTGCGGCGGACTGCGAGTGCGCGCGATACAGCACAGCGATCTGCTCCGGTGCTTCCCCGGCGGCGATGCGCGCGGCGATCGCCGCCGCGACGCCCCTCGCCTCCCCCGCGTCGTCGTCGAACGCCACCACGACCGCGGAATCCGCCGGACCGGGCTCCCCGGACGATGAATCCGCCGCCACATCGGGTGCGGTCGCGGCTCCCTCCCCCGCGACCGGGATGAGCTCGAGTGCGCCGGGCCGCCCGCGCATCAGCGCGTTGGCGACGCCCAGCACCCCCGCCGTGGAGCGGTAGTTCGTCTCCAGCCGCACGACCGTGGCGTCGGGGTGCCGGCGCTCGAACTCGAGAAGATAGCGCTGGTCGGCGCCCGCGAACGAGTAGATCGTCTGCGAGGCGTCGCCGACCACGCACAGATCGCCGCGGTCTCCGAGCCACAGCTCGAGCAGCCGGTGCTGCAGGGGCGACACGTCCTGGAACTCGTCCACGGTGAAGTGCCGGTACTGCTCGTGCACGGCGGCGGCGACCTGAGGTTCTGCCTCGAGCATGCCGGCGCAGGCGAGCAGCACGTCCTCGAAGTCGAGCTGATGGCGGTCGTCCTTGAGCGTCTCGTAGGCACCGGACAGCTCCGCCACCTGTCCGGCATCGAAGCGCCCGATTGCGCGGCCGCGCTGTGCGGCCTCCTCGATCGACAGCATCGAGACCTTGCGCCATTCGATGGCGGCGGCCAGGTCGCGCAGCGTCGCGGTGTCCGGACGCAGCCGCAGCATGTCGGCCGCCTGAGCGAGCAGTCGCACCTTGTTGTCCACGATCGCGGGAGCCGGGGATCCTGCGAGCTGCGGCCAGAAGAAGCCCAGCTGGCTCAGCGCGGCGGCATGGAAGGTGCGTGCGGCGACGCCCTGCACCCCGAGCGCGCGCAACCGTCCGCGCAGCTCGCCTGCCGCCTTCGCCGTGAACGTGACCGCCATGACGCGCGTCGGCGTGTAGGCGCCGGTCTCGACGCCGTGCGCGATGCGATGCGTGATGACCCTGGTCTTGCCGGTGCCGGCGCCGGCGAGCACCGCGACGGGCCCGCGCAGCACCGAGGCCGCTTCACGCTGATGTTCGTCGAGACCGTCGAGCGCGCTCACCCGCGATGCCAGTCGACGATGAGCCGCCGCGCGATCGACGCCCCGCCGGGCAGCCCGACCGGGCCGTCGCCGGCGAGCGAGGATCCGATCTCGTCGCGGGTCAGCCAGCGCACGTCGATGATCTCCTCGCCGTCCCCGTGCGCGACCTGCTCGTCGACGACCGTGGCGGTGAATCCGACCATGAGCGAACGCGGGAACGGCCAGGGCTGCGAGCCGGCGTAGGTCACGTCGCGCACCCGGATCCCGGCCTCCTCGAACAGCTCCCGGTGCACGGTGGCTTCCAGCGACTCACCGGCCTCGACGAAGCCGGCGAAGCACGAGTGCACGCGTCCCTTCCACTGCGCATTCGCACCGAGCAGCAGCCGCTCGCCGTCTGCGCTCTGCACGGCCACGATCACCGCCGGATCCGTGCGCGGGAAATGATCCCGGCCGCACACGGTGCAGCGGCGCGACCACCCGGCCTGGCGCACGGCGGTGACGCCGCCGCACACCGGGCAGAACGACGCATCGCGCAGCCACCCGGCCAGTGCGACGGCGGTGACGACGAGTTCCGCGTCGAGAGCCGCGCTGTCGTCCGCCGCGTCATCGACCAGCCGCGGCAGCGCCTCGCGCAGATCGTTCCAGTGCGGGGCCCAGGATCCGTCGGCGTCGGTGTCGTCCTCGATGTCCTGCAGCGCGAGGAGGAGGCCGGATCCGTCGGTGCGGCGACCGAGCAGTGCCCATTCCCTGGTGCGCGTGAGCACCGGGTCTGCGGCGGGAACGAGGATGAGCCGGTCGCCCATGGGCACACGGCGTTCGCGCACGACGAGCACGCCGGTGGCGGGGTCGGCGCGGAGCCGATCGAGCACCTCCGGATCATCACGCCACTCGCCGGCGCGATCGAGAACGGTGCTGTCGACGCGGTGCTGCGCGGGTGGGGGGAAGCTCTCCGGTGCGGTCATCGACTCCCCTTCTCACAGGCGTGGCGGGCCCTGCGGGGACGAGGCTCGACCTACCCTGGTGACATGGCTCGCTCACCTTTCACTCTAGCCGCGGCGGTCACGGCGGCGGTGCCCGGAGCCGAGGTCGTCGGCGCGCGCGCCCTGTCGGCCGACGGCGACGCCCGCTTCGATTCGGCCGTCGCGACGCTCGCCGACGGCACAGAGGCGGCCATCCGCGCCTCGAACGACGACGAGACGGCGGCCGAGCTCGCCCGCGAGCACA
>JAFDWM010000189.1 GCA_018268455.1 Actinomycetota bacterium | reverse complement strand
CGGCGCTCGAGACGGCGCACCGGATCGTCGACGTGGTGCACTCTCGCACGGGCCTTCACCCCACCGTCGACCTGGCGCTCGCGGTGATGGTGTCCGCCTGGGGAATGCCCGCCGATGCGGGGGAGACCGTCTTTGCGGTGGCACGGTCGGCGGGCTGGTGTGCCCACGCGCAGGATGAGTACGGACGCGCCCCGCTGCGCCTGCGACCGATCGGACGCTACGTGGGCCCGGACCCGGCGGGTCTGGGCTGATCGGCGTTTCGGGGCTCGTCTTCGGAGCTCGGCGGAGGCGCCGGGAATCCGGCTCGCATCCAGCTCGATCGATAGACTGAGCAGACGTCCGCGTTCGCGCGGATCCCCTGCTGTCGAGTCGAACTGGAGCGCCGATGCCGATCCTGCCGAGCATCTCCGGACCCCGCGATCTCGACGCACTGTCTCCGGCGCAGCTGACGAAGCTGGCTGCCGAGATTCGTGCCTTCCTCATCGAGAACGTCGCCCGCACCGGCGGGCACCTCGGCCCGAACCTCGGCGTCGTCGAACTCACGATCGCACTGCATCGCGTCTTCCGCTCGCCGGAGGATCCGTTCATCTTCGACACCGGGCATCAGTCCTACGTGCACAAGCTGCTCACGGGCCGCCAGGACTTCTCCGCGCTGCGCTCGCGCGGCGGCCTGGCCGGCTATCCCCAGCGTTCCGAGAGCGCGCACGACGTCGTCGAGTCCTCGCACGCGTCGAGTTCGCTGAGCTGGGCGGACGGCATCTCCCGCGCCTTCACCGCTACGGGACGCGCCGACCGGCATGTCGTCGCCGTCGTCGGCGACGGTGCGCTCACGGGCGGGATGACCTGGGAGGCGCTCAACAACATCTCCGACGACAACGAGCGCAACCTCGTGATCGTCGTCAACGACAACGGGCGCTCCTACGCTCCGACCATCGGCGGTATGGCCCGGTACATGAACCGGGTGCGCACGGCAGCGGTGTATCGCGATCTGCACCGCAAGTCCGATCGCCTCTTCCGTGCGTTCGGTTCCGTCGGCCGCGCCTTCTACCGCGGCGTGCGCGGCGGCACGCACGGGTTCCTGTCGCGCTTCTCCGACAACGAGGAGCTGTACTCGAACCTCGACATCAAGTATCTGGGCCCGGTCGACGGGCACGACATCGGCGCGCTCACCGAGACCGTGCTGAATCGGCCGCTCGCGCCCCTCGAACACACCGCGATCGACACCGCCCTTGCCGGAGCGGTGCGCGATGCCGAGGTGCCGATCCTGCCAATGGTGGTCGAGCGGCTGCTGCGCCCTGATCCCGCCGATGACTCGGACGGCCGGCTCGCCGAAGACGGCCGGCTCGCCGGCCACGCCCTGCGCCGTCTGGTTCTCGGTGATCTCAGCGGCTTGTTCGACGGACCCTCGACGGTGAAGTTCGACCCGTCGCTGCCGATGGTCAGCCTCGACCTGTCCCGCGTCACGGAGAACAGCACCCTCATTTCGGTGCTGATGACCTGCTCATCGGCATGGATGGAAGCCGCGCTGCTCGACCCGAACGGCGGCCGCCGATGGGTGATCTACGACGAGGCGTGGAGATTGATGAGCCATCCGGCGCTCTTGCGGAGGATGGACGCGCACTGGCGACTGGCCAGGCATTACGGGCTGGCGAATCTGCTGGTGTTCCACAAGTTGACCGACTTGGAGAACGTCGGCGACATGGGCTCGGCGAACCGGGCGCTGGCGAACAGTCTGCTGGCGAACGCGGAGACCAGGATTGTGTATCGACAGGAGACCGACCAGCTCGGCCCCACCGCGGCCGCGCTCGGACTCACCGGCACCGAACAGCGCCTCCTCCCCGGACTCGGCACCGGGCAGGGCCTCTGGCGCATCAAGGACCGCTCCTTCGTCGTCCAACATCAGCTCCACCCCGCCGAGCTCGCCGCCTTCGACACCACTGCCCGCATGACCGGCGGTGAACCGGCTCACGCACGTACTTCGATGAACTGAAGCATTGCGATCGGAACAGGTGCGTCTGGTGTCTCGGGGAGGTCGACTATGGGCAGAGAAACAGACATGCCCGCTGACTCATCGACTCCCAGCTCCAACATCTCCGTGCAGTCGGCATGAGGAAACTTGCCAACAAGTTGGCGGTCAGCGAGCAGCAGACTGAAAGGAGGGAAGTGAATCACTGCCGATACCGTCGGTGTCGTCGTCATTTTC
>JAFDWM010000188.1 GCA_018268455.1 Actinomycetota bacterium | reverse complement strand
TCACCGCCCAGCGCGGCGAACACGCGCGCCGACACCGGCGGGAGTGCACCGAGCGTGCGCAGCAGCAGGCGCGCCGCGCCGGAGGCGGATCCGGACAGCTGCGTGAGCATGCGGGAGACCGCGCGGGGTGTGCGCGGCCGGAACGTGCCGGGTCCGAGCCGCTCGACGGCGCGCGCGATGCGACGCACCGCGGTGCGGCTGGGCGGAGCGGACGCGTGCCCGCCGTCGCCGCGCGCGGTGAGCCGCACGGTCATGACGCCCTTCTCCCCCACGCCGATCATCGCCGCGCGTCCCGGCACGAACGGCAGCGGCGCATCGACGACCGCGCCGCCCTCGTCCAGCACCAGCCACGGCACGATCCCGCGTTCGCGCAGCGCTGCGGCGATCGCCTTCGCGGCGGTGCCGAAGCTCTCCTCGTTGCCGCCGAACGAGAGGTACACGTCACGGGCCGGCGTGAAGCCGGAGGCGAGCAGGTTCTCCACCGCCTCCAGGACGACGATGAGCGGGCCCTTGTCGTCGAGTGCGCCGCGCCCGTAGACGGATCCGTTCTCGATCACGCCGGCGAACGGTGGATGTGTCCACGCGTCCGACTCGTCGACCGGCACCACGTCGTAGTGCGCCATGAGCACGACGGGTCCGTCGGCGGCGGCGCGCTTCCCGCGCCAGTGGAAGAGCAGCCCGAACTCGGTGTGCCGTTCGAGCGCGAGCTCGGCGTGCACGCGCGGATAGAGCTCGGCGATCAGCGAGACGAATTCCTCGAAGGGACCGGATCCGCGTTCAGCGAGCTCAGCGGACACGGTCGGCAACTGGATCATGCGCGAGAGGCGCTCGGCGATCGGGGGCACGGCGTTCACGTGGCCATGGTAGCCGGGACTGAGGCTCAGCACCTCTGGGACTGCGTACCGCCCATTCGCCCGACCCGCGGTTCCCGCCGACGGTGTGAGGGTTAGTCTGGCGACATGAGTGCCCTCGAGAACTCGCCCGCCGGATCCGCCCGCCCCCAGGCCGTCATCAGCGGCGGCGGGAGCGGGATCGGGCTCGCCTCGGCACTGCGCCTTGCCCGCGACGGATTCGATCTCGTGCTCCTCGGTCGCCGGGAGAACGTGCTCGCGGACGCGGCGTCGCACATCAGAGCGCAGACGCCGGCGGTGCGCGTGCAGACGATCTCCGCGGATCTGCGCGATCCGGCAGAGGTCGAGCGCGCGGCGGGCGAGATCGCCGGATCCGTCGACGTGCTGCTCAACAACGCAGGCGGCAACGTCCTCGACCGCGGCGAGGGCCTGGACGGCATCGCGGCGAACTTCGAGGCGAACTTCCGCCTGAACGTGCTCACCACCGTGCTGATGACCGAGGCGCTGCTGCCGCGGATCACCCGCCCCGGCGGCCGGATCATCTGCATCAGCTCGATCGCCGCGCTGCGCGGCGCGAACGGGTACGGCGCCGCGAAGGCCGCGATCCACGGCTGGATGATGGGCCTCGCTGCAGAAATCGCCCCGGAGGGCGTGACCGTCAACGCCGTCGCACCGGGCTACGTGCCCGACACCGGGTTCTGGGACGGACGGCGCTCCCCGGAGATCGTGTCGTCTCGCCTCGCGCAGGTTCCGATGAACCGCGCCGGCACGCCGGAGGAGGTCGCCGGCGCCGTCGCGTACCTGGCCGGGCCCGAGGGCGGATGGACCACCGGCCAGATCCTGCAGGTGAACGGCGGGGCGCTGTTCGGCCGCGGCTGATGACGCCGGATCCGGCCGGATCCGTCACACTTCCCGGCCCGGATCCGACACCCCTGATGAGAGCCGCAACGCCGTCGACGAGATCCGCCGACGGCGCGGCAACGGAAGGAACGACGATGACCAGGATCGACCTGAGCCGCACCAACAAGCTCGGCTACGCCGCGGTGCTCGGGCTGGAGGCGTACTCCCGCAAGAGCGTCGAGCCGCGGCTGAACGAGCTGATCAAGCTGCGCGCCTCGATCCTGAACGGCTGCGGGTTCTGCGTCGACATGCACGCGACCGAGGGCGCCAAGCGCGGCATCCCCCAGCGCACCCTGCACGCGGTCGGGGCATGGCAGCACGCCAAGGGCTTCTTCGACGAGAGGGAGCTTGCGGCCCTCGCACTGACCGACGCCGTCACGAAGCTCGGCCCCGAGACCGTGACGGATGAGATCTGGAACGCCGCGGCGACGCACTTCGACGAGGGCGAGCTCGGCGCGCTCGTGCTG
>JAFDWM010000187.1 GCA_018268455.1 Actinomycetota bacterium | reverse complement strand
CTACGCTTCTGCATATGGATCGCCGTTTCGCGCTGATGATCGAGCCCGCACCCGCGCCGCTGGCCGACTACGACAACACGTTCACGATGGTCGATGCATCTGCTCCCGCGCTGAGCGTCGGCGAGCTCAGCACGCAGCGTGGTGACGGCGTGTTCGAATCGATCGGTGTCGTCGACGCGCACGCGCAGGAGGTCGAGCCGCACCTGCAGCGGCTCGCGCACTCGGCGCAGCTGTGCGATCTGCCCGCGCCGGACCTCGCGCAGTGGCGGCAGGCGATCCGCATCGCGCAGGCGCACTGCGGGCCGGGGGAGAGCGTGATCAAGCTCATTCTCAGCCGCGGTGTGGAGAAGGGCCCTGCGCCAACGGCCTGGGTCACCGCGTCTCCGGCCGGCGACTTCCGTGCGGCGCGCACCGAGGGCGTGCGCGTGGTCACGCTCGACCGCGGGTACGACAGCGGCGCGGCAGAACGCGCACCCTGGCTGCTGCTCGGCGCGAAGACGCTGTCCTACGCGGTGAACATGGCGGCGCTGCGCGAGGCGCACCGCCGGGGCGCCGACGACGCCATCTTCACGACCACCGACGGCGTCGTGCTGGAGGCGCCGACCGCCTCGCTCATCCTGCGCTTCGGCGACCGCTTCGTCACGCCCGCGCCGCACGGCGGGATCCTGCAGGGCACCACTCAGGTGAGCGTCTTCACGCACCTGGAGGAGCTCGGCTTCGAGACCGCATACGAGACGGTGCCGGTCGCGGACCTCACCCGGGCCGATGCCGCCTGGCTCGTCTCCAGCGTGCGCCTCGCCGCCCCCGTCACCCGGATCGACGAGCATGCGCTCGCCGTGGATCCGACCCTCACCGCCGACCTGAACGACTACCTGCTCTCGCCCCGCGACTGACCGGATCCGCCCTCGGCCGGATCCGCCCCGGCCCGCCCCTGCCGGCCTGCCCCGCCGGCCTGCGCCACCCAACCCAACTTCGGAGCTGGCGACCGACACGCCGGGTGATCGGGTCCTTGGTCCGGCGTGTCGCCCTTGTGCTCCGAAGTTGGGTGCTCGTGCGTTCGGATCCGGGCGCGCATCGGATCGGGCGTGCTGGGATCCGGGGTCCGGGGGCGTGCTGGGATCCGGGTCCGGGGTGTGCCGGGACCCGGGCGTGCCTCGGATCCCGGGGGCGACCGTGGAGCGGTGGGTCGTCAGCGTGCGGTGTGGTGCGCCTCGTAGGCGGCGACGATCGCCTGCTCCACCAGGTCCCAGTCGTGGATGATCATGTGATAGTCGAACCGGAGTGATCGATAGCCCCAGATCGTGGCGTTCGCGTCGCGGACGAGATCCTTGTGACGGTGAGATCGGTCATCGTGGTTCTCCTGCCCGTCCGCCTCGATGATCAGCCATCCGTCGATGAGCAGATCCACGCGCCCGGTCGCCGGCACCTGCGTCTGTGTCCGCACATCCCAGCCTCGGCCGCGGAGTCGCAGCCGGATCAGCGACTCCAGGCCGCTGTCGGCATCTGCACGGGAGAAGGCGATGAGCTCGCGGCCCTCATCGTTGAGCTTCGATGCCAGCTGCCCGAGTTCGGCATCGTTCAGCAGCGCGTGTCGCCGGGCGGATTCGAGCGCGACGAAGAACGCCTCTGCTCCTTCGCACCGGTACAGCTGCGCCAGGGTCAGCATCACGGATGGCAGCCCGAACGAATCCTTCGCCATGTCGGCGTCCCAATGGGGCGTGCAGCCGCATCCCGGGTCGTGGTGCTGATGCCGGTCATCGTGCATCCATACGTGCGGCCCGGACCTCTCCTCGTCGATCGGCATGGTCCACAGGCCGTGGTGTCGTGCGGCGTCGCCGCAGGCGAGTGCGCCGCCGTGTGCTGCCGCTTCGATGGCATCACTGCAGGCGGCTGCCGTCGCGTAGACGCCGCGCCGTACGCGCGACAGTGCGCCCGTCGCGATAGCGCGGTCCAGTTGCGGTCGTGTGCAACCCTGGCTTCTGAGCTCGGGTCGCGTCCAGATCATCGTGTCGGAAGAGCAGCACATGCCGCCAGGACAGCATGTTCGCGTTGCTCATGGGATCCGAATCCCTGAATCGGTGCACTGCGCGCCCGGGGCCCGAATTGTGCGGATCGATCGTCCGGCGAGCCCAACTTCGGAGCTGGTCTGCGACACGCCGGGGGAGGTGGCCCCATGGCGGCGTGTCGCCGCTGCGCTCCGAAGTTGGGCGCGCGGGGCGGATCCGGCG
>JAFDWM010000186.1 GCA_018268455.1 Actinomycetota bacterium | reverse complement strand
AACCTGGAACGCGCCGTGCACGCCGCCGTGGACGGGCCGGGCCGCGACGCCGTGCTCGTGTCGCTGCCCGGGGTCGGTGCATGGACGGCCGCCGAGACACGGATCCGTGCCCTCGGCGACCCCGATGCGGTGAGCGTCGGCGACTACCACCTCGCCCACGAGATCGGGTTCGCGCTCACCGGATCCCGCACCGATGACGCCGGGATGCTCGCGCTGCTCGAACCCTGGGCCGGGCACCGCCAGCGCGTGATCCGGCTGATCCGGCTCAGCGGCGCGGCCGAGTCGAGGCGCGGTCCACGGCTTGCCCCCGAGGACCATCGCACGCGCTGACGCCTGGCCGGTTCGACGTCACCGGACCCGGCGACGTCGATCGCAGACTCACAGCCTGGGGCGATCGCACCGCGAACACCGGGCTCCCCGTTCGCGTCGGGAGTTCAGGCAGGTTAGCCTTACCTTATGAGCGACGTGAAATCCCGCTTCCGCCTCGAGCGGCAGCCCCTCGACCTGCGCTTCCGCACCGTCACGCTCACCGCACGGGAGTGGATCGCACCCGACTACGTGCGCGTGCGACTGAGCGGATCCGACCTCGCCGGCTTCGATTCGCGGGGCTCCGACGATCACATGCGGCTGTTCTTCCCCGAGAGCTCGACGCAGTCCGTCGATGAGCTGCGTGCGTCGCCGAGCCGCGAGTACACGCCGCTCTCCTGGGGCGAGGACTGGCTCGACGTGGAATTCGCGGTGCACGGCGACGCCGGTGTCGCCGCGCCCTGGGCCGCCGGCGCTCCGCTCGGATCGACCGTCGGCGTGGGTGGCCCGCGCGGATCCATGGTCATCGCCGGTGACCCGGACGGCTGGTTGCTCGCGGGGGACGAGACGGCGATCCCGGCGATCCGCCGCTTCGCCACGCTCATCCCGGCCGATACGCGCGCACGGATCCTGATCGAGGTGCGCGGTGCCGAGCACGAGGTCGCGATCGAAGCCCCCGTCGCGGTGGAATGGGTGCGTCGCGGTGACGCGCCGGCCGGATCCGCCCTCTCCACAGCGCTGTCCGAGCTCACCGTCGATGACCGCCCCGGCACCGACCCGTTCGTGTTCATCGCCGCGGAGTCGTCGATCATGAAGCCGGGCCGCGCACTGCTCGAGCGCTGGGGTGTCGACGCCGACCACGCGGTCGTCAAGGGCTACTGGAAGCGCGACGAGGCCGAATACCACGCCCCGCACTGAACCCGGGGGACGTCGCTGCGTCACAGCCCGGGTCGACGACGGTGGCGACGGCCTCGATCGGGACTGATCACGCGGCCCAGTCGGGCAGACTGACCTCGTGCCTCTCTTCGATCATCTCGGCCTCACCGTCGAAAGCCTCGACCGTGCCTTCGCGCAGTGGGATCCGGTGCTCCGCGCCCTCGGCTGCGAGAGCAACGGCGTCGAGATGGAGGGCGGGCTCGCCTGGTCCCGCGACGGTGAGACCGAGCTGATCCTGTACCGCGCGCCCGAGCCGGGCGGCGAGCCGCACCGGTACGGCACGATCGGCTGGCAGCACCTCGCGTTCGCCGTGGACTCGCGCGCGGAGGTCGAGCGTCTGCACGGAATCGCACTCGATGCGGGCTGGACGTCGGTACGGGATCCGAAGCCCTTCCCGCGCTTCAGCGAGCGCTACTACGCGTCGTTCGTCGAGGACGACAACGGCATCCGGATCGAGTTCATGGTCAACCCTCCGCGCAGGGCAGTCGGGGGCGTCGAGGCGTAGCGGCGACACCCGTGGTCGCGCCGTCTCCGGCGTTCACCGGCGGCCCCCGCCCCGCGTGCACCGGATCCTGCCGAGCACACCGGAACTTCACGCCAACAACCGGTCCGCTCGACAACAAGCGGTGCACGCAGCGTCGCCCCGCGCGTCGAGGCGTAGACGGTCCCGCCCGCACACCCGCACGCGGTCTCACCCTGCGCCGCATCGGGTGCCCGGGCACGGGGTGCGACGCCCCGCACTACCGCCGCCCCCAGCGTTCACCGCGGTCCCCGCCACGTGTGCACCGGATCCTGCCGAGCACACCGGAACTTCACGTCAACAACCGGTCCACTCGACAACAAGCGGTGCACCGCGGCACCCCCGCGACCGCCCGGGCACGGGTTGCGATGCCCCGCACTACAGCCATCCCCGGCGAGACAGCGCGTTCCCCACCCCAGGTGCACCGGATCCTGCCGAGCACACCGGAACTTCACGCCAACAACCG
>JAFDWM010000185.1 GCA_018268455.1 Actinomycetota bacterium | reverse complement strand
CCCGTCGACGTGGCGATGGCCCAGGTGATCGCGCTGATGATGATCATGAGCACCGCGACGATCAGGATGATGGTGAGCATCGCGCCGATCACGACTCTGAGGTCACCGATGCCGCTGAGGCTGCCGAAGTCAGGAAACACGTTCATCAGAGACCGCCTCCAAGCGCGGAACATCCGGCTCCTGCCGTAGCTTCGGGGAGATCTGCTGCGTCGTGATCATTGAGCCATTTCGCAGCATCCACCGCTTCGCCGTTCGTTCCACCTGGTCGAACCTCGAAGTGCAAATGAGGGCCTGTTGAACGCCCGGACGAGCCCACGTCGCCGATGTGTTGCCCGGCGACAACGCGCTCGCCGACGGTGACGTGGATGCCGTGCTGCCACATGTGCGCATAGCCGGTCGCGACCGTCACGCCACCGAGGCGGTGCTCGATTACGATGAGGCCGCCGTAGCCTCCAGAGAACTCGGCAACCGTCACGACACCGTCAGCCGCGGCGAGGATCGGCGTCCCATCCGGCGCGGCGAAGTCCGTTCCGCTGTGGAAGGCGCTCTCGCCAGTGAGGGGATCGGTTCGTGGACCGAAATCACTTGTGTGCACCCAGGTTCCCTCCGGCAACGGGAACACGACGCGCGAGGCCTCCGCCACGTCGACGACAGGCGACGCAGGGGCCGTTGGCGTCGTCGTCGCTGCCAATGTGCCACGCGTGAGTGTCGTGAGGATCGTCTCGGCGACGGGCTCATAGTTGTTGTACCGGTCGGGGTACGCCGACACTTCGACTGCTTGCGCGACTTCGCCCTTGCCCATGCTCTGCCAGCCGGGGATGTCCAGAAGGCCACGGGGCGAGGGGTAGTTGGGGCCGGTCGGGCCGCCGAAGAATGCTTTGGCTTGGTATTCGGGTTCCATCAGCTCCGCGATCGATCCCCAGCCCGATTGCGGTCGCATCTGGAACAGGCCGAGTGAGTCGTGATCGGAGCCGTTCCCATCGTTCGGATAGCTGCCGGACTCGGGGTACGCTCCGGTGTTCGCGAGCTGTCGAAGCGTTGACTCGGTCAGCGCTGCCATCAGTGCGATCTGGATGGCGTCCCTCGTCACACCGTCGATGCTCGATCCGACGGTGATGATCGTCGCAGCGTGCGTGAGCTGTTGCTTGTTCAGGGTGAATGTCTCACCGTTTGCGGTCGTGACCACGAGAGAGTCCGGCACGTTTCCGACGGTGAGTCCCGACGAGGCAAGGCACGCGATGGCGGTGGGATTCACCACCAGTCCGACGGTGACGAGTCCGAGGGTCGGTGCGAGCAACATCAAGGCGACCACTGCGATCGCGAGTTTCTTCATCATGAGCCAGTCGTCCTAACGCAGCGGAAGGTTCAATTGCGAGAGCCGCAGGACGTAGCAAGGGTCCTCGGCCGGGCACGCGATGAAGATCGTGAACGCGACCGGATGCTCTGCGGTGACCGAGTCGCCGTTCCACACGCCGGATCGCTGGCGGATACCCTCGATCGTGTATGCCGCGGCGCCGTCGGGGAGCTGCCCCGGGCGAGCCTGCGCGAGCGCATCAGCCCAGGTATCCGGCACGAACACTGAGGTGATCTCCAACCGCTGCGTCGTTGCGTACGGTCGCAGCTGCGCCCACGCGCTCGACGTGGGCAGGTAAGTGGCGATGTCGGCGGCGAGCCCCGACTGTTCGAAGCCGGTCGGGTCGGCGACGTCGAGGATGACTGCGGTGTAGTCGAGCGGCAGGAACGCACTGCCGGTGTCCCAGGTGAACAGTGCCGCGGCGACGCTGCGTGCGAACGCCTCGGCGTCGGTGGTCGGTGGGATCGACGGGATCCGAGATGGTGAGGTCGGCTCACGAGAAGGTTCTGCGCTCGGAGCAGCACTCGACAATGGAGGATCAGTTGACTCGGTGGGTTGCTCGGATCCGATGACGAGTCCGTAGATGCCGATTCCGGCGACAAGGATCGCCAGCGACAGCGCCGCGGTGAGGGCGATCAGAGTGCGGCGTGCGCGAGGAGCGGTAAGAAGCTTCATGCGGGACAGGTGCGCCGCATCTATCCCGAGTCAGAGGGCGCGAAGGTTCCCCACCTGGGCCGCCGACTCGGCGTCCGCACGATCAACGTCGCGCGCGGCACGGAGTTGCTCAGCGACCTGAACGGTGGCTTCAACAACGTGCAGGAACATCTCGACCTCGGCGTGACTCAATTGACGAGCCAGGTCATCGACGTCGAAGTGCCGCCACCAGCCGTCGAGTTCCGTCCACGTGACGACGAATGCGCGAATCGGCCACGGCTCGTC
>JAFDWM010000184.1 GCA_018268455.1 Actinomycetota bacterium | reverse complement strand
GCGACGATCCTGCTGTCGAACTCCATCGCCGAGGACTGGCCCAGCGACTCCAGCCGTGCGCTGGTCGCACACGAGGCCGGGCACGCGATCGCGACGAAATGCCGGACGATGGTCGACAACGGCGACTCGCCAGCGGCGGAGGCGTGGGCCACCGCATGGGCCATCGGCATGGGGTTCACGGATGAGGGCAATGGCACGCAGGCGTACGGCGCGCCGCCGGAGTCCCTCGTGCAGGCGGCGGCTGCCTGCCGCTGACCGGACGCGCCGGCTCAGCCCTGCACCGGACGCGCCGGTGCAGCCCTGCACCGGAACTTGCCGGCTCAGCCGTGCCGGCTCAGCCCTGCACCGGAACGTGCCGGTTCAGCCCTGCACCGGAACGCGTCGGCTCAGCCCTTCGCCCGCACGCCGCCCACGCCGGGCACCCTCCGCATGCGCCAGTACGCCGGGGGAGCCTCGCTCGGATGCAGCGGTGGGTACGCCCGCCACACCGAGAAGAACCGGTACACCGAATAGCCCATCGCCGCGGCCACGACGATGAGGCCCACGACCACCCCGATCACGACGGCGCCCGCGAGCGGAACGCCGAGCGTGGCGCCGAGCCCGCCGAAGAACATTCCCGTGACGATCCCGTTCACGAGCATGCTCAGCACCGACGAGGATCCGAGGATCTGCTCCGCCCCACCGCGATGACGCAGGAACGAGTAGGTGACGCGCATCCCGAGCTCGTCGTCGTGCGTGGAGGCGAGGAACGCGGTCGCGGCGACGGGGTCGATCTCGGCGTAGGCGCCGCGGATCCGGTTCATCGCGGTGACGTACATGAAGTCCTCCTCCGACACCGCGAGCACCCGGATGAGGGTGAGCAATCCGACGGCCGAGACGAACCCGAGGATTCCGAGCGCCGCGGCCGGGAACCACGACGCGAAGTGCGAGGCCTGGCCGAGCAGCCCGATGGTCACGAGCCCGGCCGACACGAGCGTGAGGTGCAGCGTGATGCGCGTGAGCACCTCGCTCTGCGCGGTGCTGCGCGCCGCGAGCAGGCCCCAGTGCTCGGTCGAGAGGATCTGCAGTCGACGCGCGAGCACGGGGTCTGACGCGGATCCGCCGACCGCGGATCCCCCGACCTCAGTCGTCATGATCCATCGTCCCACCGCGGTGCGTCCGGGAGAAGGGCCTAACGGCACCGATTCATGCCGCGAGCGGCACCGGCACCGGACGCAGCAGGTGCTCGACGACGTACTCCGCGTCGCGCCCCATGCCCATCAGGGTGGGCGACGCGACCGAGTACTGGAACGGCAGTCCCATGAACGCAAGCCCCGGCACCGTCGTGGAGAGCCCGCGCTCGTGCCGGATCCCGTTCTCGCCGGCGAAGCCGGGCAGGTCGATCCAGTCCAGGATCGGACGGGATCCGGTGCACCACACGATGGTCGTCGGATGCAGCCGCTCGCCGTCGTCCAGCACGGGCAGGCCGTCCTCGGCCCCGGCCACCCGGCCGGCCAGGCGGATCCCCGCCCGGCGCAGATCCGAGAGGTGGTTGCGGACGAGGTTCACGCCGTGACCGCGCTGCTGCTCCCACACCCGGCGCCCCCTCTCGGTGTCGATCGTGGTGTTGCGCAGCCGCCGGATGAACACGCTGCTGATCAGGTTCCCGACCGGGGTGTCGATGTGCCCAGGCACCTGCCCGGGGTGGCGGCCGGCGAGGACTGTCGTGTGCCCGCTCTTCGCCGCCTCGAGGGCGATGTCGGTGCCCGAGTTCGCGGCGCCCACGACCAGCACCGATCCGGCTGCGAAGTCCTCCGGCCCCTGGTAGTCGAGCGAGTGCAGCTGGTGGATGGCCGGATCCAGCTCCGCGGCGAATGCGGGCACGATCGGGCGATGGTGGGCACCGGCGGCGACGACCACCGTCTGCGCGACGACCTCCTCGCCGGTGTCGAGCTCGAGGCGGAACCGTCCGTCCTTGTCGGCCGAGAGCCGCCGCACCCGCGTGGCCGTGCGCACCGGGATCTCGAACGTCGCCGCGTAGCGCTCCAGGTAGTCGGCGAGCTGCGTCGCCGTCGGAAAGTCGAACACGCCGATGTCGAGGCGCAGCCCCGGCAGCTGCGCCCAGCGCCGCGGGGTGAACAGGCGCAGGGAGCGGTAGCGCTCCCGCCAGCTGTCGCCGATGCGCGCGTGCGCCTCGAAGACCCCGATCGTCGCGCCGCGGTCCATCGCCCGGCGCGCGGTGTGCAGCCCCGCCGCCCCCGCGCCGACGATGGCCAGGTCGAGTGTCGTGGTGGACATGATGGCCTCCTCTTCCCGGATCCGCATCTGCGCTTCTCCGGTTCTTCTGC
>JAFDWM010000183.1 GCA_018268455.1 Actinomycetota bacterium | reverse complement strand
CCGAGCACGGCCGGGGTCAGGTAGCCGAGCAGCAGCACGATGCCACCGAACACGAAGTACGTCATGCGATGTTTCCCATCGACGATCCGCATGAACCAGACTCCGGCGATCAGGCCGATCGGGAAGGACATCAGCCCGATGGCGGAGTTCACCTCGACCGGGATGCCCGCGACGTTCACGGCGAGATAGGTGCCGAACTGCCCGCCGGTGTTGGCGCCGACGTTGGTGAGCGCGTAGAACACGAGCAGCGCGAGGAACGGCGCGAGGTAGGGCTTGCGCAGCAGATCGCGTACCGAGGCCCGGTCGGCGCGCACCGTGACCACGCCGCGGCGGCGCTCATCGCGAGCAGCCAGCCAGAATGCGGACTCGGGGATCGTGAGCCGGCCCAGGAACACGAGCGCCGCGACGATCCCGACCTGCGCGAACAGCAGCTGGCCGCCCAGCCGGCCGAGCCCGCCGGCGAACGTCGCAATGACGATGGTGCCGAGGATGCCGACCACCCACAGGATGTTGGAGAGCCCGATGACCGCGCCGCGGTTCTTCTCCGAGGCCGATTCCGAGATCGTGGAAAGCGACACCGGCAGATCTGCGCCGGTGCCGAGACCGGCCAGGATCACACCTGTGAGAAGCGCGGGGAAGGACGCCCCGAACACGAGCAGGGCGATACCGGCGATGACGACGAGCATCGTCACGAGGAACACGGTGCGACGTCCGAGCGCGTCGCCGAGGCGTCCGCCGAAGATCGCGCCGATCGCGATCGAGAGCGTGAGCATGCCGGAGAGGACGCCGATCTGGTCGGGCGTGATGCCGATCGTGTGCTGGTAGATCACGAGCGCGATGCCGGTCGCGACGATCGTGGCGGCGTCGATGTACGACGCCATGCCGCACACGATGCCGACCCACCACGGATTGGGCTGGCGGACGGCGGGGGATTCGAGAGTCATGGTTCTCCTTTGAACGTGAACGGTACGGGGTGCGCCGACGTGTGTGCGGCGCAGCAGATCTGAGGTGCTCAGCACGCTAGCAAGTTTTGAATCGATTCACAATTGGATTTTCCGAAACAACATATCGCCGCATCCCCTGTCGAATCCGTGATCGCTTGACGCGGACTTCGATAGCCCGTATGGTCGAGATCAGATTTTGAATCGATTCAGAGCAAAGGAGCCCGTCGATGCCCCTCGTCCTCACAGACCTCCGCACGGACCACCTCGTGGAACCGCTCGCCCTGCGCCGCACCACACCGCGGTTCACCTGGCGGCTGCGTTCCGACGGGACCGCGACCGCGGCGCGAGAGCAGCGGATCCGCATCGCGACATCCGCCGGGAACGACGTGCACGACACGGGATGGGTCATCGCCGCCCAGACTGCGCTCGAGCCCGCCGGATTCACCGGGGTTCCCGGGACCGAGTACCGCTGGCATGTGTCGGTTCGCGCGGATGACGGGAGCGTCGTGGAGGAGTCGGCCGGCTTCGGCATCGGCCTCGCCGACTGGGACGCACCCTGGGTCGAGCCGGAGCAGGAGCGCGTGCTGGCCGAGGGCCCGCTCGGCATCGGTCCCGAGTCCTTCGCCCCCGTCGAGCACGGGACCCCGCCGGGTGAGCGGCTGCACCCGCCGCGCCACCTGCGTCAGGAGTTCGATCTCCCGGCCGCGCCCGTCTCGGCGCGACTTCGCATCACCAGTCAGGGCGTGCACCAGCCGTCTCTCAACGGCGTTCCCGTCGGCGACGGCCTGCTGGCGCCCGGCTACGAGAGCTATCAGCACGAGATCTCGGTGATGACGCACGACATCACCGCCCTGCTGCGTCCGGGTTCCAATGTCCTGGGCGTGATCCTCGGTGACGGCTGGTACGCCGGCCGCATCTCGATCCTCGGTCGCAGCGCTCAGTACGGAGACGTACTCCGCGCCACCTGGCGCCTGGAGGCCGACCTCCCCGACGGCACGCGCACGGTGATCCGCCCCGACTCCTCCGTGCGGAGCTCTCGCGGCGCGATCGACTGGTCGGACATCTTCATCGGAGAGCGTCACGACGCTCGGGCCGCGATCCCAGGCTGGGATGAGACGACCGGCGACGCACGGCTGTTCGCGGAGTGGGCACCGTGCGCGCTCGTGCCCGTCGATGTGCCGTTCGTGCCCTTCGTCGGCGAGCCGATCCGCCGTGTCCGTGAGCTTCCCGCCCAGCGCATCCTGACGACGCCCGCCGGGGAGACCGTCGTCGACTTCGGCCAGGTCATGGCCGGGCGGGTGCGCATGCGCGTCCGCGGCGAGCGCGGCACGGTCGTCCGCCTCGAGCACGCGGAGGTCATCGACGCAGAAGGCAACTTCCTGGACAACGTCCTCGGA
>JAFDWM010000182.1 GCA_018268455.1 Actinomycetota bacterium | reverse complement strand
CCGCGCCGATCACATCGACCATGAGTCGGTTGGTCTTCTTGGTGAGGTCGATCTTGTTGACCTCGGCGTCGAAACGCTCGTCGTGAGCACGGAGGGCCTGGAGCACTTGCCAGACGACCCGGTATTTGTCGTTGTTGTTCAGCGCCTCGTCCGGCTCTACACCGCTCGGGATGCCGATCGGGAGGATGACGTATCCGAACTTCTTTCCCGCCATCTTGCGCATGACGCGTCCGACCGACTGCACGACATCAACGACCGACTTGCGGGGGTTCATGAACATGACTGCGTCCAGCGCGGGAACGTCCACACCCTCGGAGAGGCACTTCGCGTTCGAGAGAATGCGGACGGTGCTTTCCGGGGACGGCTCTTTGAGCCAGTCGAGCTTCTCGTTGCGAACGAGCATCGACTGCGTCCCGTCAACGTGACGAGCCTCAGCGTGAAGCAGAGGAGCGGTGTCCTCGCCCGAACCCTCGATGCGCTCAATCTCACCCTCGACGACCTGCTGGAACGCGTCCGCGAGCTTGCGTGAGGTCACGATGTCCTTCGCGAACATGACTGCCCGCTGCATGGGCGACGGGTCGTCCTCGTACTCTCCGGGGATGACCGAGCGCTTCGAGAGCCCGTTCCAGGTGCCGACGATCTTCGCGGTGTCTTCCATCGCGAGTTCGTAGCCGTCCTGCGACATCAAGCCCTGAAACTCGCGCGCAACGAAGCCCTCATCCACTGCGAGCACGAGAACTTTGTAGTCGGTCAGACGACCCATGCTGACCGCCTGCCCGAAGCCGAGTCGGTGGAACTCGGGTCCGTAGACCGCCTCGTCGTCCATGTCGGCGAGCTTCGCGCCGATCTCGCCCGCCTTCTTGCGCGTGCCATCCGAGAAGATGCGGGGCGTAGCGGTCATGTAGAGGCGCTTCTTGCCCTGCACGAAGGTCTGATCGTGCACCTTCATGAACGCGGACTCGTCGTCATTCGACATCGCCGCACCAGTCGTCCGGTGCGCCTCGTCACTCACGATCAGGTCGAACTCCGGCAGTCCCATCCCCTGCGCCTTCGAGATGACGGGAAGCGACTGGTAGGTAGAGAAGACGACGGTGAGCTTGTCCGAGCCGTCCCCCTGCGAGAACTGCTTGACGAGTGCCGATGCGTTGGTCGTTGCGGGAAACGCAAGGTCAGTGACGGGGATGTCTTCCTCGGTGCGACGCTTGCCGACCGACACGTCAGAGCAGACCGCGAACGAGCGCATCGGCACCTCTGCCTGGATCGTCCATTCCTTGAGCGTCTGCGACAGCAGAGCGATCGACGGCATGAGGAACAGGACGGTGCCGCCGAGCGGGACGACCTTCTCGGCGAGACGGAGCGAGGTGAACGTCTTGCCGGTGCCGCACGCCATTATGAGCTTCCCACGATCACGTTCGGCGAAGCCCGCGACAACATCGTCGATTGCGGTGCGTTGGTAGTCGAAGGGCGTCTTGAGGCGCTTCTTCTCGAGCTTCGCGGGCTCGTTCCACACGAACTGCGACCAGTCAATCGACGAGTCATCGAGGTCTTGCACGCGCAGACGCTCGACAGGGATGGACTGCCCCGAGATCGCCTCCTCGGCATTCTTTCCCCACGTGTCGGAGGTTGAAATGACGAGTCGTCCGGCGAACTCAGGAATGTAGTCGACTGTCAACTTGCCGGAGGCGGACAGGAACGAGTCGAGCATCGGCTTTGTCACGGTGGTGGTAGGCGCGAAGAACTTGCACTGGATGGCGGTGAGTTCTCCGGTGTCTCGATTGCGGGCCACCAGGTCGACTCCCGTGTCGGTACGGTTGCCGCGCTCTGGGTACTCCGACCAACGCCAAACCTGGTCGTACAACTCGGCGTACTGCGGCTCCGTGCGGAGGAACGCCTGCATGAGCTTCTCGAAGTGCGAGCCTTTGTCGTACTCATCGAAAGCGGCCTTGCGATATTGGTCAAGCACGTCGTGGATGCTCGCGATTGAAGAGTTTGTCATGATTCGCGTTCGCTGTGTAGTCGGCTGGTCAGCTACAACTTACCGAGAAGTGGGCGGATGGATCTTCGGAGGAGAGGGTGAGTTCGGCGAGGAGCGCCCGGACCGCAACGGAGCGAGGACCGGACGCACCGCAGGCAGACTCCGCCTCTCCGACAGCCGGCCGCTAGGCCGGCCTTGAACGAGCAAAGAAAGTCCTCACAGATCGGCTCACTACGTCGACCGCCGGACTCGGGTAGCTGTTGCCTTGACATCTTCAGGCTTGACAGCGGTCAAGCCCCAGGACGTGGTGTAGCGGTCGGTGATCCTTCTGTTGTTGGTGTCGGTTAGGCGCTGAGTTCGAGGACGGGG
>JAFDWM010000181.1 GCA_018268455.1 Actinomycetota bacterium | reverse complement strand
ATACCTCTTCAACTTCGGCATACTCCTCATCCTTCCGGGATGTCAGGAGCCTCCATCAAACCAAGGGCGAGACAAGAAGCTCCGCGGTGATCACGCCCGGCCGGCACCCTCCGATGGTGTGATCCATGAAGCTCATCGCCGAACCCGTCTCTGGACGAGCGGCACCGCCTCTTGACAGGGGACATCGGTCGTGACCGATGGCCATCCGGACGAGAGAGTCGCCCGGATGGCCAGCAGGTACGGGCTACAGACGGCTGCGTCCACGGATGCCGGTGATCAGCCAGGCGATGATGGCGAGAACCAACAGGATGAGGCCGACCCACAGCAAGAAGTTCAAGGACTGTACGAGCCCTCCAGTGATCGCGATGATGATCGCGACCACGATGATGACGATCCAGAGAATGCTCATTGGTATTTCCCTTCGTAGGATCACTGCCCGGGGTATGAAGCCTCGGTCAGTGGTTGCGGAGCATCGAAACGAGTTCGGACTTCTTTTTGCCCGAATAGCCCGTGAGGCCCAGTTCCTTCGCCCGCGCACGGAGTTCGGGCACGGTGCGTTCGTCGTAGTCTGCTGCGCGGGCGCCTTTGCGTCCGACCTGCGACCGTCCGCGCGCCGCCGCAGCGTTGGAGATGCGCGCGGCCTTCTCCTCGGACGATCCGTCCCCGCGCAGAGCGTCATACAGCTCTGGATCTTTGAGACTGCTGGATCGGCGTTCGCGTGGCATGGTCGGCCTCCTCGTTTGCGATCTGACGATGGTAAGAGCGGAGACGCCGATGGGCGGAGGGGGTTGACATTCACGTCACCTGCCACCGCATCGTCGTCTCTGTGGACGGTGATCGCTACGTTGACGGCTCGATTCATGTGCCCACGGGGCCGTCAACTCACGCGATACCTGTCGGCGTCGCTCTCGCGCAGCGTCAGCCCGTTACCCGGTGCAGACCCGTCCAGCTGCAATGCCCCGCCCTGAGGGTCGAGCGCGCCGTCGAAGAATCGTGTCTCGATCCGCACATGGTCGTGAAACCACTCGAGATGACGCAGGTTGGGAGTCGCGGCGGCCATGTGGGCGTGCAGATGCGGACTGCAATGCGCCGAGACGTCCAGTCCGAATGAGGCGGCTACCGCGGCTGCCCGCAGCCACTCCGTGATGCCGCCGCAGCGTGAGGCATCGATCTGCAGGCAATCCACCGCCTGCGCCTGGCACATGCGGCGGAAGTAATACAGATCGAAGCCGTATTCTCCCGCGGCGACATCTGCGTCGACGGCATCCCGCACTTCCCGCAGACCCTCCAAGTCATCCGATGTGACCGGCTCCTCGAACCATCGGATATCGAGGTCGGTGGCCGTGTGGGCGACCCGGATCGCCTGCTTCCGGCTGTAGCAGCCATTCGCATCCACATACAACTCGACACTCGATCCGATGACCTCTCGGGCCTGTCGCATGCGTTCGAGGTCTCGTCGCGTGTCGGCGCCCTGAGACTGCCCGATCTTGATCTTCACCCGCGGGATGGCTTCGAC
Organism: Actinomycetota bacterium; assembly: GCA_018268455.1. Classification (GTDB taxonomy): domain Bacteria; phylum Actinomycetota; class Actinomycetes; order Actinomycetales; family Microbacteriaceae; genus Microbacterium. Next base: position 908 of record JAFDWM010000181.1, on the reverse strand, counting down.
CTGCACCCACCGGCTCAGCTGCTCGGTCAACCGAGCATCGGAGTACGTCGTGAAGCCGCCGCTGCCATACACGGGGACAGTGTCGCGCACCGCGCCCAGCAGTCGATGGAGCGGCACATCCAGCAGGCGTGCCTTGAGATCCCACAACGCGGTGTCCACCGCCGAGATGGCGTAGCCGATCGTGCCTTGTCGGCCGTTGTTGCGCATCGCCGCGACCATCGCCTGGAAGCATCGCCCCGTATCCAGCGCAGGCTGCCCGACGATGAGCGGCGCGAGTGCGCTGCGGATCAGCGCGCCGCATTGGGCGGCGCCGTACGTCCAGCCCACACCGATCGTTCCGCCGGAGCGCGCGTGAACGAGCACCATCGTTGTGGAGTCCCAGGCGATCGTGCCGTCTGCTTCTGGCTCGTCGGTCGGGATCGTGTAGACGCGGACGTCCACTTCGTCGATGCGGGGGCAGGTCATCGCCATCCGCTTCCTCCTCCGGTGACTGACCGCTGCGTGCGCCGACGAGCTCCGCCGAGGGCTGTGATGCTCGTGATCGGCAGGAGCAGGCCGTTCCCGCTGACGATCATCCCGCTTGTGACGTGGCTCATGATCTGCTCCTTCGAGGAGGACTCAGGCGTTCTCCGTGTCGTCCTTCTTGTCGTGGTGGAGCGCGCTCTTGATGCGTTCGATGCCTTCTGAGGCGAGCGCCTTGGCCGAATCGATCAGAACTGCCGGTTCCTCCGGGTCGTGCTTGAGCAGCGCTTCGGCAGTGTTCTTCGCGAACTCGAGAGTGATGTGCGGAGGCAGGGGCGGCACGTTCTTGCTCGTGCGGGCATCGATGAGGGTGATGCCGCGGTTGCTGAAAGCGGTGTCCCAGGCGGCGGCGACGTCATCGTCTGTTCTGACATGGATGCCGGTGA
>JAFDWM010000180.1 GCA_018268455.1 Actinomycetota bacterium | reverse complement strand
GCGAAGGCGATCGGCGCAAGCACAATTGCCACGAGCAGCAGAGCTTTGCGAATGAGGAGTGAGAACCAGACGATCGCGACCGCGCAGATCATGAGTCCGGCGAGGAATATCGTGATGATCGCTCCGACGCCGGGCGCGGCAATGTTGATCGCGGTGAGGCCCGCGGTGAGCAGCGCGATCTTGTCGCCCATCGTCTCGGTGGTCTCTCCCGCGGCTTGGACGATGCCGATGGAGAGCTGGTCGACGATCTCCAACGCCGTTGCCGTCAGCGTAATGACGACAAACGAACCGAGCACGGCCTTCGCCGCCCCGAGCGCTGCGCGCGAGAGCGCAGCAGGTTCGCGCCGGATCAGGCCCAGGATGAGTTGGAAGCAGAAGAAGAGCAGCACGATGAAGACACCGATGCCGAACAGCAGGTTGTAGACGTCGAGGTAGCCCTGCGACTGGACGTCGACGAGGGTGGTGCTGTCGAAGACGGTCCACATGGCTTCGATGAGCCATCCGGCGGCTTGCCCCATCGTCGCAGCCAGCCAGTCGAATGGGGCAGACACCAGCGTTGCGGCGCCCTCACCGACCGCATCGCACACACTGGAGATGACGGGGATATCGCAGACACTCATGGCGTTGCTCTCGAAGTCGGTGGATTCGCGAAGCTCACACCTGCTGCCCGACGTTCCAGAAGAAGTTGATCAGCGTCACGGAAGCACCGCAGATGATGGCGGCGCCACAGGAGACGAGTACGCCGAGCTTGCCGCGGGAGGCGAGGTGGGGATTGGATGAGTTGGCCCCGAATCCCCACACGATCGCCGACACGATCAGTGCGAGCACGGACAGGATTAGCCCGATCGTCATGACGGCGCCAACGATGACGCGCAACTGACCGATTCCGGGCAACCCCGAGTCGTTGGGAGTCACGTCGATATTCATCGGCAGGACTGCGGTGAGGGTCGTGATGAGTTCGAACACGGTGGCTCCTTGGCGTGAACACCGCCCGCGGCGGTGACGGAACAGGGTCGAGAGCCAGGTGCGCAGGTCATCTCCCGCGGGGCATAGCCCGATCCGCCAAGTCCACTCTCCGAGCCACGAACGCGGGCACTCGGTCGTACTACCTGAACCTCATGCCGTCAGCGACGATGTGTCGCGAACGTCCTTCAGAGGTAGCGGCAGATGGACTCTGGAGCGCAGGGTTCGGATGCGGTTGCCGTGGCGTTTGCGCGAAGCTCGACGATGTTGGAGCGCAAGGCCTGCAACTTATCGATCAGCGCGTCGATGTCTACGAGCTGACGGTCAAGGAGGCCTCGCACGTGATCGCAGGGCGAATGGCCCGAGTCACGAACATCCAGAATCTCTGCGGTTTGTGCCAGGGTGAGCCCGGCGGCACGTGCCCGGTCAATGAATTCAAGCCTCTGAATTGACTCGTCCCCATAGCTGCGGTACCCAGTCGGGGTTCGTTCTGGCTGCGGCAGTAGCCCGCGCTCTTCGTAGTACCGGAGGGTCGACGTAGTAGTCCTTGCCTTTTCGGCGAGTTCCCCGATCCGCATCGTGACACCTCCAGAGTCAGCTTGACCTTCAACTGTACTTGAAGGTTCATCCTATTACGAGTGGTCGAACGTACGGCCCGGTTCGATAGGGGGAAGCGCCATGACGCAACACACAGAGTTCGACCTTGCGGTGATCGGCACTGGCGGCGCGGCAATGTCCGCAGCAATCCACGCCCGATTGGAGGGTGCGAGCGTCGTCGCCATCGAGTCCGGCACCCTCGGCGGTACCTGCGTGAACGTGGGCTGTGTGCCTTCGAAGACGCTCCTCGCGGCCGCTCACATACGCCACGCCGCGATCTCGAATCCGTTCCCGAGCGTCTCCACGATTGCTGGCAACGTTGACCTCGCCGCGCTCATGCAACAAAAAGACGAGCTGGTCGGCATGCTCCGCCAAACCAAGTACGCAGACATCGCCACCGCGTACGGATTCGAGATCCTTCCCGGCACAGCCACGTTCGCCAGTCCATCCACGCTGCTCGTAGATGGCCAACCGGTGCGTGCCAAGTCGTATCTCATTGCTACCGGTGCAGAACCACTCATCCCGGCTATCCCCGGTATCGAACAAATCGAGTACCTGACGTCGACCACAGCGATGGAACTGACTGAGCTGCCCGATTCGCTGGTCGTGATCGGCGGGGGTTTCGTTGGTCTGGAACAAGCGCAACTCTTCGCCCGGCTCGGGGTCGACGTCACCGTCATCGGACGGCTCGCCCCGCACGCCGAACCCGAGCTTTCCTCGGAACTCCGCAAAGCCTTCCTAGCTGACGGAATTACCGTCATTGGTGACCGTGCCACGAGCATCGCACGTATCGACGGTTTGGCGCACGTGACGACGGCCCGGGGGACTGTGGCTGTGGGTGAACGGGTACTCGTAGCCACCGGCCGCACACCGCGCA
>JAFDWM010000017.1 GCA_018268455.1 Actinomycetota bacterium | reverse complement strand
GCCTCGACCGGGCAGACCGGCTCGCAGGCGCCGCAGTCGACGCACTCGTCGGGGTGGATGTAGAGCGAGCGCTCACCCTCGTAGATGCAGTCCACGGGGCATTCGTCGATACAGGCGCGATCCTTCACGTCGACGCAGGGCAGGGCGATCACGTACGTCATCGTGCGAGCACTCCCGCCCGCGAGATCTCGACCTGCTCTTCGCGCGGCACGACCTTGACGCGCTCGCGCACGTGTTCGTGGCCCGCGCCCAGCGCGCGCTCGTGCGCATCGAGGTCGAGCCAGCCGTCCCACGTGGTCACCTCGACCTCGCGCTCGGCGAGCAGGTCGAGGATGTCGGCCGGCTCGACCGGATCGGTCAGCCGGCCGGCGGCCGCGTCCTCGATGAGGTGCGCGATGGTCTCGGTCGCGTCGGACTTGGTGTGTCCGATCAGGCCCACCGGCCCTCGCTTGATCCAGCCGGTCGCGTACAGGCCCGGTATGCCGTCGACGCGGCCGCCCTCGTTCGGCACGACCCCGCGGCGGGCGTCGAACGGTACGTCGACGATCGGTGAGCCGAAGTAGCCGACGGCGCGGTACACCGCGGTGACCGGATAGTCGCGGTACTCGCCGGTGCCGGAGACGGATCCGTCCGCGTTCGCGGCCGTGCGCTCGAAGCGGATCCCCTCGACGCGACCGGATCCGGTGATCTCGACAGGGGCGTGCCAGAAGTGCAGGTGCAGGCGGCGGCGGTTGCCGGTCGCGCTGCCGCGGTTCTCCGGACGCTCGCGCCACGCGGTGAGCGTGCGCAGCATGATCTTCAGCTGGTTGCTGGGCGCGGCGGCCGGATCCACGCCCGCGAAGTCGGCGTCGTCGAGCACGAGGTCGACCCCGGCGACCTCGCCGAGCTCGCGCAGCTCGATCGGGGTGAACTTGATGTCGGCGGGACCACGGCGGCCGAACACGTGCACGTCGGTGACGGCGGAGGCCTCGAGCCCCGCGAGCACGTTGTCGGGGACCTCGGTGCTGCGCAGGTTCTCGGGCAGCTTCGCCAGGATCCGAGCGACGTCGAGGGCGACGTTGCCGTTGCCGATCACGGCGACCTGCTCGTCGGCGAGCGGCCAGGTGCGCGGCACGTCGGGGTGCCCGTCGAACCAGGAGACGAAGTCGGCGGCGCCGTGGGATCCGGGCAGGTCGACGCCCGGGATCGGCAGCGCTGCGTCGCGGATCGCGCCGGTGGCCAGGATGACCGCGTGGTAGCGCTCCTGCAGCTCGTCGATCGAGACGTCGCGGCCGACCTCGATGTTGCCGAGGAAGCGGATCACGCGGCGGTCGGCGCCGATCGCCTGGGCGTCGAGCATCTCGTGCAGCGAGTTGACGATGCCCTTGATGCGCGGATGGTCGGGTGCGACGCCGTACCGGATGAGGCCGTACGGGGCCGGCAGCGACTCGAACAGGTCGATCTCGACGCGCCGGTTGGGGCCGAGCTCGGACACCGCGTTGCTGAGGATGTTGCCCGCGTAGATGCCGGCGGGGCCGGCGCCGACGATGGCGACGCGGAGCGGGGAGGACGAGGTGGGAGCGGTCACGGCTGCAGGGTCTTTCGGTCGGATCGGATGGGGGAGTACGGGAGGCCGGCGTCGACGGCGAGGCCCGCGTCGAGGGCCGCGGCGAGCCGGTCGGCGGCGCGAGCGGGGAGCCGGTCGGCGGCGCGAGCGGGGATCCGGTTCCGCGAGACTCCATCTGAGTTCCGAGACTGCGCGTGGCGCACGCTGTCTCGTTGCGCAGTTGGAGTCTCGCGGTCAGGACGGTGCGTGGCGTGGGCAGGGTGCGCGGCGTGCGGGCTCAGTCGCACGACGTCGCCGACCACGACCACGGCGGGGTTGCGTACCCGGCGTTCGGCGGCGAGGGCGGCGATCGTGCCGAGCGTGCCGACGGTGACGCGCTCGCCGGATCCGTAGCCGTCCTCGATGATCGCGACCGGGCAATCGACGCCGCGGGAGCCGCGGGCCAGGATCTCGGCGGTGTGTGCGAGCGTGCCGATGCCCATGAGCAGAACCACGGTGTGATCGGATCCGCCTGGCAGCTGCTCGATCGGGTCGTGCGCGCTGGCGACCGTGAACGCGGTCGCGACACCGCGATGCGTGAGCGGGATCCCGGCGACAGCGGGCACCGAGATCGCGCTCGTCACGCCGGGGACGACCCGCACGGCGACGCCCTCGGCCTCGCAGTACAGCGCCTCCTCGCGGCCGCGGCCGAGCACGAACGGATCCCCGCCCTTGAGACGCACGACGGCGCGACCGGCACGCGCGTGGCGCACCAGCAGTGCGTTGATCTCGTCCTGCGGCACCGGGTGGTGTCCGGGGAGCTTGCCGACGTCGATCACCTCGGCGGTGAGGGCTGTGCCCTCGGCGGCGAGCTGGTCGAGCACCGCGCGGGCGCCGAGCCGGTCGGCGACGATCACGTCGGCGCTCTCCAGGGCACGCAGGCCGCGTAGCGTCAGCAGTCCGGCGTCGCCTGGTCCCGCGCCGACGAGGGTGACGGTGCCGAGGGCGGCGGTTCCTGGGGTGGCGGATCCTGAAGTCATCATGCACCTCCGAGCAGCAGTCCACGCCGGCGGAGCACGGCGCGCTCGAGCGGGGCGAACAGCGCCAGCTCGATGAGGATGCCGATCGCGAGGATCAGCAGGATGGTGGCGAGCACGCCGGGGAGGTCGGCGAGCTGCCGGGCCTGGTCGAGCATCGTGCCGAGGCCGAACCCGAGGGTGCCGCCGGTCGTGATGATCTCGGCGGCCATGAGCGAGCGCCAGGAGAACGCCCAGCCCTGCTTGATCCCGCCGAGATAGCCGGGCAGAGCGGCGGGCAGCACGATCGACGTCGCGGACTGCCAGCGGCTCGCGCCCAGTACGGTGCCGACGCGGCGCAGCTGCGGCGGCACCTGGTCGATGCCTGAGAGCAGCCCGTTGATGATCGACGGGACCGCGCCCATCAGGATCACGAAGTACGCGGTCGCGTCGCTCAGCCCGAACCAGATGATCGCCGCGGGCACCCAGGCCACGCTCGGCAGCACCATGAGCCCGGAGATGAGGGGGCCCGCGGCGCGGCGCAGCAGCTTCCCCTCCGCCAGGAGCAGGCCGATCGGGGTGCCGATGGCGATCGCGATCACGAAGCCGATCAGGCCGCGCTCGAGGCTGGTGGCCACCGACTCCTGCAGCCGGCCCGACGCCCACGCGTCGCCGAACGCGCCGAGCACGTCGAGCGGGCCCGGCGCCTTGTCGGGCCGTGGGCGCGCGATCACCACGTACAGCTGCCAGGCCGCGATGAGCAGCACGAGCAGGATCACCGGAGGCAGGACCGCGCCGAGACGCCGGCGGGTGCGGGACTCGGATCCTGTCTCCGCGGTCTGCAAGCGGTCGAGGCCTGCTTCCAGGCGGGAGAGCTCGTCGTCGGTCGCAGCGGTCGTCGAGCGAGACGGAACGTCGTCGCCCGCGAGATCGCCGGGTTCCGTCTCGATCTCGCGTCTCTCGTCGTCGCTCAACGGCCGGGAAGAAGGGGAGGAATGCGTCTCAGTCGGCATTGCGGCGGATCTCCTTGCGCAGCTCGACGGTGATCTCGGCGGCGAGCGCCGAGACCTCGGGCGACTCGATGCGGCGGCCGCGGGTGCGCGCCACGCGCCATTCGCGGGAGATGCGGCCGGGGCGGCTGCCGAGCAGCACCACGCGCTGACCGAGGCGGGCGGCCTCGCGCACGTTGTGGGTGACGAACACGATCGTGCGGCCGGTCTCGCGCCACACGTTCTCCAGCACCTCGTGCAGCAGGTCGCGGGTGATCGCGTCGAGTGCGGCGAACGGCTCGTCCATGAGCAGCACCGGCCGGTCCTGTGCGAGCGCTCGAGCCAGCGCCACACGCTGGCGCATGCCGCCGGACAGCTCGTGCGGGCGCTTCTCCGCCGCATCGGCGAGGTTCACGATGCCGAGCAGGCGCAGCGCCTCGGCGCGGCGTTCGGTGCGCGGCACCCCGCGCAGGCGCAGCGCCAGCTCGACGTTGCGGCGTGCGCTCAGCCACGGCATGAGCGCCGCGTCCTGGAACATCACGGCCGCGCCCTCGGCGGGTGTCGAGATCTCGCCGGCCGAGACGGGCTCGAGCCCGGCGATGAAGTTGAGCAGGGTCGACTTGCCGCATCCGCTCGCGCCGAGCAGGCAGACGAACTCGCCCGGGGCGATGTCCAGCGAGACGTCGTCGAGCACGATCGGGCCGGATCCGTACCGCTTGGTGACATGCGACAGGCGCACGGCCGGATCCGTCGGATCCGCGACCTGGACGACCGGAGCGATCGAGTCGAAGCTCGGTGCGAGCGGGGTGGTCATCGCTTCTGCCCCAGCCCGCCGTCGTCCACGGCCTTCTCGCCGCGCGCGCTCAGCTCGGTGTCGACGACGGCGAGATCGAACAGCCCAGCGATCGAGCCCTTCTTCTGGGTGCCGGCGGTCACGCCGTTGTGCACCAGCTTCGCGAACGCCTTCGCATTCGGATCCGCCGAGAACGACACGTTGGCCAGGGACGCCGCGAGCACGTCGTCGGGGAGCGCCTTGCCGGTCGCCGTCTTGAGCGCGCCGTTGACGACCCCGGGAAGCTCGGCAGGGTTCTTCGCGATCCAGTCGAGCGCGTCGAGGTGCCCGGCGACGAGCTCGCGCACGGCCGTCGGATGCGCCAGGGCGAAGTCGGTGCGCACCAGCAGCACCGTGGTCGGGAAGGCCCCGTCGGGCCACAGGTCGCGCTCGTCGACGAGCACGTGCGCGCCGGCCTCGAGCACGAGGCGCGACGCCCACGGCTCGGGAAGCCATGCGCCGTCGAGCTTGCCGTCCTTGAACAGGCTCAGGGTGAGTGCGTTGTCGGTCGGGGTGATGTGCACATCGCCGCTTCCCTGCACCGTGGTCTTCAGCCCCTTCGAGCCCAGCCAGGTGCGCAGCGCCACGTCCTGCGTGTTGCCCAGCTGCGGCGAGGCGAGCGTCTTGCCCTTGAGGTCGGACGCGCGGGTGATGCCGTCGCGCACGACGAGCGACGCACCCCCGCTCGTGGCGCCCGCGATCACGCGCACCGAGGCGCCGCCGGACTGGATGAACGTGTTGATCGCCGGGTTCGGACCGATGTACGCGGCGTCGATCGCGCCGGCCGAGAGCGCCTCGACCGCGGCGGGACCGGCGCCGAACACCTCGGTCTGCAGCTTCGTGCCGCCGAGCTGCTTCTGGATCAGCCCCTTGTCGATGCCGACCAGAGCCGGCGCATGCGTGACCGTGGCGAAGTAGCCGAGCTTGAGGGTGTCGAGCTTCGACTCCGAGGCGGGGGCGGATCCGGCCTCGGTCGCGGCCTGTGCGGAGGAGCAGCCGGCGAGCATCGCCATCGCGAGTCCGAGAGCGGTGATGGCCGTGCTGATGCGGGTCTTGCGATTCACTGTCGCCTCCTTAGGCGTTCTTCGGGGCTCTTCCGGGCGGGATTGGGTGGGGCTATTCGGCCGCGACGACGGTCGCCGCGGCGAGGGTCGCTCCGTCGACGGGGTGGATCAGCAGCAGTGCGCCGCCCTCCCGGTCGTCGGCGTACGGCTCCAGGGGCAGGGCGGATGCGAAGCGGATCCGCACCCGGCCGATCTCGTTCACGGCCAGCTCGGCCGCCTCCTCGAGGGCGAGGGTGTCGAGGTCGCGGCGGGCGCGCACGTCGGTCACGATCGCCTGCACCGTGGTGGTGCCGTGCTTGGCGAGCACGCGCGCGCCGGTGGTGATGGGCCGCACGTCGAGCTGGAAGAGCTCGAGCTCGGCCTCCTGGTGGCCGGCCGGCACGGTGCCGGCGGCGGCGATGAGTGCGCCGCGGGCCGCGTCGACCTCGTCGGCGAGGGTCACGGCGATCGACTGCGCGGTGTGCGCGGCGCCGGTTTCGCGCCCGGCGACCCGGATCCCGGTCACGGTGGTCTCGTGACCGCCGGGGAACACCTGTACGCGGTCGCCGACGGCGACGGATCCGCTGGACACCCGCCCGGCGAAGCCGCGGTAGTCGCGCAGTGCGTCGGTCTCGGCCGGGTCGATGAGGGTGGACAGGCCGCCCTGCGGGCGGATCACGGTCTGCACCGGCAGGCGGAACGCCGCGCCTTCCTCGGTCTCGCGCGCCGGCAGCGTCTCGAGCAGCTCGCGCAGCGTGGGTCCGTCGTACCAGGGGGTGCGCGAGGACGGATCCACGATGTTGTCGCCCTCGAGTGCCGACACCGGGATCACGTGCGCGTCGAGGAGGCCCAGCTCGGCGGCGACCTGGTTCGCCTGCGCCTCGACGGCGCGGTAGGTCTGCTCGTCGAAGCCGGTGAGGTCGATCTTGTTCACGGCGACGATGACGTGCGGCACCCGTAGCAGCGAGACCACGGCGAGGTGCCGGCGGGTCTGCTCGACCACGCCCTTGCGCGCGTCGATGAGCACGACCACGGCGTCGGCGGTCGCGGATCCGGTCACCATGTTGCGCGTGTACTGCACGTGTCCGGGGCAGTCGGCGAGGATGAAGCTGCGCGCGTCGGTGGCGAAGTAGCGGTACGCGACGTCGATCGTGATGCCCTGCTCGCGCTCGGCGCGCAGGCCGTCGGTGAGCAGCGCGAAGTCGAACTCGCCGTGCGCGAAGCCGCGGTCGGCGGAGGTGCGCTGCACCTGCTCGAGCTGGTCGGCGAGGATCGCCTTCGCGTCGTGCAGCAGCCGTCCGACCAGGGTGGACTTGCCGTCGTCGACGGATCCGGCCGTGGCGAACCGGAACAGCGTCGTGTCACGCAGCAGCCCCGGGGCCCCCTGTTCTGACCGCGAGACTGCATCTGCGTCTCGAGACTGCGCGCTGGAGCTGCTGTCTCGATACCCGGGTGCAGTTTCGCGGGTGGCTGTGATCGTCTCGATCGTGCTCATCAGAAGTATCCGTTCTTCTTGCGGTCCTCCATGGCGGCCTCGCTGATCCGGTCATCGGCGCGGGTGGCGCCGCGTTCGGTGAGGGTGGAGCGGGCGACCTCGGCGACGACCTGGTCGACCGTGGCGGCGTCGGATTCGACGGCGCCGGTGCAGCTGGCGTCGCCCACCGTGCGGTAGCGCACGGTGCGGCGTTCGACCTGCTCGCCCTCGCGGGGCTGCGCGTGCTCGTTCACCGCCCACCACATGCCGTCGCGGCGGAACACCTCGCGCTCGTGCGCGAGGTAGAGCGGGGGCAGGGCGATCTGCTCGCGGGCGATGTAGCGCCACACGTCGAGCTCGGTCCAGTTCGAGATCGGGAACGCGCGCACGTGCTTGCCAGGCGTGTGCCGGCCGTTGTACAGGCTCCAGAGCTCCGGGCGCTGGTTGCGCGGATCCCACTGCCCGAACTCGTCGCGCAGCGAGATGATGCGCTCCTTGGCGCGCGCCTTGTCCTCGTCCCGGCGGGCGCCGCCGAACACGGCGTCGTGCTTGCCCGCGGCGATCGCGTCGAGCAGCGGCTGGGTCTGCAGCACGTTGCGGGTGCCGTCGGGGCGCTCGGCGAGGCGGCCGTCGTCGATGTAGTCCTGCACCCGGGCGACCTCGAGCGTCAGCCCGAGCCGTTCGACGGTCTGGTCGCGGAAGCGGATCACCTCGTCGAAGTTGTGCCCGGTGTCGACGTGCAGCACGGGGAAGGGGACCCGGCCCGGCGCGAACGCGCGCGCGGCGAGATGCAGCACCAGCACGGAGTCCTTGCCGCCGGAGAACAGCAGCACGGGGCGCTCGAACTCGGCGACGACCTCGCGGATGATGTGGATCGCCTCGGCCTCGAGCAGGTCGAGGCTGGTGAGGGCGTCTCCGGTCGCGTGCGGGGCGTCGGCGCCGGTCGGCGCGGGAAGGGTGTCGATGATGCTCATAGGTGGAGTCCGCATTCGGTCTTGGCGAGTCCGGCCCAGCGGCCGGAGCGGGGATCTTCGCCCGCGGCGACGGGTTTGGTGCACGGAGCGCAGCCGATCGAGGGGTACCCGTTCGCGACGAGCGGGTTGACCACCACGTCGTGCTCCGTGGCGTAGGCGATGAGGTCGTCGAACGACCACGCCGCGACCGGGTTGACCTTGATCAGCCCGTTGCGCTCGTCGAAGGCGATCAGGGGCGTGTTCGCGCGGGTGGGGGCCTCGTCGCGGCGCACGCCGGTGAACCACACCTCGTAGCCGCCGAGCGCCTGATGCAGCGGGGCGACCTTGCGGCGCTCGCAGCACAGGGCCGGATCCCTGGCGAACAGCTCCGCGCCGAACTCGGCGTCCTGCTCGCGCACGGTCTGCGCCGGCGTCACGTCGACGATGCGCACGTCGAGTGTGCGGGCGACCTCGTCGCGGGTGAACGTCGTTTCGAGGAAGTGGTAGCCGGTGTCCAGGAACAGCACATCGACGCCCGGGATGTCCTCGGCGACGAGGTGCGGCAGCGCGGCGTCCGCCATCGAGCAGGCCACCGCAGCGAGGCGCGGGGACACGTTCGCCGCGACCCAGGCGACCACCTCGGCGGGGGAGGCCTCGTCGGCGGATCCGCTGCGCAGCTCGGCCGCGCCCCGCTGGGCCAGCGCGCGCAGCTCGTCGAGCGAGCGGCGGGCCGGGCGCAGGTCGAGATCGATGACGGTGCTCACTGGAGGGCCTCCTCATCGGCACGGTGTGCCCAGGTGGCGAACGTCTCGTCGGCATCCACCCGGTCGGCGAGGTACCGGCGGATGACCCGCTCGGCGTAGTCGGCGATGCCGTCGGCCGGCACCTTGAGGCCCCGCACCGTGCGGCCGAGGCCCGCCTCCGCGCGTCCCTCGGTCGCGAGTCCGCCGCCAAGGTGCACCTGGTAGCCGGGCACCTGCTCGCCGTCGATCGTGACGAGCTGGCCCTTGAGGCCGATGTCGGCGGTCTGGATGCGGGCGCACGAGTTGGGGCAGCCGTTCACGTGGATCGAGATCGGGCGGCCGATCTCCGGTTCGAGTGCGCCGAGACGCTCCTCGAGCTGCTCGATGGCCTTCGCCGCGTTGAGCTTGGTCTCGACGATCGCGAGCTTGCAGAACTCGATGCCGGTGCAGGCCATCGTGCCGCGGCGGAACAGGCTCGGCCGCGCGGAGAGCCCGAGCTCGTCGAGGCCGGCGAGCACCGCGTTCACGTTCTCCTGCGGCACGTCGAGCACCAGGATCTTCTGGAACACGGTCGGGCGGATCCGGTGCGAGCCGTTCGCCTCGGCGAGGTCGGCGAGCTTCGTGAGGGTGGATCCGCTCAGGCGGCCCACGGTGGTGGCCGCGCCGATGTAGAAGTTGCCGTCCTTCTGCCGGTGCACGCCGACGTGGTCGGGGGATCCGACGGGCTCGGCGGGCGCGGGGCCTTCGGGAAGCGGGGTGCTCAGGTACTCGTACTGCAGCACGTCGCGCATCTTCTCCACGCCCCAGTCGGCGAGGAGGAACTTCATGCGCGCCTTGTTGCGCAGGCGCCGGTAGCCGTAGTCGCGGAAGATGCTCGTCACTCCCACCCAGGTCTCGGCGACGCGCTCCGGCGGCACGAACAGGCCGAGACGCTCGCCGAGGCGAGGCACCGCGGCCAGCGCCCCGCCGACCCACAGGTCGTAGCCGATGCCCAGCTCGGGGTGCTCGACGGCCACGAACGAGCAGTCGTTGATCTCGTGCACGACGTCCTGGCTGGGGTGCCCGGTGATCGCGGTCTTGTACTTGCGGGGCAGGTTGGAGAAGCTCGGATCGCCGATGTAGCGGTCGATGATCTCGCGCAGCTGCGGGGTGGGGTCGATGAGCTCGTCCACGGCGATGCCGGCGACGGCGGATCCGAGGAACGTGCGCGGCACGTCACCGCAGGCCTCGGTGGTCTGCAGGCCGACGGATTCGAGGCGGCGCCAGATCTCCGGGATGTCCTCGATGCGCACCCAGTGCAGCTGCACGTTCTGCCGGTCGGTGATGTCGGCGATGTCGCGACCGAACTCGGTGGCGATCCCGCCGATCACGCGCAGCTGCTCGCTGGTGAGCTGGCCGCCGTCGATGCGCACCCGCAACATGAAGTACTCGTCCTCGAGCTCGTGCGGCTCGAGCTGTGCGGTGCGGCCGCCGTCGATCCCGGGCTTGCGCTGCGTGTACAGGCCCCACCAGCGGAAGCGGCCGTGCAGGTCGGTCGGGTCGATCGAGGCGAAGCCGCCCTTGGCGTAGACCTCCTCGATGCGCTGGCGGACGTTCAGGCCGTCGTCGGCGAGCTTCCACTCCTCGTTGCCGTTGAGCGGCTCGGGGCCGTCGACGAGCCACTGCCCGTGCGGCTTGGTGGGCACCCGGGCGGTGCGTGTGCGAGCGCCACGGACGGGGGCGATGGATTCGGCGGACATGGGGACGAAAGTACGTGCGGGTCGCGGCCGCTGTCGCGTCTGTGTCGTCGCCCGCGTCACGTGACGTCATTGTTCGACACGGTTCAGATTTCGCACGGATCGATGCGGTTGAATGACGCGCCGGCGCATCGGGTGAGGCGAGTGGATCCGCAGGTCGTCGCACGCGGGTCGTTCCGATGAGGATGCCTGTTCGCCCCGATGCCGACGCCTGCTGCGGGCATGCCGCGTCGTGCGAAAAGCGTCAGGAGAGCCGTCGGCTCAGCGGTCGGGGAGGCGCGCCTCACCGGCGAGATAGCGGTCGATCACGAGGTCGACGAGCGCGTCCGGGGGCTCCGCGGCATCGAGCAGCGGTTCGGTCAGCACGGCACGGCGGGCGACGCGCCGGGCCACATCGAAGAAGTAGCCGTGCGCGAGCAGGTAGGTGGCCACGGGCGCGCCGGGGTGCGTACGCAGGGCCGTCGCGAGGCTCGGCTCCCGCGCCGCGAGATAGGCGGGCACGACCTCCCGGTCGAGGCGTTCGGCCAGCAGCCCGGCCATGCCCTCGGCATCGGCGAGGGAGCGCGGATCCCGCGAGCCCGCGATCGCGAGGATCACCGGATCCGCCGCACCTGCCGCGGAGGCACTCGTCGCCTGCTCCAGGCGTGTTGCGAGCACCTCCGCGAGCCGCGGATCCGGTCCGAGCGGATCCGCGGCCACGGTCTTCGGCCGCGCCGCGGCGGGCCCTCCGAGGTCGATGCGCACGTGGAAGCCCTGCGAGAGCAGCAGCGGCACGATCACCGCGGGGCCCGTGAGCGCCGCGAGTGCGGTGGGCGCATCGGGCTGCTGCACGTCGACGAACCCCTCATGCACGGCGACCGGCCCCGCGGCGTCCCCGGCAGCGCCTCGCGATGCGCCATGCTCCCGCCCGCGCAGCCGCTCGGCGACCCGGCGCACGAGCAGCGCGATCGCTGCCGCGCCGTCGACGTCGGACGTGCCGTGCGAGACGGCGAGCAGGGCGGGACGGGGCATGAGGTCGAGCCTAGGCGGGCGCCGCCACGGGTGCGGATCGAGCGTCATGCGACGCAAGAATCGATCGGAGTCCGCCGGGGGATCAGCAAGGACGTGGCGTCGCCGTCATTCGCCGGGCGCGCCCTCCTGCACACCGTCGGCGTCGGGTGCGGTGATGCCGAGCGCTTCGAGGTTCTGGGCGGGCCGGCCGGCCGGATCGAACGGCTTGGCCGCGGTGAAGACGATCCGCGCCTTCTCCGGCGTGATCACCTCGACGTCGCGGGTGCCCCAGGGTGTGTCCGCCGGCTCGCTCACGGCACCCGCGCCGTGCGCTCGGCAGGCCGCCACGAGGGCGTCGACCTGGTTCAGGACGCACGCGAAGCTCACGCTCACGGCCGGCACCTGCTCCGCGGCAGCCGCCGCCGGAACCAGCAGTACGTCCTGGAAGGCCCACCGACGCAGGTGCACGAGTTGCCCCGGCACACTGAACAGCTCGAAGAAGCCGAGCCCGCGCGTCCAGAAGTCCACGGACGCGGCCAGGTCGGTAGTCGGGATCGTGACGAACGACGGCATCCCGTAGATCCCGTGGAACGGCTCCGGCGCGACCGCGTCGGGCCCGGGCGCGGGCACAGGGCTCATCTCGATGGCGTTGTAGTAGTTGCTCATGCACTCCAGACTCGACTCTCACGTTGCGTGAGGGTCAAGCCCGAAGCCGGGAGCGGCTACGACATCGCGCGGTGCGACTAGAAGCTCGTCACGAGGTCGCCGAGCACGGCACCGACCTTGGACGGATCCGTCGCGTCGTAGTAATGCGCGCCGGACGCCGCGGAGATCGCCTGCAGCGTGGCGGCGTCGGCGTCCTTCCCGTAGGCGAGCGTGAACACGAGCACCGGGGTGGTGTGGTGCAGCGCGCTCAGGTCGTCGAGCACCTTCTGCTTCTCGACGGTCGGCACTGTGGTCTGGTCCGCACCGTCACTGAGCAGCACGAGTGACGTGATGCGGTTCGGATCGTACGCCGCCGCCATCTGGGCGGCATAGGTGTCGACGGCGGCGTACAGCGGCGTGTACACCTGCGGGGTCAGCGCGTTCACGGCCGTGATGAGGCTCTGCTTGTTCGACGCGATGTCGGCGACCGGTGCGACGATGCCGGGCGTGATGTTCGCGTCGCCGTTCGACGAGAACGCCGCGACCCCCACGCTGTCTCCCGGCGTGAAGTGGTCCAGAGCCTGGATGAGCGCGGCCTTCGCGGCGTCGAGCTTCGACTGCCCGCTCGGGATCGGATCCGCCATGGATCCGGACACGTCGATGACGAACAGCACCGAGGCGCGCTTGCGCACCGTGGAGAACGCGTCGTCGACGGCGTCGATCACGCTCTGTCCGGGGAAGTCCATACCGCCCTTCGGCGCCTTCTGCAGGTTTCCGGTGCTGCGCACGCCCTCGTCGATCGTGCCGTTGACATCGCGGTAGCCGGCCTCGCGCACGAGCTTCTGCCCCTCGGCGGTGCCGGCGAAGCGGACGAAGTCCTCCGAGGCGGCCTTCTTCGCCGGGTCCACCCAGTCCCCGGTGAGCACAACGGCGGGGTTGTCGGCGACGTAGAAGCCGTCCTTCGGGTAGATGGCGACCATCTTCTCCTTCGGCGGATCCTCCTGCGTGCGGGTCACGCCGTCGCGGCTGACGATGCCGCGGTCGTAGTCCCACACGGTCTTCTCGTCGACGATCACGGCGGAGAAGAACTCGGCGGCGGTGCCGGCCTGCTCCGCCTGACGGGCGTGCCAGAGGAAGTGCTCCGGAGTCGCCATGTAGTGCGAGATCGCGAGCTCGTTCTTGGTGACGGCCTTGACGTTGGCCGCGTTCGTCACCTGCGCGGCCGTCACACCGCCGACCTTCCCGGTCACGGATCCGAACGAGGCCAGCAGCGCGGCCTGGCCGGAACTGGCGACCTGCGGGCTGGTCTTGCCGAGCTTGAACGCGCCCCATTCCGGGTGCCCGAGCTTCGACCACGCGTCCTTCTGCGACGCGGCGGCGAACACCTGCTTCCAGGTCGGCGCGTCCTTCGCCCAGCCGTTGGCCTCGGCGAGCGGCTGCGGCATCGCCAGCACGATCGGCGACTGTGCGATCGGGGTGCCGGTGGCCGGCACGATCTTGCTGCCATCGGCGCGGGCGGCGGAGAGCCACGAGCTGGCATCCGGCATCCACACCGACGGCCGATCGGCCTCGGCGAGGTCGCCGAACGCGTTCGCGGCGCGGGTCGCCGATTCGCCCGACTTGTCCTTGATCGCGGCGACCGTCACACAGTGCCCCGCCACGTCCCGCGGCTGGGCGTTGTAACCGTCCGCGAGGTGCGCGACCATGTCGGCGTTCTCGAGCGAGCTCAGCACGGTGATCGCCGTGCAGGGCGCCGCGCCGGCCGTGGTCGCCGGCTTGTCGGCGGGGAACGTCACGGTCGGCTTGGGCGTCGGGCCGGCGACCGCGCCGCCGCGCGGATTCTGCAGGATCGCGAAGCCGACGGATCCGAGCGCGATCACGAGCACGGCGATCACGCCGCCGAGGACCCACACGCCCTTGCCGGGGCCGCGCTTCGGCTCGGGATCGGCCATGACGAGACCGCCGGCGATCGTGCCGGCCGGGCTCGGGCTCACCGGCGCGGCCGACGGTATCGATGCGGGCTCGTCGGCGCGGCGGCTGCGACGCGGGCCGGGTGCGGGATCGGGTGCAGCGCCCGGGTCGGGGGTGTTGCCGTCGGTCATCGTCGTCTCCAGGGGGCGGGGTCGGATCCGCCGCGCTGCGGATCGGTCGTCATCGTCATCGGGGTGTGCGTGCTCACGTTCCGCGGCCCGCGGTGTTCAGGGCGCCGACCAGGGCGGCGGTCCACCAGGCGAGCTGCGAGAGGATCCCGCTGCCCAGCGACCACACGCGCACGCGCCAGGGCGCGCGGGCGAAGGAGAGGTCCTCGGGCAGGCGGCTGAGCTCGGTCGTGAGCCGCTGCACGGCGATCGCGTTGAGCCCGACCACCAGCACCGCGGCGAGCTTGAGTGCCGTCGCGGGGCTCCGCGGATCCGGCGACAACATCGCTCCGGTCACGAGCAGTGCCGCATAGCCGACCCATGCCGGCACCGCGAGGCGCTCCTCGGTCTGCAGCAGTGACGACAGCGTGCCGCGTCCGATGGCCCACAGTGCACCGGAGTACTCCACCGCGACCGCCGCGCCGAGCCCGACCGTCAGCGACGCCAGATGCAGGAACAGCAGAAAGCCGCGCAGCTGCGGATCCATCGAACCGGAATAGCCGACGTACAGGGACGCCCACCAGCCGAGCATGATCAGCGCATAGCCGATCGCCCGCACACGACGCGCACGTCGCCTGCGCTCGCCCAACACGAGCATCCCCAGCCACCGCTCTCCCCAGGAAGACGCGCGGTCAGGGTACCGCGCGGGGATATTTTACCTGGTCCGGCGAGCCGAAACCGTCCGAAAGGTGGAGGCCAGCGGCGGCGGCGCCCGATGAGGATTTCCTAAGCTGGAGGGACCTGACCCGAGGAGAGACGTGTTCACCACTCCCGCCCGCCTTTTCCGCGTGCTCGCGATCGCCGAGGCCATCACCTGGACGCTGCTGATCGGCGCCCTCATCGGTCGTGCGACCGGCCTGCCGCCGCTGCTCGTCACGGTCGCCGGATCCATCCACGGCTTCGTGTTCCTCTCCTACGGTGCGACCGCGGTGCTGCTCGCGTTCCACCAGCGCTGGGGCGTCGGCGTCGCGGTCCTCGCGATCGCGAGCGCGATCGTGCCCTACGCGACGATCCCCGCGGAGATCTGGCTGCACCGCACCGGACGCCTCGCCGGCGAGTGGCGGCTGGAGCAGACCGACGACCCGCGTGACGCGACCTGGTACGACCGCACGATGCGCTGGTTCCTGCACCGCCCGTGGGTGCTCGCGCTGCTCATCCTCGTCGCCGTGATCGCGATCTTCGCCGTGCTGCTGCTGATCGGCCCTCCCGGCGGCAAGTGAGCCGAACAGACCACGGGGTCGGATCCGCGCGATGCGGATCCGACCCCGTCGTCGTCTCTGCGCGGGTGCCCCGGATGCTCAGCGGATGAGGATCGGATCCTTCTCCACGATCTCGTCGGCGACGGTGGCCGCACTGCCGTCGGTGCAGTCGAGGATGAAGTAGAGCCCGGCGCCGGCCGGTTCGAACACGCGGGCCTGGATCACCCAGGTGGCCTCGTCGTTGTTGCCCTGCACGGCCCGCGAGTCGATGTCGTAGCCGCCGGAGGTCGCGTTCTTGAGCGTCAGGTCGGATGCCGCGGCGGTCACGTCGGCGATCGTGGCCTGGGTGAGGGCTGCGAGCATCAGGTCGCTCGCGTCGCGGTCGTCCTTCGCGCCCGTCGACGAGGAGGAGCCCTGCCAGAACTCCACCGTGCACAGGCCGTCAACGGTCGCGTACGACCAGCGGCCATTGCCGTCGTCGGGCTTGGCGACCGCCCAGCGCGCATCGCCGATGAGCCCGTCCGTCCACTCCGGGTGCGCCCCCGCCGGCAAGGAGGGCTGGTCGAAGTACAGGGTGCCGCCGGCACTCGACGGGTCGTCGGTCGTGCTGTCGGTCGGCTCCGGCGCGACGGTGGGATCGAGGTTGGTCGCGCCGCCGGCGTACGGCGTGAACGGGAACCCGCACGCGCTCAGCGGCAGCGCGGCGGCGAGGAGCAGGGCGACTGCGCCGAGCCGGAGCGCACGGGTGGTGGCGCGGGAAGCAATGGTCATGTCGCCGATCTTAGGGATCTGCTGAGTGCGGCGTCGATGGGGAGTCCTGTCCGCCTCCGGCGCGGCGGTGGGAATCCGCGGGATTCCGGGTCTGGCGGTGTTTCGCCGTCCGGATCGTAAACTTGAGCGGGGCCATGTCAACTTTGTTTTGACATCCTCTGGTTCCAGTCGTATCCTTGAGTCATCGCGACTCAGGTTTGTCGGGAGAGCATTCCGAGAATCCCCGATCGCGCAGACTTTCCCACGAACTTCCGACTGAAGGAGAAAACAAATGGCACGTGCTGTCGGTATCGACCTCGGTACGACGAACTCCGTCGTCAGCGTCCTCGAGGGCGGCGAGCCCAAGGTCATCGCCAACGCCGAAGGCTTCCGCACCACCCCCTCGGTGGTCGCATTCACCAAGGATGGCGAGGTGCTCGTCGGCGAGACCGCGAAGCGCCAGGCCGTCACCAACGTCGACCGCACGATCGCGTCGGTCAAGCGCCACATGGGCACCGACTGGTCGTTCGACGTCGACGGCAAGAAGTGGACGCCGCAGGAGATCTCCTCGCGCATCCTCATGAAGCTCAAGCGCGACGCCGAGTCGTACCTGGGCGACACCGTCACCGACGCGGTCATCACCGTTCCCGCGTACTTCAACGACGCCGAGCGCCAGGCCACCAAGGAAGCCGGCGAGATCAGCGGCCTCAACGTGCTGCGCATCATCAACGAGCCCACCGCGGCGGCTCTCGCCTACGGCCTCGACAAGGGCAAGGAGGACGAGCTCATCCTCGTCTTCGACCTCGGTGGCGGCACGTTCGACGTGTCCCTGCTCGAGGTGGGCAAGGACGACGACTTCTCCACCATCCAGGTGCGCGCCACCGCCGGTGACAACCGCCTCGGTGGTGACGACTGGGACCAGCGCCTCGTCGACTACCTGATCAAGCAGTTCAAGGAGACCACGGGCGTCGACGTCTCCGGCGACAAGATCGCGCTGCAGCGCCTCAAGGAGGCCGCGGAGCAGGCGAAGAAGGAGCTCAGCTCCTCCACGTCGACCTCGGTCAACCTGCCGTACCTGTCGCTCACCGAGAGCGGCCCGGTGTCGCTGAGCGAGACGATCACCCGTGCGAAGTTCGAGGACCTCACCAAGGACCTCCTGGACCGCACCAAGAAGCCGTTCGAGGACGTCATCCGCGAGGCCGGCATCAAGGTCGGCGACATCGCGCACGTCGTGCTCGTCGGCGGATCCACCCGCATGCCCGCCGTGGCGGAGCTCGTCAAGCGCGAGGCCGGCAAGGAGGCCAACAAGGGCGTCAACCCGGACGAGGTCGTCGCCGTCGGCGCCGCCCTGCAGGCCGGTGTGCTGAAGGGCGAGCGCAAGGACGTCCTGCTCATCGACGTCACCCCGCTGAGCCTCGGCATCGAGACCAAGGGCGGCATGATGACCAAGCTCATCGAGCGCAACACGGCCATCCCGACCAAGCGCAGCGAGACCTTCACGACCGCCGACGACAACCAGCCGTCGGTCGCGATCCAGGTGTTCCAGGGCGAGCGCGAGTTCACCCGCGACAACAAGCCGCTGGGCACGTTCGAGCTGACCGGCATCGCGCCGGCCCCGCGCGGCATCCCGCAGATCGAGGTCACCTTCGACATCGACGCGAACGGCATCGTGCACGTGTCCGCGAAGGACAAGGGCACGGGCAAGGAGCAGTCGATGACGATCACCGGCGGATCCTCGCTCAGCAAGGACGACATCGACCGCATGGTGCGCGAGGCCGAGGAGCACGCCGCCGAGGACAAGAAGCGCCGCGAGTCGGCCGAGGTGCGCAACCAGGCCGAGACGCTGTCCTACTCGATCGAGAAGCTCATCTCGGAGAACGAGGACAAGCTCCCCGAAGACGTCAAGACCGAGGTCAAGGCCGACGTCGAGGCGCTGAAGACCGCACTGGCCGGTGAGGACGAGGACGCAGTGAAGTCCGCGTTCGACAAGCTGAACCAGTCGCAGTCCAAGCTCGGCGAGGCGATCTACGCGCAGTCGCAGGCCGACGCCGCCTCCGCCCCGCAGGGCGAGGGCGCTCCGGCCGGTGACGCCGGCGCCTCCGAGGAGGACGTCGTCGACGCCGAGGTCGTGGACGAAGAGGACGAGAAGAAGTAATGACGGATCCTCAGGACTTCGAGCCCGAAGAGGGCCACGAGGCCGACGGTCAGGGGTCGGACGCGAACGCGTCCGACCCCCGGCCGGATCCGGCCCCGGACGGATCCGCCGCCGACGAGCTGACGGTCGACGACATCCTCAACATCGCGCAGAACGACGACGCACTCGCCGAGGACGCCGTGGAGGACGCGGCGCTGCACGACGCCGAGCACACGCTGCTCGTCGACCTCAAGCGCCTGCAGGCGGAGTACGCCAACTACCGCCGCCGCACCGAGGATCAGCGCGGCATCGAGATCCAGCGGGCGAAGGGCGAGGCCGTCAAGGGCCTCATCCCGGTGCTCGACGACCTCGACCGCGCTGCCGCGCATGGTGACCTCGCCGAGGGATCCGCCTTCGCGGTGATCGCCGAGAAGGTGCGCGCCGTGGTGGAGCGCCTGGGCGTCGTCTCGTACGGCGCGAAGGGCGAGGAGTTCGACCCGCAGCAGCACGAGGCGATCTTCCAGCAGCCGACGCCCGGCATCGACAAGACCGTCATCCTCGAGGTCGTCGAGGTGGGCTACCGGCTGGGCGATGTCGAACTGCGCCCGGCGAAGGTCGTCGTCGCCGTCCCCGCAGAGTGACGGGGGTGGTCGATGGCTAGCCAGGACTGGTTCGACAAGGACTTCTACAAGACCCTCGGGGTGTCGAAGGACATCTCCGAGGCGGATCTGAAGAAGACCTACCGCAAGCTCGCGCGCAAGTACCACCCCGACTCCAACCCCGGCGATGCCGCGGCGGAGGCGAAGTTCAAGGAGATCAGCGAGGCGTACTCGGTGCTCTCCGACGCCGAGCAGCGCTCCGAGTACGACCAGATCCGTGCGATGGGCGCCGGAGGCGCGCGCTTCACGTCCGGAGCCACCGGCAACGGCGGCTTCGAGGACGTGTTCAGCGCGTTCAACCGCGGCCGCGGCGGCCAGCCGACCGCAGACTTCGATGACATCTTCGCGATGTTCAACCAGGGCGGCGGCGGATCGTTCGGATCCGGACGGTTCGGTCAGCCCTCGGGCGGATTCCGCGGCTACGGCGGCCCGCACAAGGGCGCCGATGTCACGGCCCGCACGACGCTGTCGTTCGCGACCGCCGTGCAGGGTGAGACCGTCACGCTGCAGGGCGAGGACGGCAAGCCGCTCAAGGTGAAGATCCCCGCGGGCGTGAAGGACGGGCAGAAGATCCGTCTGCGCGGACGCGGCCGCCCCTCGCCGGACGGCGGGGAGGCGGGCGACATCGTGGTGCAGGTCACCGTGAAGCCGCACCCGGTCTTCACCCGCGACGAGCTGAACCTGCGGGTCACCGTTCCGATCACGTTCACCGAGGCGGCGCTGGGCGCCACCATCGAGGTGCCGACGCTGGGCGGGGATCCGGTCAAGCTCAAGGTCGCGCCGGGCACGCCGTCCGGCCGGGTGCTGCGAGTCAAGGGCCGTGGGGTGACCACGTCCAAGGGCACCGGCGACCTGCTCGCCGAGGTGCAGGTGGCGGTGCCGTCGCACCTGGACGAGGCCGCGAAGGAGGCGCTCGAGCGCTTCCGCGCCGCGGAGCCCGCCGAGAACCCGCGCGCCGAGCTGCTGGCGAAGGCCCGGGGATGATGAACGATCACCTGATCCAGCTCCCGTCGCAGAAACTGCCGCTTTCCGAGTGGAATTCCGGCAGTTTTCGCGACGGGAGCGGACAGGTGAACAGGGAGGTGCGCTGTGGCCGATGAGCGCATGAGCGCCGAGACGCCGATCTTCGCGATCGCCGTCGCCGCCGAGCTCGCGGGCATGCACCCGCAGACCCTGCGCCAGTACGACCGGATCGGCCTGGTCGTGCCGGGGCGCACCCGCGGCGGATCCCGTCGCTACTCCCAGCGCGACATCGTGCAGCTGCGCGAGGTCGCCCAGCTGAGCAGCGAGGGCATGAGCCTGCCCGCGATCGCGCGCCTGCTCGATCTCGAGGACGAAGTGCGCACCCTGCGTCGCCGCGTCGGCGAGCTCGAGCACGAACTGCGCGAAGAGCGCGCCAACCGGCCCGGCGTGCGCGTCTTCGCCGCGGGCACCACCGGATCCGTCATGGCCGTCCCATCGGGACGCCGGATCCGCCGCTCCACCGAGGTCGTGCTGTGGCGTCCGTGGCTGGTCGGATCCGATGCCTCGGACGAGGAGTTCGCCGAGGATCCCGACGACAGCGCGCGCTGACCGCCGATCCGCTCCGCAGCAGTGCGGGCTGGCCCGTCGGTCGATCACGCGATCGACGGCTCTGTTCAGCCGGGGGAGCCGACGCGGACGACGGTCGACTGCCATCCGGTGGATCCGTTCGGCGCGATCGGGGTGCGCGCCTGCTCCTGCATCCGGCCGTGCCGATCTGTCGCGCGGACGACGAGGGTGTGACTGCCGCTCGTCGCATTCCAGTCCAGGAACCACTGCACCCAGGTGTCGTCGCTGACGGGCGCCGACAGGGTCGCGGTCTGCCAGGATCCGCCGTCGATCTGCACCTCGACCCGCTCGATGCCCACCGTCTGCGCCCAGGCCACGCCGGCGATCCGGGCAGTTCCCGGAGCGATCTCCTTGTCGATGCGGGGCGTGTCGATGCGGCTCGAGAGCTTGATCGGCGCCCGGGCGCTGTAACCCCGGGGCGTCCAGTACCCCTGGTCCTTCGCGAACGTCGTCACCGTCATCCGCGTCAGCCACTTCGTCGCCGAGACGTATCCGTAGAGGCCGGGGACCACCATCCGCACCGGGAAGCCGTGCTCCGGCGGCAGGGGCTCGCCGTTCATCGCCACGGCGAGGATCGCGTCGAGATCCGGATCCGTGAGGGAGCCGAGCGGCGTGCTCGCAGTGAAGCCGTCGATGCTGCGGGAGAGCACCATGTCGGCGCCCTGCGCGGGCGCGGCGAGGGCGAGCACCTCGCGCACGGGCACGCCCAGCCACCGCGCGTTGCCGACGAGGTCGCCGCCGACCTGGTTCGAGACGCAGGTCAGCGTCACGGCGTACTCCCGCAGCCCCATCCGCAGCAGCTCGTCGAAGCTCAGCTCGACGCGCTTCCCGACCATGCCGTCCAGGGTCAGCCGCCAGTCTGCGGGCGCCAGCGACGGCACCGTCAGCGCGGTGTCGACACGGTAGAAGTCGGCGTTCGGGGTGAACAGCGGGGAGAGCCCGGGGATGTCGAGCTCGGCGCCGGCGGGCACCGTGATCCTGGTCAGCGGTTCGGGGAGGTGCAGCGCCTTGCGCACGGACGCGACCGAGGTCGTCGCCATCGTTCCGATGCGGGCACCCGTTCCCACGACGATCGCGGAGATCCCGCCCAGCGCGGTCAGGAGCAGGAAGCGCCGTCGGTCCGGTCCGGATCCCCGGTCTCCGGGAGCTTCGGAGGCGCCGCGGGCGCGCCAGCGACGCAGCGCTGCGATCGACATCCTGAGGAACACGCAGCCCGCGATCGCGCCGATCAGCGACGGCAGCGCCGACAGCGGCGTCGCCCCCGCGCGGGTCAGGGCCGCGAGCACCCCGGCGGCGCCGGCCACGGCGAACACCGCGACGCCCGCCCAGCGGTACCGGCGCTCGAGGAGGCCCGCAGCCGCGGCGGCCAGCAGCACTCCGATGCCGAGGGTCACCAGGAGGAAGAGCTTGTCGTTGGCGCCGAAGAGCTCGATCGCCAGCTCCTTGGCCCACTGCGGCACGATGTCGATGACGAACGAGCCCGCAGCCAGCAGCGGGCTCGCGTCGCGCGCGGCGACGAAGGCCGTGAGCTCGGCGACGGCGACGAACACTGCGCCGCTCACGGCGCCCGCGACCGCCGCCCAGCTGCGCCATCCGTGAATTCCTGTCTTCTCTCCCATGCCGATGGTTCGTCGTGGACGACGAAACGGATGGTGCACCGAGCCGGATCCAATCCGGTGCGCGTGCGGCTCCGAACGCATCGTGTCGGCCGAGGAACGGTCGCGATGCACCACTCAAAGGAGAAGATCATGCGATCCACTGTTCGCCTGCACACCAGGGCGTCGCTCGCCGCCGCAAGCCTGCTGGCCGCCACGGCCCTGGCCCTCACGGGTTGTTCGTCGATGTCCGGCTCGTCGTCGGGTTCGTCGTCGGAGCCGTCATCCAGCGCGCCGGCCGCGTCCCCGACGATGGATCCCGCTGCGGATCTGGTCGGTCCCGGATGCGCGGCCTACGCGCAGCAGGTGCCGTCCGGCGCGGGCTCCGTCGCCGGGATGGCCCAGGATCCCGTCGCGACGGCCGCGAGCAACAACCCGCTGCTGACCACGCTGGTCGCCGCCGTCTCGGGCAAGCTCAACCCGAAGGTGAATCTGGTCGACACGCTCAACGGGAGCGAGTTCACCGTGTTCGCCCCCGTCGATGACGCATTCAAGAAGATCGACCCCGCGACCATCGACACGCTGAAGACGGACGCCGGCGCGGACACGCTCAGCAAGATCCTGACCTATCACGTCGTCGCCGGCCAGATCTCGCCGAAGGACATCGTCGGCACGCACAAGACCGTCGAGGGCGGCGAGGTGACGGTGACCGGCTCCGGGGACAACCTCAAGGTGAACGACGCGAACGTGATCTGCGGTGGCGTGCACACCGCGAACGCGACCGTCTACCTCATCGACACCGTCCTGATGCCCCCGGCCCAGTAAGCACCGAGTATTCGTCAGACCGATCGGGACCGCATGCGGACAGGCACCGCCTGAGCATGCGGTCCCGTCGATCGTCGGGGGCGCCGCGGCACTCGTCCGCGGGACATTGCCGGGGCCGGGCGAGGAGGTGAGGCATGCTGGAAGTCATGGTGATCGACGAGCGGGAGCACGCCGAGCAGGACGGCGGCGACGACCTCGCATCCGCGCTGCTCGAGCGCATCGCCACCGGGGACCAGTCGGCGTTCGCCGAACTCTACGACATGCTGTCCTCGCGGGTGTTCGGTCTCATCCTCCGCGTCGTCGTGAACCGCTCGCAGAGCGAGGAGGTGCTGCAGGAGGTCTTCCTGGAGATCTGGCAGAGCGCCGCCCGCTTCTCCTCGGACAGGGGACGGGGGAGGACCTGGATCCTGACGATCGCGCACCGGCGGGCGGTGGACCGAGTGCGGGCCTCGCAGTCCAGCGCCGACCGCGACGTGCGCATCGGCGCGCGCGACCTCGATGTCGCCCATGACAGCGTCGCCGAGCAGGCGGAGCTCTCGATCGAGGCGGACCGGGTGGTCGACGCCCTCTCGGCCCTCCCGGACGCGCAGCGCGAGGCGCTGGTGCTCGCGTACTACGGCGGATACTCGCAGAGCGAGATCGCCACCATCACGGGTTCGCCGCTGGGAACGGTGAAGACCCGCATGAGAGACGGACTCACGCGTCTGCGGACGCACTGGGGGGTGAACGCATGAACGAGCCGGAGTTCGCCGAGCTGGCCGCGGGCCACAGTCTCGGGGCGCTGTCGGCGGAGGACGAGCGGCGCTACCGGGCCGCGCTCGCCGCGCACCCCGAATGGTCGCCGATCGCCGAGGACGACACGGACACCGCCGCGCTCCTCGCCGAGGGCGCCTCGCCCGTCGCGCCTCCTCCGGCGCTGCGCGACGCGCTCCTCGCCCGCATCGCGATCACGCCCCAGAACCCCGATCGTGAGCGTGTGGCCGAGGGCGAGCCCGAGGGTGAGGGTGAGGTCGCGCCCGGGGCGGCGGCCGAGGGCGTGGCGGCATCGGGCGTCGCTGCGCCCGCCTTTGCGCCCGTGCCCGAGGTCGTGCGCGACGAGGCTCAGGATCCGATTCCGCAGGAGCGTGCGCGCGACGCATCCGCGACCGGGGGCGAGGGAACGCGGCGTCGGCCGCGACGGGTGCTGTTCGCGCTGGCCGCGTGCCTCGTGCTGATCGTCGGTCTCGGCGTGGCCGCCTCCGTGGTGGTCCCGCAGCTGCTGCGCCCGGCGGCCGTCGTCGCCCTCGACCGGATCGAGAACGCGCCCGATGCGGCGCAGAAGACCATGGCGCTGCCCTCCGGGGGGCATGCGACCGCGCACTGGTCGGCCTCGATGGGCGCCGCAGTGCTCGTTTCCGACGGACTCAAGCCGCTGGACGCGAAGCAGACGTACGAGCTGTGGTTCGTGCGGGGTGACGCGCCCGTGTCGGCCGGCACCTTCGCTGCCGGGCCGGGAACGACGACCGCACAGCTGACTGGCGCCATGCACGCCGGCGACGCGATCGCCGTGACCGTGGAACCGGCCGGGGGCTCGCCGACGGGCAAGCCCACGAGCCGGCCGATCATCGTCATCCCGACCGCCTGACTGATCGCGCCCGGAGCGCGCGGCGCGGGCGACGGATGCAGGATCCTGCGACGGACGCAGGACGGATCCGGCGCGGGGATCCCGCACCCGTCGCAGATCCGTGCATCCGTCGCAGCCCTTGAGGCCGGGGTGAGGGCGGGGGAGGATCGGATCCATGGCGACGATCGACGATGTCCGTGCGCTCGCTCTTGCACTGCCCGGCGTCGAGGAGCGCATCGGCGGGCATACCGGGGAGCCGGCCTGGCGCTGCAACGGTGGCCAGGTCGCATGGATGCGCGGGCCGCGGAAGACGGATCTGGCCCAGCTCGCCGAACTCGGTCGCGCCTGGCCGGAGGGTCCGGTGCTCGCGGTGCAGACGGAGACCGCGACCCTCGCCGTGGAGCTGATCGCGGCGGATCCGGACGTCTTCTTCACCATCCCGCACTTCACGGGCTACCCCGCCGTGCTGCTGCGGCTCGACGCGATCGCGCGCGATCACCTCGGCGAGGTCATCGCCGACGCCTGGCTGCTGCGTGCACCGAAAGCCGTCGCGCGTGCCTGGCTCGACGAGCGCGGGCTCTCGTGCGGAAAGTGATGTCTCGCGCAGGATCGGCTCAGGTGGGCGGACTCACGCCGGCGGCAGGCGCAGCACGGGGCCGGCCTCGCCGACGCTGAGGTCGTCGATCGTGCGCAGTGTGCGGGCGATCTCATCGACGGATCCGATCACGGTGCCGAAGCGCTCGCGGTCGGCGCACATCGCCTGCAGTGTGACGAGGTGTGTGCCGGTGTCCCAGGTGTAGGTCGCGAAGGGCGGTGCGCCCGGCTCGACCGGCAGCGGCACCACGAGCTTCTCGCCCTGGCCGAGGTAGGGGTTGCGGAACGCCTCAGTGTCGTCGGACTCCATCGGCATCATCGCGCGCGCCGTGCGCAGCTGCGGGGTGAGTTCCTGGGCGCTGGCCATCGCCACGATGAGCTCCGGTTCATCCCTCCAGGTCCACACCAGCACGCGGCCGTCGGCCTTGCGCATCAGGAACGGCGCCGCCTGGCTCAGCGCCCATGCGCCGAAACCGGATCCCGGGCGCGGAGTCGCGCCGGCCGCTCCGCTCAACTGACCGAGCAGCATGCCGATGGCGGCCTTGCGATGCCGGCGCCCCTTGAAGCCCAGGGATCCGGTCACGGGGATCCAGCGGGCGGGGTCGGCGTCGGCGGCAAGGCGCATGCTCCGAGCGTAGAACCGCAGCCTGGGATTCCGCTCCCGTCGCGAAATCTGTCGCTGGTCAGCGTCACGGGCGACGCCTTTTGCGACGGGAGCAGGGGCGGGACTTGCTCCCGTCGCGAATGCTGTCGCTCGCCGGCGACTCGAGCGACGACTTCTGCGACGGGAGCAGGAGCGGGATCCGGCACCCGCGGGTGATCGCGCACGCGGATCCGCCTCCCGGGCATCCCCAGCGCCCTCGGGTAGAGTTGCTCGCGCCCGATCCAGGCCCTCTCCGCGGCGCTCGAAGCCAGCACCCCGCGGCCCAGCAAAGGCAGCAACCACGTGACTTCTCCCGGCGATCATCGCCCCTCGGACTCCGCCGAGACCTCGTCCGCAATCAGCGGTCGGCACCGCCCACTGCGGATCCTCATCGGCGCCGACACCTTCTCGCCCGATGTGAACGGCGCCGCTCGCTTCACCGAGCGCCTCGCCGCCGGCCTCGTGCAGCGCGGGCACGACGTGCACGTCGTCGCCCCCAACCAGGCGTATCGGCGTGCCAAGCCCCGCATCGAGGTGATCGAGGGCGAGGCGATGACCCTGCACCGGCTGCCGTCGATCCGGTGGGCGCCGCACGACTGGCTGCGCTTCGTGTGGCCGTGGCGTTCCAAGTACTACGCCCGCCGAGTGCTCGACGAGGTGCAGCCCGACGTGGTGCACATCCAGTCGCACATCGTCATCGGGCGCGGTCTGTCGCGCATCGCGCACCAACGTGGCATCCCGGTGATCGCGACGAACCACGTGATGGCCGAGAACATCCTCGACCACACTACGATGCCGAAGTTCATCGACGACATCGTGCTCAAGCTCGCCTGGGCCGACGCCGCGCGCACGTTCGCGCTCACCCGCGCCGTGACCACGCCGACCCGCCGCGCCGCCGACTTCCTCGAGCGCACGATCGACGTCGAGGGTGTGATCCCGGTGAGCTGCGGCATCGACCGCAGCCAGTACACGCCGGTCATCGGGCCGCGCGAGAAGAACCGCATCGTGTTCGTCGGCCGGCTCACCGCCGAGAAGCAGGTCGAGGTCATCCTCAAGGCGATGACGAAGATGGATCCGGCGCTCGACGTGAGCTTCGACATCGTCGGCGGCGGCGACCAGCGCAAGCAGCTCGAGGCGCTCACTCAGCAGCTCGGGCTCGCCGACCGGGTCACCTTCCACGGCCGCACGACCGACGAGCAGCTGCGCGCCCTGCTCAGCCGCGCCTCGCTGTTCGTGATCGCGTCGATCGCCGAGTTGCAGTCCATCGCGACGATGGAGGCGATGGCGTCGGCCCTGCCGATCGTCGCCGCCGACGCCGTGGCGCTGCCGCATCTCGTGCACGACGGGGAGAACGGCTATCTGTTCGAGCCGGGCAACGTCAACGAGCTGGCGGCGCGGCTGACCGACGTGCTCACCGCGGATCCGGCCGAGTACGAGCGCATGCAGCACGCGTCGCTCGACGGCGTGGCCGTGCACGACATCAACCGCACGCTGGACACGTTCGAGGCGCTGTACCGCGACGAGCCGCTGCCCGAGTAGCCCCGGATGCACATCGTCTTCTTCGGCGACCAGCACGCCGAGTCCCTCGGCGGAGCGCAGGTCTCGATGCGGCTGCAGCGGAAGTACCTGGAGCGGGCGGGTCACACCGTGACGATGGTGGCGCCGCGCATGCATGCCGCCGCGCGCGATACGGCGGCGGCCGCGGATCCGGCGTACCTCGACCTCCCCTCCGTCCCGATCACGGCCGACCGCGAGTACTCCCTGACCTGGCCGGGGCGTCGCACCGACCGCATCCTCGACCGGGCGCTCACGCGCCGTCCGCCCGTGGACCTCGTGCACGTGCAGGCCGACTTCTGGGGCGCCTTCATCGGGCATCGCTTCGCGCACCGGCACGGGATCCCCGCCGTGCACACGATGCACAACCGCGTCGACGTGGGCATCGCCGCGGTGACCCCGCTGCACCGGCCGGTGCTCGCCGCCCTCAACCTGTGGCGGCGGCGGGCGCTGCGCGGGATCGGGGCGCAGCCGCGCGGCGCCGACGGCTGGGCGTATCTCGCGGGGGTCGCCGCGGAGTCGCGCGCGGTGACCGCGCCGTCGGGCCACTTCGCGCGTCGGCTCGAGCAACACGGCGTCTTCGGATCCGTCGATGTGATCTGGAACGGAATCGACGACGAGGTGCGCGAGCAGGTGCTCGCCGGAGCGCCGGCGGCGCGGGTGCCGGGCCGGCCGCGGTTCATCTGGCTCGGCCGGATGAGCCCGGAGAAGCGGCTGCTGCCGTTCCTCGAGGCGGTCGTCGCGAGCGACGTCGACGCCGACATCGAGATCGTCGGTGGGGGAGGCGAGCGGCGTGCCGCCGAGCGCATCGCCGCGCGCGCGGGGCGGCCCGGCATCCGTTTCGTGGGGCGGATCGGCTATGCCGATGTGCTCGCCCGGATCGCGGCGGCCGACGCCGTCGTGCAGACCTCGATCGGCTTCGAGACGCAGGGGATGACGCCGTTCGAGGCGGCGACCCTGGGCACCCCGACGGTCGTGAGCGACCCCGACATCGCGGGTGAGCTGCGCGGCGGGCTGTGGGCCGTGCCCGCGGCTGACGGTGAGCCCGGTCGGATCGCCGCCCTGGCGGACACGCTGCGCGTCGCGGCCGCGGACATCGCCGCCGGCGGTGCGCCCGCGCCGGATCCGCAGGTCGCCGCGGATTTCCGGCAGTCGTCGAGGACCGCGGCGATGCTCGAGGTCTATGGGCGGGCGATCGGCGGCTGAGCCGGGGGAGTGCAGGAGCCGTCAGAGCGCGGTGCTGCGGCGCGGGGCCCTGGAGGGACTTGCCAGTTCAGGGCTCGCAGTACGTGGTCGGGAGCGCGCACGATACCTTGTCGTCAGACTCGAAGGCACAGTCAGCAAGGGAGAGCGATGGCAGAGTCGCCGAGACGGGGAGAGCCGGTGTCGTGGGCACACGCTCCCAATGGGGTCATGAACGAAGCTCGCGATTTGTGGCCCGACATCAGCGAATGGCCAACGCCGCGGACAATATCGAAGCTAGTCGCCGCAAGGCGGAGCCGACCAGGCCATTATCAATCGGTCGTTAATGGTCTTCGTTGGTGCACGAGCGCTGACTTAACCTCCGCCTGGTCGCTGTTGACGACCTGGCTGGCCGTAGCAACCATTGTGCTCGCAGCGTTGTCGTCGTCGTACGGCGCATGGGCGCTGTGGGGTGCGATCGTCTTCGCTGCTGCGTTCACCGTCATGCTGATCAAGATCGGGAGCATCGTGGGGCACCACGCCGATCGCACACGGCACGCGGCTGTCTGGCTGGCCGCCGTTGAGGACGCCCATACAACCTGCCCACGGCACAATCCGATTTGGCCCTGGTCGCGCCAAGCGACCGCGTACCCCTCACGACCTCCACCACACTGCGGCATCGCTCGCGTTCGGCGGGGGCGCCGTCTCGCCGCTCAGCCGATAAGCCCCACCGCCAGCGCCTCTTCGACGTCCCCGCGCGACACCGTCGGCGCCTCGACAAGCATCGAACCGAACGTCCGAGGATCCCACTCCAGCCCCAGCGCGGCGTTGGCCTCGGTGAGCACCGCGACGAAGCGGTCGACCGGGCCGAAGGCGAGCATGCCACTGAGCAGGCGGGCGCCGCGAACCCCGCGCTGCGACGTGCCGACGAGCTTCACGGCGCCGCGGGCGTTGATGCTGTACTCGCCGGGGCAGTACTCGCCGGGCACCTCGCCGAGCCGGGCATCGACCCCGAGCCCGCGCAGAGCGTCGACGATACTGTTGCCGGCCTGGGTGAAGAACGCGGACGGGTGCGGATGTGCGTCTTCGCGCTCCACGAGGTCGAACACCAGGCAGGTCTCGTCGTACGCCACGGCGCGGCCTCCGGTCGGGCGGATCGCGGGTGTGAACCCGTGCCGGTGCCCCGCCGCCACGGCGACGGGATAGCCCGGCATCAGACTCTCCCGCCGGGTCAGGGCAAGGGTCGGCGCCGGCGAGTACAGACGCAGCACGCGCGCGGCGCCGTCAGCGGCTGCGACCTCGTGCAGCAGTTCGACCGACCGCTCGAGGTCGTCCGGGAGCGCTGCGGCCTGGCGGATCAGCCGCCCGGGCAGGAGGGCAAGGCGGTCGGCAGGCCCGGTGGTCATGGTCAGCCCCAGTGCGCCGGCGACGGGAGCGCGTGGTAGCGCACATCGACGCCCGCGGTCGAGATCGACGCGGTGCAGTACAGCAGCGACTGCGTCGGATAGCCGTGCGGGCGGTTGTCGCGGATGATCGCGTCGTCATCGGCTGGATCCAGTACTGCCGTGTCGGCGAGCAGCCGGATCCAGGAGTCCGGCCAGTCCTCGCCATACGCGGGATGTGCGCGGAACGTGTCCAGCCAGCGGGCGATGCGCGCGGTGCCCGGATCGTCGAGGTCGTCATGCGCGATCATGTGCACGCCCGGAGGCACCGGGGTCTCGCGCAGTTCGATGCCGTCCCACGACAGCACGCGCGCGCCGTCGGGGGAGACCTCGAGCAGATTGAAGCCGTGCATGCGCTCCGAACCCGTCGGCGAGACGCCGGCCACCGAGGCCAGCGCGAGGGTGCCGCGGGACACGGCCTGATCGTCGGGCAGGTCGAGCACGTCCTTGCGATTGAGCAGCACGGCCAGTCGCCGCGACGCCGGATCGGCGGCGAGCCAGGCCCCGCCGGCGCGGCGGTCGCGGATCCCGATCACGCCGGGGCGGTCTGGCCACCACTCGCCGAGCGCGTCCCATTCGCGCAGCGGATCCTCGTCCCGCACGGCCAGCAGCCGCGCCCCCGCCCCGTCGACCTCGATCACGACCGTGCACACGGAATCAGTCTAGGCAGGGCGCGGACGGCCGGTCCGCGCGGGGGCCGCCGCTGCGCAGGGCACGCACGCCGTTGTGCAGGGAGCCCCGGCCGTTATGCAGGGAGCCCGGACTGTTCTGCAGGGTCACGCGGCGGGAAGGTGCGTTCTCGAGGCCGAAACGGGCGGATCCGCGGGGGCAACCCCTGCAGAACGGCGGCGGCTCCCTGCACAACAGGCACGGCTCCCTGCAGAACAGGCACGGACCCCTGCAGAACGGCGTGGATCCCTGCACAAGGGCCGCGCCCTCCGCAACCTCCCGCCCGGGACCTCGACATCTCGGGCAGAATCGAGGGATGGACATCGTGGTGGGGGTCTCCGGCGGCATCGCGGCGTACAAGTCGGTGCAGCTGGTGCGGCTGCTGGTCAAGGCGGGGCACGATGTGACCGTCGTCCCCACCGAGGACGCCCTGCGTTTCGTCGGCCTGCCCACCTGGGAGGCGATCAGTCGGAACACGGTGACCACCAGCGTGCACGACGACGTCGCCCGGGTGCGCCACGTCGCGCTCGGGCAGGCCGCAGACCTCGTCGTGGTCGCGCCGGCCACCGCGAACACCCTGGCCCGCATGGCCGCGGGCATCGCCGACAACCTGCTCGGAACGACCCTGCTCGCCACGACCGCGCCGGTGCTCGTGGCCCCCGCGATGCACGCCGAGATGTGGGCGCACCCCGCCACGCAGGCCAACATGCGCACCCTCGCCGAGCGCGGTGTGCACGTGATCGGCCCCGACGACGGCGAGCTCGCCGGCGGCGACAGCGGACCGGGCCGGATGAGCGAGCCCGAGGCGATCGCCGACGCGGCGCTGCGCCTGCTCGCTCCGCAGGACCTCACCGGCCTGCGCGCGGCGGTCTCCGCCGGCGGCACGCGCGAGCCCATCGACCCGGTGCGCTATCTCGGCAACCGATCGAGCGGCCGCCAGGGCGTGGCGATCGCGCTGGAGGCGGCGGCTCGCGGCGCCGAGGTCGACCTGGTGGCGGCGAACCTCGCCGGCGACGTGCTCGCCGCCGCGCACCATCCGCGCATCCGGATCCACCCGGTGGCGACCGCCGCCGAACTCGGCGCCGCGATGAAGACCGCCGCCGCCGTCGCCGATGCCGTCGTGATGGCGGCCGCCGTCGCCGACTACCGGCCCGCGCAGGCTGCGTCGCACAAGCTCACCAAGGAGGAGGGGATCCTCGAGCGAATCGAGCTCGTCGAGAACGAGGACGTGCTGGCAGCCCTCGGCGCCGCCCGCCACGACGGCGGAGCTCCGGAGGGGCAGATCATCGTCGGCTTCGCGGCCGAGACCTCGACGGATCCCGCGCAACGTCGCGAGCGCGCCCGCCGCAAACGCGAGCGCAAGGGTGCGGATCTGCTCGCCGTGAACCTCGCCGACGCCGAGCACGGCTTCGAGAAGCACGACAACGCCGTGGAGATCGTCGGCGCCGAGGGGGCGGTGGTGGCCGCGGCGGCAGGATCCAAGCGCGAGATCGCCGCAGCGCTGTGGGACGCGGTCGTCGCGCTCCGCCGCTGACATGCACCGTTGCACGACACGCACGGGGCCTGGCGCGCACTGCGCCGCCGGGGTACGCTTTCCATATTGCAAAATCTGATTCTCATAGAACGGAATGAAATGAACGCTCCGCTGCCCAAGCCCGCCCGGCGCGAGATCGCCCCGGAGCTGGCACGCTCCTGGCTGCTCGTCGCGGCCACGCGGCCGGAGACGTTCGACGACGCGGAGGCCTCGCGCGCCGACGCCGTCGTGCTCGACGTGGAGGACGCCGTCGACGCGAGCCACAAGGACTCCGCCCGCGATGACGTCGTGCGCTGGCTGCGCGACGGGCATCGGGGCTGGGTGCGCATCAACGACGCGACGAGCGAGCACTGGGCGGCCGACATCGAGGCCCTGCGCACGGCGTCCGGTCTGCAGGGCGTCATGCTGGCCAAGACCGAGTTCGGCGGCCAGGTCATGGACACGTTCAACCGCCTCGGCGCGAGGGTGCCCGTCGTAGCACTGGTCGAGTCGGCGATCGGCATCGAGAACGCGACCGAGATCGCCCGCGCCAAGGGCGCGTTCCGACTCGCGTTCGGCAGCGGCGACTTCCGTCGTGACACGGGCATGTCCGCCGACCGCGAGGCCATGGCCTATCCGCGTGCCCGCCTCGTCATCTCCAGCCGCGCCGGGGGCCTGCCCGGCCCCATCGACGGACCGACGGTCGGATCCAGCCACCCGATCCTGCGCGAGCAGTCGGCCGTCACGGTGTCGATGGGCATGACCGGCAAGCTCTGCCTCTCGACGGATCAGACCCCGGTCGTGAACGAGGTCATCAGCCCCACCCGCACCGACGTCGACTGGGCGTACGACTTCCTCGCCGATTTCGAGGCGCGCGGCTTCGTCGTGCGCGACGGCAGCGACCTGCCGCGCCTCGGCCGCGCCCGCAAGATCATGCAGCTCGCGGAGGCGTTCGACGTCCTCCCCGTGCGCTGAGCCCGCCTCATCCGAAGGAGAAAGCCATGACCACTCTCGCCCAGGGCGACATCGCCCCCGACTTCACCCTCGCCGACGCCGACGGCAACAAGACCGCGCTCGCCGACTACCGCGGCAAGAACGTCGTCGTCTACTTCTACCCGAAGGCGGCGACCCCCGGCTGCACCACCGAAGCGTGCGACTTCCGCGACAACCTGTCGTCGCTGGCCGCCGCCGGCTACGCCGTGCTGGGCGTCTCGCCCGACGAGGTCGCCGACATCCGCGCCTTCGCGGACGCCGAGAGCCTCACCTTCCCGCTGCTCGCCGACACCGATGCCGCCGTGGCACAGGCCTGGGGCGTGTGGGGCGAGAAGACCATCGGCGACCGCACCTTCGACGGCGTGATCCGCTCGACCTTCGTGCTCGACGGCGACGGTGTCGTGCAGCGTGCCGAGTACGGCGTCGAGGCCACCGGTCACGTCGCCCGCCTGCGTGCCGAGCTCGGCGTCTGACGCCCCGGGAACGATCGGACCTCAGAACGCGTCGTCGGGTGACCGGCGGCGCGTTCGCCGTCTCCGCAGGCGGTGGCAGGCGGCGGCAGGCGAGCGGCGCACCGATCCGGCGCACGGATCCGGATCCGCAACCAGGAAGAATCGCCTGCGGAAACCACTTGACTTCGCCCGGAGAACCGGGCACACTACTTACACATGCTGAAATAACAGTTCCGGCATACGGGAAGTAAGCACTGATCTGAAGATCGCGCGGATCCGTATCCATCTACACGCCGGATGCCAGCATCGCTGAGGATCGAAGATGTTGCTCACAGAGTTCAACGCCATCGCCCGCGACGAAGCGATCGCCCTCGTCAAGCCCGCACTGGACGTTCCGCGCTGGATCGACGCAATCGTGGACGGACGGCCGTACGCCTCCGTCGCCGCGATCTCCGATGCCGCGCTGACCGCCGGATCCGCCTTCACCGAGGCCGAGATCGACGGGGCCCTGGCGCACCACCCCCGCATCGGGGAGAGCGCGAAGGGCGCGACCGCGGAGGCCGCGCACTCGCGGCGCGAGCAGGCCGGCGTCGACGCCTCATCCGCCGCGGCCCTCGCCGCCGGCAACAAGGAGTACGAGGCGAAGTTCGACCGCGTCTACCTGGTGCGCGCCGCCGGCCGCACGGCCGACGAGATCCTCGCCCTGCTGCAGCAGCGCCTGGGCAACACCGACGAGCAGGAGCTCGTCGTGATCGGCCAGCAGCTGCGCGAGATCGCAGCCCTGCGCCTGGCCGGTGCCATCGAGACCGAAGGAGCAAGCGCATGAGCGTCTCCCACGTGACCACCCACATCCTGGACACCACTCTCGGGCGCCCGGCGCCCGGTGTCGCCGTCGTGCTCGAAGCCCGCGACGGCGATGCGTGGATCGGGATCGGCTCGGGCTTCACCGATGCTGACGGGCGGGTGAAAGAGCTGGGCCCGGAGAAGCTGGAGAGCGGTGCATACCGCCTCCGGTTCGACACCGCGGCCTACTTCGCCGGCATCAAGACGGACACCTTCTTCCCGGAGGTGGTGCTGACCTTCCAGGTCGACACCGAGCAGGCGCACTACCACGTGCCCCTCCTGCTCAGCCCGTTCGCCTATTCCACCTATCGAGGAAGCTAAGAGGAATCGAAAATGACCAACATCATCCTGGGCAAGAACCAGTACGGCAAGGCCGAGGTCCGCGTCGTCCGCATCACACGCGACACCGACCGCCACGAGATCGAAGACCTGAACGTCACCTCGCAGCTGCGCGGCGACTTCGACGCGGTGCACTTCGAGGGTGACAACGCGCACTGCGTTCCCACCGACACGCAGAAGAACACGATCTACGCCTTCGCCAAGGCCGGCGTCGGCAGCCCCGAGGAGTACCTGATCCGCCTCGGCAACCACTTCACCGGCGAGTTCGGCTGGGTGACCGGTGGTCGCTGGGAGGCCGAGCAGTACACCTGGCAGCGCATCGAGGGCGAGAACGGTCCCCACGACCACTCGTTCGTGCGCGGCGGCACCGAGACCCGCACCGCCGTGGTGCAGATCGACGGCGACGACACCACCGTCATCGCGGGCCTGCAGGACCTCAAGGTGCTCAAGTCGACGCAGAGCGGCTTCGTCGGCTACCCGAAGGACAAGTACACGACGCTGCCCGAGACCGAGGACCGGATCCTCGCCACCTCCGTGACGGCCAAGTGGCGCTACAACCGCAACGACATCGACTTCAACGAGACCTTCGCCGACGTGCGTCGACTGCTCCTCGCCGGCTTCTCGAAGAACTACTCCTACGCCCTGCAGCACACGCTGAAGGAGATGGCGGAGTCCGTGCTCGAGGCGCACCCCGAGATCGACGAGATCCGCTTCTCCACCCCGAACAGCCACCACTTCGTCGTCGACCTGTCGCCGTTCGGCCTGGAGAACCCGAACGAGGTGTTCTTCGCCGCAGACCGCCCGTACGGCCTGATCGAGGCCGCATTCCTCCGCGAGGGCGCCGACACCGACCACTGGTCGTGGGACGGCATCGCCGGCTTCTGCTGAACGAGCGCCGTGCGCCGCTGACGCGGTGACATCGCAGACGCAGCACTCCAGTGCGGAGCAGGGGCGGGATCCGGCAAGCCGGGTCCCGCCCCTGCGTCGCAGACACCCGGATCCGCCCCACGCAGCCCACACCCGATCAGAACCCGATCCACAGGACGAGGAGGTCTGTCATGACCGCGCACCCCGGCCTGTCAGCCGCGGCCGCCGAACGGCATCCCACTCGCGGCGATCGTGAGCGCGCCGATGTTCGCCTCCAGGGGCAGCTCGGCCATGAGCAGCACGGTGCGCGCCGCGTCGGCCAGCGCGAAGGTCGGCTCGACCTTGCGGGTGAGGTCGGCCTGCAGGGCGCCGGATCCGACGCCGAGAGCGTCCATGATCTCGGTGCGGGTGTTGCCGATGTCGATCTGACCGCAGGCGATGCGGTACGGGCGCCCGTCGAGGTCGATCGAGCGGGTGAGGCCGGTCATCGCGTGCTTGGTCACGGCGTACGCGACCGACTGCGGACGGGGCACCTGGGCGGAGATGGATCCGTTGTTGATGATGCGTCCGCCCTGCGGATCCTGATCGCGCATCACGCGCATCGCGCCACGCGCGCACAGCAGCGCACCCGTGACGTTCACGGCGAGCGTGCGCTCCCAGTCGGCCAGCTCGATGTCGGCGGCGGAGACCGCGGGGCCGAAGGCGCCGGCGTTGTTGAAGAGCACGTCGACACGGCCCCAGGCGCCGACGACGGCGGCGAACAGCGCGTCGACCTCGCTCTCCACCGTCACATCGGTCGGCACCACGAGGGCGTTCGGGTGCACGCCGCCGTCGCCTGCGGCTCCCGGCGCCCCGGCCGCCGTCTCGCGCAGTGCCTCCTCGCGCCGGCCCGCGAGCGCCACCCGGAATCCCGCTGCCAGCATGGCGTGCGCCACGGCGCGTCCGATCCCGGATCCGGCACCCGTCACCACGGCGATGCGCTCGCTCATCGTCACTCCCTCGACTCCCACTGACTCGACTCCCACTGGCTCGACGCCCACTGACGTCCCGACCGGCGCTGCCGACAACGACAGCCCCACCAATACTTCTCACAGAAAGGCCGAAGATGCACGAACAGAGCAGCTTCGTCGCAGGATCCGACACCGTGGATCACGACCCCGAAGAGACCGCCGAATGGCTCGAGTCGCTGGATGCGCTGGTCGCGCAGCGCGGACCGGAGCGGGGCGAGCACATCGCCCGCGCGCTGGCCGCCCGTGCCGGCGTCGTCGACGAGCCGAACGCGACGACCGACTACATCAACACGATCGCCGCCGCAGACGAGCCCGAGTATCCCGGCGATGAGGAACTCGAGCGCCGCTACCGCGCCTGGATGCGCTGGAACGCCGCGATCCTCGTGCACCGTGCGCAGCGCCCCGGCATCGGCGTCGGCGGCCACATCTCCACCTACGCGGGCGCCGCGACCCTGTACGAGGTCGGCTTCAACCACTTCTTCCGGGGCAAGGACCACCCCGGCGGCGGCGACCAGATCTACTTCCAGGGGCATGCCTCCCCGGGCATGTACGCGCGCGCCTTCATGGAGGGCCGGCTCACCGAGGAGGACCTCGACGGGTTCCGGCAGGAGAAATCCCGCGAGGGGCACGCGCTGAGCTCGTACCCGCACCCGCGCCTCATGCCGGAGTTCTGGGAGTTCCCGACCGTGTCGATGGGCATCGGCCCGATGAACGCGATCTATCAGGCCCAGGCCAACCGCTATCTCCAGGGCCGCGGACTCAAGGACACCAGCGACCAGCACGTCTGGGCGTTCCTCGGTGACGGCGAGATGGACGAGCCGGAGAGCCGCGGACTGCTGCAGCTGGCCGCGAACGACCGCCTCGACAACCTCACCTTCGTCGTGAACTGCAACCTGCAGCGCCTGGACGGCCCCGTGCGCGGAAACGGCAAGATCATCCAGGAGCTCGAGGGCTTCTTCCGCGGTGCCGGCTGGAACGTGATCAAGGTGGTGTGGGGCCGGGAGTGGGACGACCTGCTCGCCCGCGACACCGACGGCGCCCTGCTGAACGTCATGAACACCACGGTCGACGGCGACTACCAGACGTACAAGGGCGAGTCCGGCGCGTTCATCCGGAAGAACTTCTTCGGCCGGGATCCGCGCGCCCTCGCGCTCGCCGAGCACCTCACGGACGAGCAGATCTGGGGCCTGAAGCGCGGCGGCCATGACTACCACAAGGTGTTCGCGGCCTACCAGCAGTCGCTCGCGCACAACGGCAAGCCCACGGTCATCCTGGTCAAGACGGTCAAGGGCTACGGCCTCGGCCCCCGGTTCGAGGCGCGCAACGCCACGCACCAGATGAAGAAGATGACGCTGCAGGACCTCAAGGACTTCCGCGACCACCTGCGCGTCCCGATCACCGACGAGCAGCTCGAGGCGAACCCTTACGAGCCGCCCTACTACCACCCCGGCGCCGACGCCCCGGAGATCCGGTACATGCAGGAGCGCCGTGCCGCGCTCGGCGGCTACCTGCCGGAGCGGCGTCCTCACGCCGCGGGCGAGATCGCGCTGCCCGACGCCAAGGCGTACGAGGTGGCGGCGCGCGGATCCGGCAAGCAGCAGGCCGCGACGACCATGGCGTTCGTGCGGGTGCTGAAGGACCTCATGCGGGATCCCGAATTCGGCAAGCGGATCGTCCCGATCATCCCGGACGAGGCGCGCACCTTCGGCATGGACGCGTTCTTCCCGACCGCGAAGATCTACAACCCGAACGGGCAGAACTACCTCGCCGTCGACCGCGACATCGTGCTCTC